>JAAETM010000632.1 GCA_024228395.1 bacterium | reverse complement strand
TTTGGGTACCACATCCACAGTTTTCCGCCTGCAACTAGACCTCTCGGACATCGACCGCGGGGTCTATGAAACCTTGGATCTGCGCATGGCACAACACGCCTCGGAGGAGCCCGACCGTTTGATCGTGCGGGCCCTGGCGCGGGCGGTTGCGCACTGCGATGGGCTTGAGTTCGGGAGGGGGTTGTCGCATCCCGATGATGCGGCCCTGTGGGCCCACGATTTAACTGGGCAGGTCGCCACCTGGATCGAGGTCGGGTTACCGTCCGCGGAGCGTTTGCACCGCATCAGCAAGCGCTGCCCCAACGTGATCGTCTTCACGGCCAAGCCGGAGGACGCGCTCTTGAAAGAGTGGCGCCGCAGGAAGATTCACAAGGCTGAAGCGATTCAGGTCTTCCGCCTGCCCCCTGACCTGGTCAATAAACTCGCCCAGGATTTGAAACGCAAGGTGTCCTGGTTCCTGACCATTCAGGATCACACGCTTACGGTGACCACGGAAGAGCACATCCTCGAAGGCCCCATCGAACGGGTCACCCTGGGTGGTTTTTGTAGTACGGCTCACGGGTCCTAGCCCGGCCGCACTTTAGCTAGGATCGTTCGGGGTTCCAGCGGTGCCGTCCTCGTGGCGCTGCTTGAGGCGGGCGCGGCGGGCGCCTTTGGAGTTGGGTGAGAGGCCCATGGCGTCGGGTCGGGTTTCGTTGCCCAGGGCGCGCAGCATGAGATGCCAGGCGCGGGCGTCGCGGTCTTCTAGTTCGGCACGGGAGAAGACGCGCTCGATCGAAGCGGTGATGAGGCGGGAGGCTTCTTCGGAGCGAGCGACACTGCCGCCGAAGACCTCGATCATGCGCGACTTGAGGAATTCGCGGCCTTCCCCGCTGAGCATGCGGCCGCCGGGTTCAGGCAAGCGGATGCCTTCGCGGGTGAAGAGAGTGGATAGAATCACGCCCACCGAAACGGCCAAGTTGAGGGATGTGTGCTGCTCGGAGGTGCGCACGTGCGCCAAACGGTGGCACAGGTCGACCTCCTCCTTGGTCAGCCCCATTTCCTCGGCGCCGAATACGAGGGCCAAATGGTGGTCGCCCGATTCGAGCTTCTCCCGAATCTCCGGCACCATCTCCCGCCAATCCTCCCGCCGGCGCTTGCCGCGAACGCGGGCGGTGAACCCGATCACTGTGGTGGTTTCGGCCAGGGCTTCTTGGAGGGTGGCCACAACTTTCACCTGGGCCTTGGCCTGCTCGACGCCGTGGGACATTTGCACAAACTCGGGGTGCACCAACATGGAAGGGCGCCCT
>JAAETM010000631.1 GCA_024228395.1 bacterium | reverse complement strand
TCAAAGTGCGCCGAGAAGTGGCGCAGCACCGGCGGGGCCTGGGTGATGCGGGTACCGGTCAGGCTTGCGCGCTTCTGCCAGACGGCGTCGATGATTTCGATCACGTAATCCATGTGGCTTTGGGTGTAAGTACGACGCGGGATGGCCAGGCGTACCAGTTCGTGTAGGGCCTTGGTCTCTTCACCGGTTTCGGGGTCGGTGCCGCCCAGCATGCAGGTGCCGATTTCGCAGGAGCGGATGCCGCCTTCCAGGTAGAGCTCGGTGGCCAGGGACTGGCCGGGGTACTGCTGCCACGGGATATGATCCAGGAAGCGCGCGGCGTCGAGGAAGATGGCGTGGCCACCGGCGGGGCGCAGGACGGGGATGCCGCGGTCGTGCAGGCGCCCGACCACGTAGTTGATCGACGCGGTGCGGTAGTTCAGGTAGTCCTCGCGCAAGACTTCGCGAAGGCCCTGGGCCACCGCTTCCAGGTCGCGGCCGGAGAGCCCGCCGTAGGTGGGGAAACCTTCGGTGACCACCAGGCGGCGGCGGAAATCGGCGGCTAGTTCCTTGTCGCGACACGCGAGGAAGCCTCCGATGTTGGCCATGCCATCCTTCTTGGCGCTCATCGTGCAACCGTCGGCCATGGAGTACATCTCGAGCACGATGTCGGCCACGCTGCGATCGGCTTGACCCTCTTCGCGCTGCTTGATGAACCAGGCGTTTTCGGCAAAGCGGCAGGAGTCGATGTAGAGCGGCACATTGAACTCATCGCACAGGGCACGAATACCGCGCACGTTTTCCAGGGAGACGGGTTGGCCTCCGCCGGCGTTGTTGGTGACGGTGACCATCACGATCGTCACGTTCTTGCCGTGCTTCACAAGGTTCTCGCGCAGGGCGACCAGGTCCATGTTGCCCTTGAACGGAACCAGGTCGTTGGTGTTCTTGGATTCCTCACAAGGCAGGTCGAGCGCCAGGGCGCCGCTGACCTCGCAGTTGGCGCGCGTGGTATCGAAGTGGGTGTTGTTGAGAACCACTTTGCCTTCCCCACCATAGATGCTGAACAGCAGGTGCTCGGCGGCGCGGCCCTGGTGGGTCGGGATGACCTCGGGCATGCCCATCACGTCCTGCACGGCCTTTTCAAAACGCAGGTAGCTGGGTGAACCGGCGTAGCTCTCATCGCCACGCATGACGGCGGCCCACTGTTCGCTACTCATGGCGCCCGTGCCACTGTCGGTCAGAAGGTCGATCAGCACGTCGCGCGAATGCAGGAAGAACAGGTTGCCGTGGGCCTTCTTGAGAAGCTCGACGCGCTCCTCCCGGGAGGTCATGCGGATCGGTTCGACGGACTTGATACGGAAGGGCTCGATGATGGGCAACATGGGCAGATTCCAGCGAGAAAAGGGGCACGATCCCCGCGGGGGCTTCCGGCGGAAGCCGGGGATTCGGCGCAGAGTCTAACCTCGGGGGCCGACGATGAGGAGGCGTGGAATGCGTGCTAAATCGGATTCTATGCGCGCGCTCAGATTTCGCTGCGCCGCCATCGCCAGGGCGCGCTCAGCCTGGTCGTGGCCGAGTTCCACCAGCAGAAATCCGCCCGGGGCCACCACCTCCGGAAAGTCGTCCAGCAGGCGCCGGACGAAGTGATCCGGATCCCCCTCGGGGGCGAAAAGGGCTTGTGCGGGTTCGTAGTCGCGCACCTCTGGCTCCATGGCAGCCCCCTCATCCAGGCGCACATAAGGCGGATTTGATAGCCACACATCGAAGGGACCTTGGGCCCGGGAAACCTCAAATCCGTCGCCCTCGTGGAAGGTCACCCCAGAGCCGAGCTCGGCTCCGTTGCGGCACGCCCATTCCAGAGCCTCCGGGCTCAGGTCCACCGCCCCAACCTGGGCATCGGGGATCTCCAGGGAGAGGCTGATCGCTAGGCAGCCGCTGCCCGTACCCAGGTCGAAGAAACGCGGTTTTTGAGGCAGCAAGCCGTCTTTGCCCCACTGCTTGACCAGGTCGATGAAGAGTTCGCTCTCGGGGCGCGGGATCAGCGCGCCGGAGCCCACGTGGAAATTGCGGCCGTAGAATTCGCGTTGGCCGGTGATGTAAGCCACCGGCTCGCGCTTGGAGCGGCGCACCAGGAGCTCGCGAGCCGTGTCGACCTCCTCGGGCAGCAGGGGTTTGTCCAGATGCAGCAACATGCCCAGGCGGTCCATTTTGAGGGCGTGGGCCACCAGCAGGTCGGCCTCGAGCCGCGACTCCTCGATGCCCTTGCGCTGCAAGAAGGAGCGCGCCATGGTTTGCATCTCGCCCACGTTCTGGGGGCCTGGGGTCTCGGGGCTGGACATGGGTGGATGGTATGGGGTTGCGTGCGTCGGCGCACATTGGCGTTTAAAAAGTACGGAACTGCCCGGGTTCCGTGTTGGTATTGCCCGGGGGAAGCCCGGATTATGGACCCCGACACCCCTGCAGGGCCGCTTCTGGGACCTGAGCTGGATCGAGAGCCCCTGGCTTGGGGCAGGCCTTGCAAAGTCCCGTGTGAATGGGGCCTTGCGTCCTTCCCTGCCTGAAGGACCAACACGGAACCCAGGCTGTCAGAAGGGGCACCTACAACAAAGAGCAAGGCGCCCCGCGGCGCCTTGCTCTTTGTTGTCGGTACTTCGCAGCCCGGAACACACCCTGATGGGTGCGAGCTCCGAATTACTTGGCGGTGCGCTTGGCGGCGCGTTCGGCTTTGCGCGCTTCGCGCATGGCGGCCTTTTTGATCTCGCCTTGCACCTTGGCCTCTTTCATCGAGTCGATCATGATCTTGATGGCGAAGATGCCGCCGGCGGCGACGATGACGCTGCCGATCAGGCCGATGGCGCCGAGCTTGATGTGCGGGTTATCAAATGCTGAAAATGACCAAAGCAAGTTCATTACGCCAGCGATTCCAGGGCCCAACATGAGCAAGGGCACGAGCGGGTTGAACTTGCCGCCGTGCTCGTAGCCATGGATGTGCTCGATGGCGTACATGCCGAGCATGAGGGTCAGCACTTCAGCGGCCATGCCCCATGTGAACACTTGGGTCAACTTCCCCTCACCATTGACGACCGACACCCCGTCTCCCATGAAAAGGAACACAAGAGCACCAATCCAAAAAATGGCCGCCACTCCCACTCCAGCCTTGGCGTGGGCCTTGCCAAGCCCCATGAGAACACTCTTAGGCTTGTCACCTGAACGGGCAAGGGAGGATTCATACGCGACCCACCCTCCGATGACAACGAGGACCTTAATGATCGCCCAGGTCTTCCAGTCAAAACTCTGGGTATCCCCCCCGGCCTTATGCACTGCTGCAGAAGCATATTGAAGTGCGGTAAAGAATGGGAACATGGCGCCCGCCACCAATATCCAAGACGCCTTGCGCAGCATCAGGGGCGCCTGCTCGAGCTCGCGCTTTTGGGGCGCGGCAGCCGGCTTGCGGGGGGATTCGGTCTTGGGTTCTTGCTCTTCTTCGCTCATGGTTCAATCCGGGTTGGGGACGGGGAACGGGCCGCGGCAGCGGGGTTCATTGCGCGGCCGTAGTTTTTTTGGTTTTCGGGTGGGCCTCTGCCTGTGAATCAAATCTACCGGAGGAACCGGGGTCTGGTTACAGCTCTTTGAGCCGGTTTTCACGCTCCAGCGCTTCGAGTTCGGCCAGGACGGGCTCCAAGCGCCCCCCCATGACCTGCTCCAGGCTGAAGTTCTTGTTCTCACGGCCCTCCAGTCTATGGTCGGTCAGCCGGTTTTGGGGGAAGTTGTAGGTGCGAACCTTGCCGCTGCGGTCCCCGGTGCCCACCAGGGAGCGACGTGCCTCGGAGCGTTCGTTCGCGATGCGCATGCGCTCGGCCTCGAAAAGGCGCGAACGCAGGACCCGCATGGCCTTGGCCCGGTTCTTGTGCTGGGACTTTTCGTCCTGACATACCACCACCGTGTCGGTGGGCAGGTGGGTGATGCGAACCGCGGAGCTGGTCTTGTTCACGGACTGGCCGCCGGGGCCCGATGAGCGCATTGTGTCGATGCGCAGATCGGTGTCGTTGAGTTCCACGTCGGCGTCCTCTGCCTCGGGAAGAACGGCAACCGTTGCGGCGGAAGTATGCACGCGCCCCTTGGTCTCGGTGGAAGGCACACGTTGCACGCGATGCACGCCGGATTCAAATCGCAGGGCGCTCCAGGTTCCTTCGCCCGACACGCCAAAGGACAATTCCTTGTAACCGCCAACCTCAGAGATACTTTCGCTGATGAGTTCCACCTTCCAGTGGCGGCCTTCAAAGTAGCGGCCGTACATGCGGAACAGATCGCCCACGAACAATGAAGCCTCGTCACCACCGGTACCGGCGCGCATCTCGAAGATCACCTTGTCGCGGTCGTCATCCTCATCTCGAATGAGTGCGAGTTTGATGACCTCGTCAAGCGAGGCTTCTTCCGCGTTGGCCTCGGCGAGTTCCTCTTCGGCGAGTTCGGCCATTTCTTCGTCACCGGAATCCAGGATCTCCTGGGCCTCCAAGCGACGGGCTTCCACGGCCATGACCTGGTCGTAAAGTTCCCTGCTTTGCTCCAAGCTTCCGCGCTCACGCAACACTACGGTGAAGCGTTTGTTGTCAGCGACCAACTCGGGGTCGGCCATCTGATCGGTCAGCTCCGCGTGACGCTCGGCGCGCTCTCGAAGTTTGCTGACCAGCGCAGGGTGCAGGTTTGCCATAGGATTGGCTGAATCGCAACCGGTCCAGGGAATCCTGTCCCGACCTGCGAACCCAGACTACGCCTTTTTCTTGCCGTACTTCTTGTTGAAACGGTCCACGCGACCTGCCGCATCGACGAGCTTTTGCTTGCCGGTGAAGAAGGGGTGACAGTCGTTGCAGATTTCGATCTTCAACTCAGCCACAGCCGATCGGGTGGTGAATTCGTTGCCGCAGCCGCAGTGCACTTTGCACTCGACGTACTTGGGGTGGATTTTGGCTTTCATGGTAGGTTCGCCCTTAGTTTGGGGGCCGTTTCTATGGGCCAGTCCCGGGCATTCGGGTCGCAGAGAATACGGTCGGGTGGCCCCTAGGGCAAGCCTGCCCGGGAAAGCATTTCAAAAACTCTTTGAACGGGAAGGCCGACCACATTGTCGAATCCGCCCCCCTCCAGGCGTTCCACAAAGGCGTCCGCGTTCTCCTGGATGGCATAACCACCGGCCTTGTCGCGCCACTCGTCGCTGGCAACGTAGGCCTGAACCTCGAGCGAGGTAATCTTCCGCATGGTCACGAAGGTGCACTCGTGGTCCACCAGGACCCCTCCAGAGGGCCAGGACACCACACAAACCCCCGTAATGACCCGGTGACGAGTCCCTGACAAGGACTCGAGCATGGCCCTGGCCTCGGCATCGTCTGCGGGTTTGCCCAGCAGGGTAGCATCGGCGTCAGGGCCGAGGGCCACCACCGTGTCCGCCCCCAGCACCCAACAGCAACGATCGGTTGGCAGGATCTGCGCCACAGCCAGGGCTTTCAAGCGCGCCAGGGACTCGGCGGCGTCGGCGGGGGTTGGATTCCCCACCAGGGTCTCATCCGCGTGGGAAACCAACACCTCGAACTTCGCCCCGGCCTGCTCGAGCAGGTCGCGGCGCCGGGGTGAGGCAGAAGCCAGCACCAGGGCCGGTTTGTGGGAACCGACCATCGGTATCAGCGCTTGCGCGGGGCCTTTTTCTTGGTCGTTTTCTTTTTGGCAGCCACTTTTTTCTTGGCGGGGGCCTTTTTGGCTGCGGGCTTCTTCTTGGCCGGGGCTTTCTTGGCTACCGGCTTCTTCTTAGCCGGCACTTTCTTTGCGGGGGCCTTCTTGGTGGGAGCCTTCTTGGCTGCGGGCTTCTTCTTGGCTGCGGGCTTCTTCTTGGCCGGGGCTTTCTTTGCTGGAGTTTTTTTGGTGGCCGACTTCTTCTTAGCAGGGGTTTTTTTGGCTGCAGGTTTCTTATTGGAGGCAGACTTTTTGGCCGAAGCTTTCTTGGCTGCGGCTTTTTTCTGCTCTGCAGCTTTTTTGGTCGCAGCTTGTTTCTTTTCAGCAGTCTTCTTGGCTGCAATTTTCTTAACTGCGGCTTTCTTCGCGGCAGCCTTCTTTTCAGCAACTTTCTTGTCGGCAGCCTTCTTGTCGGCAGCCTTCTTGTCGGCAGCCTTCTTGTCGGCGATGGCCTTCTTGGCCGCAGTTTTCTTGGCAAGCGCTGCTTTCTTCTTGTTCTCGATGGCCTTCTTGGCTGCCGCCTTCTTGGCCTTGGCCTCCGCGATCTTCTTGTTTGCTGCCGCCTTTTTCTGGTCGGCGATCTTCTTGAGGGCGGCTTTCTTCTTGGCTTCAGCAGCGGCCTTTCGAGCAGCGATGCGCTGCATCTTTTCGCGCTCCTTGCGCACCTTAGCTGCGGCAGCATCCTTGCGCCTCTGCACCTTGGCCAACTCCTTCGCGTCCTTCTCAGCCTGTTTTTTGGCAGCCAAGGCTTCGCGGGCGGCTTCCTTCTCTGCCGCGATTTTCTCGCGCTTGATCGATGCCTCACGATCGTCAAACGCCTTCTGCCCATAAGGCAGGGTGCGCAGGAGCTCGTGGATCACGTAAGACGGGTTTTCTGCGTCCGCCCAGTGGCCCAAAACCTCGTGGACCGACAGGACAAACTCCAGGTGTTCCTTCTTGGGCAGCAAGGCTTCCATGGAAGCACGCCCCCGCGGAGCAGAGGTCGTACGCGGGATCAAGCCCAAACGGTCCAACAGCTTGAGCAGGGCGATGTGACTGGGCATTTCCTCCTCACGCGCATACCAGAAGAGGTAGGCGATGCCAGGCAGGTCGAGAACTTGGAAGTCCTCCATGATTTTGGAGATATCCGCGCCATCCTCACGGAAGAACTCCAAATCCAGACCATGGGTTTGCTGGAAGACATCCTGCAGATAGTCCTTGAGCGCTCGAGCGGCGGGTGCGCGGGAGTTGAGCAGCTCCATCCCCTTCTTGCGCGAAGAGGTCTTGATGAAAGGTGACAACTCCTGCACCTGACAGACCCGGGCCTCATTCCAGTCCCCAATGCCATCGCGCAAAGCCTCGACGGAAGCTTCCGACTGGGTCTGGGTCAGGTGGCGCATGAGCACCAAGACGGCACCCTGCTCCATGAGGGAAAGACCCTCTTTCGGAGCTGTCGGGAAGGGGTGGCGCGGCTTGATCTCCTGGATCAAGCGCTTTGCGAAGTCAGCCTTCTTAGCCAAGGGAGATTACTCCAGGGTGGACGTGGGTCGATTGAACGCGAAACGGAAATTTCCGACAGGCAGGCCATGGGTACGGACCATGACCTCAGGGCAAACGGGTGGCGCTGCGTTCATGCCCACCGCCCCGATTGGAGCCACCATGTGGCCTCCAGATCCACTCACATACTGGAGTGGAGGGTTCTCGAAAGAGGAGGCAAAGACTGGCTCAGCCTCCCCTTTGCAAGCGACTACTCTTCAGTCGCGGCTTCCGCAGCAGCGGCAGCCTTGCGCTCGGCGGCGCGTGCGCTCTGGCGAGTTTTCTTGCGGTCGGCGCGCATGGATTGATCCTTGCTGCGCTGTGTTCCCTTGGCGGTTGCTTTCTTACGACCCGAGCGGTCACGCTTGGCCTTGGCCTTGCCAAAGTCAACGTAAACACCTGAGCGCTTGAAGAGCGAACGCACGGTTTCGGAGGGCAGGGCACCATTGGTCAACCAGAAGCGAGCACGGTCCACGTCCACGCGGACCTGGGCATCCTTGCTGGGGGAAACCGGGTCGTAAAGGCCCAGGGTCTCCAAGGTGCGGCCATCACGCGGGGAGCGAGAATCGGCGACGGAGATGCGGTAACAGGGCCGGTTTTTGCGGCCTGTTCTTTTCATGCGGATGACTACTGCCATGGGCGAGGATCGTCCTTGGGTGGGATTGAGGGATTGCTTTCGACAACGGAGGCGCGAACGGCTTCCGAGTTGGATTGGGAACACGGCTTGAGGCCCTGCTCGAGGTCTAGTCGACCGAAAAAAGCGGGGCGTACATACCACGAAAACCGGACGGCGGAGGCCGGCTGTGAGCCTTCCCCCGCAAGTACTAGCCGGGGATCAGACACAAGAAAGGGCCGGGTGTCTACTTCTTCCTGCGGTTTTTGCGTCGCGCCTTGGCCTTAGCTTTCTCCTTTTTGCGCGCATCAGCGCTCTTGCCAGCCTTCCGAGTGGCCGACGACCCCATCGGCCGCGCCCCAAAGGGGTCCATTCCAGGGGGCATTTCAGGCATGCCAGCGGGCATTCCGCCACCTCCAGCACCCCCACTACCTCCAAAAAGGTTGCCCAAAGCGCCCATGCCGGGCATTCCGGACATCCTGCCGCCCTTGCCAGCTTTGGGATCGATCATTGCCCCTGAAGGAGACATCCCGGCCAGGGCTTCGCGCTTGCCCTTGGCGCCCAACATCGACCCCATGCCCATCTTGTTGAGCTGCTTCATCATCTTCTTCATGTCCTTGAAGCGCTTGAGCAGGTCGTTGACGGCACTGAGTTCCTGGCCAGCACCCTTGGCGATGCGCCGGCGACGACTCACATCCAAGATGTCGGGCTTGATCCTCTCCCCGGGCGTCATCGATGTGAACAGGGCCGTCAGGCGGTTCATGTGGCTTTCGTCCAGGTCCATGTCCCCCAGCTGCCCCATGCCGGGCATCATGCCCAAAACCTTCTTCATGGGCCCCAGCTTGCGGATCATGCGGATCATGCCCAGCATGTCCTCGAGGGTGAAGGTGCCCATCACCATCTTCTCGAAGCCCGCCTGGACCTCGTCCTCGTCGATCTTCTCGGATGCGGTCTCCACCAGGCCGACCACGTCGCCCATGCCCAGGATGCGCCCGGCCATGCGCTCCGCTTGGAAGCGGTCGATGTCGTCGATGTGCTCGCCGGTACCCAGGAACAGGATCGGGGCCCCGGTCACCTCCTTGAGGCTGACGGCGGCACCGCCGCGGGCGTCACCATCCATCTTGGTCAGGATCACGCCGGTCAGGTTCAGGCGTTCGTGGAAGGCCTTGGCCGATTGGACCGCGTCCTGCCCGGTCATGGCATCCACCACCAGAACCTGGTTGTGCGGCTTGGTGGCCTTGGCGATCTCGGCCACCTCATCCATCATCTCCGCGTCCACGTGCAAACGGCCCGCGGTGTCCAGGATGACCAGATCGCAACCGGTGCGCTTGGCCTCTTCCACGCCGGCCTTGCAAACCTCGGGGGGCGTGGCGCCCTCCTTGTGGAACACGGTCACGCCGATGCGCTTGCCCAGAATCTGAAGCTGCTGCACGGCCGCGGGACGTTTCACGTCAGCCGCCACCATCAACACCCGGCGGCCGTCCTTGTCGCCCAGGTACTTGGCCAACTTGGCGCAAGTGGTGGTCTTACCAGCACCCTGCAAACCTGCCATCAACAGCACCGTGGGGCCGGTTTTGGCGTATTCGAGGCGCGCGTCCTCGGGGCCCATGAGCTCGACCAATTCGGCGTGCACGGCGTGCACAAATTGGTCCGAGGCCTCCACGCCCTGCATGCGGTCCCCGCCCAGGGCGCGCTCTTTGACACGCCCCGTGAACTCCCGGGCGAGCTTGAAGTGCACGTCGGCTTCCAGGAGGGCGCTGCGCACCTGCTCCAGGCCCTCGCCGATGTTCTCCTCCGTCAGTTCACGCTTGCCGCGGAAGAAGGAGAAGGAATTTGTCAGTCGTTGGGTGAGGGATTCAAACATGGTTCTGGATAGGGCTCGGCCCCATCCAAAACCATTTGCATGCCCATGTCGAGCCCTGCTCCCTCAAACAAGGCCACGAATTGGGGACTTGCCCCCCCTTAGCCCGGATATTTCATGAATACGTACCCCAGGCTTCGCAAACGGGCCCTTCGAGCCCCTCTCGGTTCCTGGAGCCCGTCTTCAAGAAACAACCAGGCTAGTGGAAGTCGATTTGGGCCGCAGAGCTCGTGTTTGTGCTGAATTGCGTCCCACTCAAGTCCCGGAACCAGAGTTGGAAAGTCCACGTGCTGCCGGCGTTGACAACCGTTCCCTGGGGCATTTGGGTCAGATCTACGGTTCGGCTCACCTGCCCTGCCGCGTTGACGAATTGCACCCGATCATGCAGACGCAACAGGCCACTACCCAGGCACAGATTGCCATTGCCGCCGCCGAAATTAGGGGTGAATCCCCCGGTGGACGCCGCCAGGTAATAGCCCAGCATTCCAACGGGTAAGTACTCACTCACCAGGATCACCAAGTTGTCACCGACGGTCGTTGAACCCATTGCGCGGGTCAGGGCTTCGTAACCGGTGGAATTCGGATTGCTGTTGCAAGACGCGGTACTGATCTGCCCCATGCATCCCGGTCCGCAGTGCTCATAATCATAGGGGATGGCCCCCATGTCGGCGCGCGTGCCATCCACGTCAACCGGTGCCAGGGGATCACCCGAATCAATACAGGGGGATCCGGGCATGAGGTGCAGGTCATACAACCCCCAAAAGAGCGGATCCCCACCAATATTGCCCTGACCCAGGAAACCGCCTTCAACCAAGCTATAGGTGATATCGACGAATCCGGCGACCTCGTTGGACGTTCCACGTGAAAGGATGCAATGGTCCAGAGTGCCCCCGAAAACGGAAGCCCCCCCCCCATTGGCTGCGTTTTCGATGAAGGAGCAATGGGAAGCACTGTACAAACCTGACAAGGCTCCACCTTGTGCCGTTCCACCCGGGCCCGTTTGGCTCCGATTGCGGCGCAATTGCAAATGATCCATCTGGGACCCAGCCGCTCCGGACCCGCAGAAAACAGCTCCGCCGAAAGCGAGGTTCTGACCCGACGCCACGTTCCCGTGCATGGTGCATTCGGTCAACTGGCCTGGGGCATCCAGGTAGATCGCTCCCCCCAGGGCTTCATGCCCCGTGGATCCCGGTTCGTCTGCCGAACAAAGGTTGTCGACGAATGTACTGCCTTCCACCGACAAGGCGCCGAGGGCCACGATCGCACCCCCGCGGGCGGGGGGCGTGTTTCCCCCCAAGGTTGAGGCCACATTGTTCAAGAAATCGGTATCTGTGACTTGGGCGGGGCCAAAGGCGAGGTGGAGCGCTCCTCCCTCTCCGGCCAGGTTGCCGTCGAATAGGCAATTGTCGATCACCAGGTCCTGGAAACCCCACTTGTAGATCGCCCCTCCAGACTTTTCGAAGGAAGCGCTGGAGTTGTTCAGGAAATCACAATCGGTAAATGATGCGAAACTACCAACCAAGGCCATGGCACCGCCAACCCCCAGCTCCGTTGCGCATCCGACAAAACTAGAACTCGAAACCGTAAGTGTACCCCCCAAGGCCAGAAACGCGCCACCTGGAACGTCCTGTGGGTGCATGTCCGTGAAAGTCGACTCTGAAATGAGGCTCACACAATTCTCAAGGTACAGGCCACGGCCAGAGACCATGGTGCCTAAGGAGGACCGGAAGTGGCAGTGGTCCAAGCTCAACCGGGTCCCAATAGCGGAGATATGCATGGCCGTTTCTGGATGACCGATGGCACCGCTCTCGCCATCAAAGAAGCAGCCGCTGGCTACCAGGCTCCCGCCTATCAACCTCAAACTGCCATAGGGCAGCGATGCGCTATCGGCGAAGAAACAACCGGTCATCTTGATCGCGCTCTCCAACGCGAACAGGGAACCCTCGCCCCCGTTGCCACCGAACCAGCAGTTGATAAAACTAGGAGCGCCACCCTCCAAGAAAGCAGCGGTCCCCACTTGCCCACCAAAGTTGTTTTCGAATCGGCACGCTTCGATGTTGGGGCTGGAACCGAAGCAGTACAGTGCTCCTCCACCCCCACCATAACGCCCGGAAGCATTGCGCAGGGTGAAACCCTTCAGCCTCGAACCATCGCTCTCCCCATTGGCTGCGGTCACCAACGGATGGGGATTGCTGGTTCCTGCACCCAACCCTGAGATCCAGGTATCCGCGGCACTTCCAGTACTCTCGACCAGAACACTTTTACCCAGGAAATCGATGTTCTCATCCACATAATCACCGGGCGAAACGAGAATCACATCACCGCTCTGGGTGCCCGATTGCGCCAATGCATAATCGATTCGTGTGTAGGGTTGAGCGAGGGTCCCCGAACCAGGGGCCGTAGCCTGTGCGTCCACATACCAAGTCCCCGGAGGGGTTAGGAGAACCAGGGCAGCAATCGATAGAATCATGGCAGATGTTGGAGAGGAGCGGCAGCGTGAGGTGGAGGTCTCAGTGCAAGGAGAGCATTCGTAGAAGTAGGTGTACCGTAACCCAGTGAGCCGTTTCTAGGGGACCAGCCGGTGGGGATTCTCAGGCTTGGCCCGAGCCCCCCCCTCCCCCGATTTGCGAGATAGGGGCAAGGTGGGGACCCACGGCTCCGAATTGGCGTTGGAGTCGGCCATGCGAATGCCCAGGCGGTGATAATTTCGAGCGGAACGGCGGAAATAGACTACACTGTCAGGTCTCAATCTGAGCCGCCACGGCATCCATTCCGGTCTGCCTCAAAAAGAGCCAGCGCGCCCACCTCGCGGGCAACTCACTCCGATCTCATCCGCAACCTAAGGGACCCACCATGACAGAATCTGACTTGGTCACCGTGCACGTGGCCCCCAGTTACGGGGCAGCCCAAATCATGTGTGGTCTTCTCAAGAGCGAAGGCTTGCATGCCCGGGTGGCGGGCGACCTGCTCTCCGACGAATTCGGCATGGCCCAGAAATTGGGGGCCAACGAGGTGGGTGTGCCGCTCTCGGAAAAGCCGCTGGCCGACGACATCATCGCAGCTTGGAAGGAATCCAGGGGCGAAGCTCCCTGACGATCGGCAGTTCCCCCAAGTATCGGGCAAACATTGGCCTTACGGGGGTGCCGGTTCTATACTCATAGAATGCGTACCCTTCGAACCCCCATGGCCCGGCACTCCTCCGGAAGCGTCACCCTTCTTTGCCTAACCGCCTGCTTGGGCCTGGCTTTCCAGCCTGCCCAGGAATCCGAAGAGTTGGAAGAGGAAGACGACGGTCGCGTCTTCATCCTTGCGGAAACCTGCGAAGCTTGCCACGACGCGAGCCCCGACGCGGAAGCCCTCTGGAGTGAAACGGGGGAGGATGCATCCCCCCATGGCACATGGAAGGGATCTGTCATGGCCAATTCATTTTTTGACCCCTACTGGCGGGCGCAAGTGGCCCGTGAGCTTTCGGTCAGCGATCCATCCATGCATGCGCAGATCGAAGCCCTTTGCACTCGCTGCCATACCCCAGCTTCCGTTCACGAAGCGCGTATGACCGGCCAGGAGCTACCACGACTGGCCGATCTGTTGCCGGATCCCGCTGCCCACGAAGGCGTCACCTGCACCGTCTGCCACCGCATGACCGGCGAAGGTCTCGGGGAGCGCAGCACCATGGATGGCAACCTGCCGCTCGATTATGACCTGAATCTTTATGGCCCCTATCCGGAGCCCTTCCAAGGTCCCATGGCAGCCATGACCGGGTACGACATCAACTTCGGGCAACACATGGTCGAGTCCTCCATGTGCGCAACGTGCCACACGCTTGAAACGGCCCATGCCCCCGGCGCAAAACCGTTCCTAGAACAGTCCCCGTACCTGGAATGGCGCAATAGCGTCTACTCCTACGAAGACGGGTACACCGAAGATTCGCGCTCCTGCCAGGCCTGCCATATGGCTGGCATGGGCGACATGAAACTCGCCCACAACCCCGGTGGTTTTGACTTTCCGTTCTTGGAGGATCGCGAGCAGGTGCGCTCCCACTCCATCGTGGGTGGTAACGCATTCCTGTTGGACATGCTGGCCATCGGAAAGGAGACCCTGGGAGTGCTTTCGCCCCTGGACTCCCTGGCCAAGTCCGCCCAGGAAACACGCCGCCAATTGGAGCAGCGCACCGCCAGCTTGGACGTGGAAAACGCCCGGGTGGAAGGCGCCCAACTCCTGTTTGACGTGGCCGTGGACAACTTGGCCGGTCACAAGCTGCCCAGCGCCTATCCCTCCCGTCGTGTTTGGTTAGAAGTCACAATTTCCACCAACCGTGAGACCTGGTTCAACTGCGGAGTACCGGACAAGACTGGACGCATCGTGCCGCGCGGCACAACGAACATCATGCCCCATAGGGATCACATCACCAAAGCGGACCAGGTGCAGGTGTACCAGACCATCGCCCTAAATGCGGAGGGCGTGCGCACGACCCTCTTGAGTCATATGGCCAGCGTGGGCAAGGACAACCGACTCTTGCCCAAGGGTTGGAAAATGGATGGTCCCCATAGCGAACAAACGAACCCGGTTGGAATCGGCGAGGATAAGGACTTCACCGGTGGATCGGACCGGGTCCATTTCAATATCGAACTGCCCGAGGGGCAACGCGATATGAACTTGCACATCGTTTCTGTGCGACTTCTATATCAAACGATCCCGCCCCACTGGGCGGACGATCACAGGGACACGGATAGGCCTGAGAGCAACACGTTCATCGGACTCTACGACAAGGTGCCTACGCGCTATGAAGTACTAGCAGAAACACGGCGACGTGTATTGCGGTAGACCTGGGCACCAGGCCTTTGCATGGGGCTGATACAAGCTGCATGCATGGCTGCGTACGAACCATAAAACCCTTTCACGATTGTTCCTTGTGCCAAAACCCCAAAACCAGGGTCAATGGCTACAACAGCCTTAGAATGGCCTCAAACAGCGTATCTAGCTGCGTTTCGAGCAATTCCGGGTTCACCGTAACCAGCCTAAAAACCACCTCTTCCCGTACGGTGCCATGACCAATCAGAGCTTCACCTGCTTCCTGCAAGGCGGTGCATGCTTCATCCGCAGCCAGCCCATCGACCCTGAAGCATATGTTCGTGCTAACCGGATCCTGGCACAAGGACATGCGCGGCTCCGACCGGATCCTGTCCGCGGCATAGGCCGCCAAGTGCAGCTGCTTCCCAATTCGCTCAGCCCAACCTTCGTCACCCAGGTTCAACCAAGCAGCCCACAACTTAAAAGTGTCGTTTCGCCGACCGCATTGGAGTGAACGGGTCCCCGGATTGAGCAAATCCTCATCGCCCTGGAATAGGTAATCTGCGGTCTCGCCCATGCATTCCCGGATCACGTGTGGGTCGCGCGTGAGCAGCATGGAGCACATCAAGGGGATGCCCATGGCCTTGTGGGCATCCCAAGTGAGCGAGTCGGCCAACTCTAAACCATCGAACTTTTTGCGGCCTTCGGGGTGCAGCAGCATAGTGCCCCCATAAGCCCCATCGGCGTGCAGCCAAATGTTGTGACGGCGGGTGACCTCAGCGACCTCGCGCAGGGGATCGAACTCCCCCAGCACGGTTGTGCCCATGGTCGCAACCACAGCGCAGGGCACCGCCCCCTCTTCGATATCTTTGCTGATCGCTGCCTGCAAAGCTCGTACACACATGCGCCCGCGATCATCGCTGTCTATGGGTCGCACATTGTCGCGGCCCGTGCCCAGAATACCCGCGTTCTTGACGATGGAGTAGTGGCCCTCCTTCGAAACATAGAAGGTCATGCGCCGCCCATCGCTGCCTTCCGCTCGCATGTTGGGCAGGGCCTTGTTGCGCCCCAAGACCATGGCCACCAGGTTCGCCATCGACCCGCCCGGAACGGCGATGCCGAATCCATCGGGAAAGCTGGCCACCCGGCACATGCGACCCAGCACTTCGTTCTCGATGAGAATCATGGGCCCCGCCACCTTGTAGGTGTACATGGACACATTGAGCAAACCCGTGAGCATTTCGGCCGCAGCGGCTGCCTGCTGGCACCCCGCGAAGAGCTGGTTGAAGAAGCGCGGGCTCGAGGTTTTGGGGGTGTAGCGCACCACCTGCCGCATGCGATCGAGGACCTGATCCATGGGCACGCCCTTGGGGCCCAAACCCAGCGGCACGCGCTGCACCAACTCCCCTGGAGTCAAACGCTCCAGGCGACCGGTGTCCTGGCTCCCATCGAGCAATTCCTGGGCAATTTCAAACAGTTCCGAAAGCATCTTGTCCATAGGGGCTCCGGCGCTCGCGGGCGCAGATGCGGGGACCATAACATGGAAGCCGCGTCCCTGGGCAGATTAGCGAGTTTTGCGGGCGGCCCCGTGCCACCTGACCTTGGACCGTCCCCGGCACGACTGCTCGGACTTAGACGCCTTGCCCGTGTTCTTTCGGTGAATCAGCGGCTAAGGTGGCGAGAACGGGCCTTGCAAAGCCATCCCCCATCCCTCCCCAAGCCACCATCTTCCCTTGAGCCTGCTAACCATCTACTACCACCGCGACTTCGATGGCATGGTGTCCGGCGCCATTTTGGCGCGTGTCTTGCGTGGACAGGGGGAAAAGCAAATCCGCTTCCGCCACATCAACTACGATCAAAGTCGGAACTGGGATGATTTCTCCGTGGGAGAGCGTTTCGCCATCGTGGATTTCCATTTCCACCCGCGGGCGGATTATTGGTTCGACCACCACCCGACCACCTTCCTGACACCGGAACTGCAGGCATCGTACGAACCCAACGAGCGATGGAATTGGGATGCAAAGTCCCCCTCCTGCCCGCCGATCATCCTGGGCCATGCCAAAGAGCATTGGGGCTACCACGTGCCCGAGCGCTTCGAAGAGATGTCCAAGTGGTCGGACATCATCGATGCCGCGGCCTTCAAGGATGTGGACCAAGCCATCTTTGGCGACAATGCGGCCCTGCGCATCATGCGCTCCTTGTCGGTCGCCCCGCACCCCAACTGGACCGATGAGATCACCCAAGCCTTGAGCGCCGGCGATCTGGACAACGTCGCCTCGCGCCCCGACATGGAGAAGGCCTACGCCCGTGCCGCGCGCAATCGAGACAAAGCGCTGGATCAGTTCCCCGACACGGTGGTCTGGCAAAAGGGACGCGTGATCTTCTTCGACGCGGCCACCACCAAGGTCAGGCGCGAGCGCTTCTCGCCCTTTTACCACCATCCGGAGCTGAGTTATGCGGTGGGTGTCATCCCCACCCGCGCTGGCTTCCACATCACCTGCGGCGAAAACCCCTGGAACCAACCCGCCGACGGGGTGCACGTGGGTGAATTGCTGGGCAAGTACGGCGGCGGTGGTCACCGGGCCGTGGGTGGAGCCAACCCGCCCAGCAAGCAGGCGGCCCTCGAACAAGCCGAGGAAATCGCCGAGCTGTTGCACGCGCACATGGACAAGCGGGAGTCCCAAAGGTGACCGAGGACACGCGGCCCAAGAGCCTCTATCAGTACGACCCCGAAGGCCTGCAAGCACGCATCGTGGAGCTTGGCGGCCAGAAATTCCACGCCAAGGTGCTGCGCAAACAAGTGCTCGAAAAGGGCTTGTTGGACGCGCATGGCTTGACCTCCTTGCCGGCCGCCTTGCGCGAGGCCCTACCCACCAAGCTGCCCCTTTTGGCGGGCCAGGAGAACGACCGGGTTGTCAGCAAGGACGGCACGATCAAATTCCTGACCGAGTTCGAGCGCGGGCTCGAAGGGCGCGTGGCGATCGAAACGGTCCACATGCCCAGCCTGCGCAAGAACTCGGAACGTGGTGCCACGATCTGCGTTTCGACCCAGGCGGGCTGCCCGGTGGGCTGCACCTTCTGCGCCTCGGGCCTGGGCGGTTTGATCCGCAACCTGAAGGCCCACGAAATCGTCGAACAGTTCGTGCGCGCACGCGCCCTGGGTCCCATCGCTCGCTGCGTGGTCATGGGCATCGGCGAACCGCTGCTCAACTTCGCGGCCGTGCAAGAAGCCCTGGCCACCGTGCGCGAAGGCCTCGACATCGGCGCTCGCAAGATCACCGTATCCAGCGTGGGTTTCCCCGACCGCCTGCGCAAAGCGGCCGACGAAAACCCACGTTTTGACCTGGCGATCTCCTTGCACACGCCCTTTCAAGAGCAACGCGACGCCCTGGTGCCCGCCATGGCGGGCGTTCCCATCGAAGACGTGTTGGCCGCCGGCGACTACTGGTTCGAAAAGACTGGCCGCGAGGTCACCTACGAATACGTGCTGCTGGGCGAGGACACCGACACGCCGGAGCACGCGCAGGCCCTGGCCGAATGCTTGCAAGGCCGCCGCGCCACGATCAACCTGATCCCCTACAACCCAAGTCGTGACCTGCCCTACCAGAGGCCGCGCACGGAAGCCGTAGAGGGTTTCCAACGGTACCTGCAGGACGCGGGCCTGGTGGCTCCCATCCGCTGGTCGCGTGGTTTGCAGGAGTCCGCTGCCTGTGGCCAACTGCGTGCCCTATCCCAGTGACGATCCCCATGTCGAACGAACCGGCCCAAGCCCCGCGCCCCGTCCTTTCCAGTATTCGGGGGCTGGTCGCAGCCGCCATGGCCGTCACGATCCTGGGCGGCATCGCCGGCTCCCTGCTTGGTTTCGCCGGAGATAGCCACTGGACCCTGGACCTGTTCAGCCACTTCCGACTGCAATACCTGATCGGAGCGAGCTTGCTCTTCGTCCTGGCCCTGCTGCTGCGCCAGTGGCGCAATGCGGGATTGGCTGGTGCGGGCCTGCTGCTCAACGCGCTGCTCATCTGGCCCCTCTACCAGGGTCCGACCGCCGCCCCCGCCAACCAGGGCGAAACCCTCAAGATCCTGTACGCCAACGTGCTCACGCACAATCAACGCTACGGGGAGTTGGTCCAGCTAGTGCAGCAAGAACAGCCCGACATCATCGCCCTGCTCGAGTTCTCCGAGGCCTGGCAAGAGGCCGTCTCCATGGACCTCCAAGCCTGGCCCCACCGGGAGATCCGACCCCGTGACGATAACTTCGGCATCGCGGTCTTCAGCCGCTTTCCCCTGGAGAATTCCACCTGGCCCGTGTTGACCCCCACCGGGTCCGCCACGCTCCTTTCCAGCCTGCACTGGAACGGCCGAAAAGTCCCCTTCATCTTCGCGCACCCCTACCCGCCGATCCATCGTTATGCCAGCAACACCGCACGGGCCCAGGTGGCCGAACTGTGCCTGCGCGAAGAGCTACAGCACGAGGCGGCCCTCTTGATAGGCGACCTGAACGCCACCCCCTGGTCCCACACCTATCGACAGCTGCAAGGCACCCCCCTGCATGACGCTCGACACGGATTCGGGATCTTGCCCACATGGCCCGCCGGCCTGCCCGCATTCCTACGCATCCCCATCGACGCGGTGCTTGTGGGCCCACGCTGGCAGGTGCAAGAGCTGCGCGTGGGACCCGATATCGGCAGCGACCACCTGCCCCTAATCGCGGAGTTGAGTCTGGCGCAAAACTCCCCAAGCAACGAGTCCAAAGCAACGCAAGCCCCCAGGTGATCGCGCTGCCAGACGGGGCCAGCCCCCGGAGGCCTTCCCGCCGGGGCTCGCCCCCTGCTGCGGGCATCGATCGTCCTTCTCCCGTTTGGTTCCTGCCCGGGCTGTCCAGGCGGCTAGAAGGCAATTCAGCCTCCATTTTGAGCCACTCCTGATAAGCTAGGAGCCCCAAAATCGGTTCCATCCCCCTTGGCCCCAGAACCCGGCCTTTCAGGCCCCCAGTCTCCCCCCCCAGCACCATGAGCGACCTTCCCATCGAAAAGCGGTTTGGCATTCTCTGTCAGATTTCCCGGGCACAACATTTTGCCTGGCGGCAGGCCGTCCAGGAGATGTGCCCCGATCTCGACCCGGAGGATGCGGTCAACCGGATGTGGGAGATCGTGGGAAAGCAGACCGGAGATTCCTACGCCAAGCATTTAAAGGAAGACCAGCCACTTGCGATGCAAATCGCTTCGAGCGTGGCTTGGAGCAGCCAGTGCATGGGCGAGGATGCCGTGGTGGAGCCGGGAGCCGACGACAGCGAGGCTTTCGTGCGCCACAGCGCCTGCCCCTGGCTCGATTGGCACAAGAAGCTGGGCTTGGAGAAAGAGGACCAACCCGGATGCGACCGCTGGTTCGAATTCAGCGTGAACGCCATCAACAACAAGTCAGGCTGCGACCTACGCTGGGAGACCCTCGAATCGCTGCCCGCTGGCGATTCGTCCTGCCTGCGGCGCTTCTGGGTGGAGAAAAGCAGCGACAACCCGGACAACGCATGAGCGCTTCCCCCTCCTCGGCACACGATCACCCCCTGCTGCGCGACGAGCCGGGGCACATCGAATTCCTGATCGGCAACGAAGCGATCGCCCGCGGCGCGATCGAAGCGGGCGTGGGCTTTGCTTGTGGTTACCCGGGCACCCCCTCGACCGAAGTCACCGACGCCTTTGCCATGCTGGCGCCCACCCTCGGCATCCCCTTCGAGTATTCGGTCAACGAAAAGATCGCCCTTGAAACGGCCTATGCCGCATCGCTTGCGGGCGCCCGTTCGATCGTGGCCATGAAGCACCTGGGGCTCATGTCCGCTGGCGACCCGCTGACCACCATGCCCTACATCGGCACGCGCGCGGGAATGGTGATCGTCAGCGCAGGCGACCCCTCCTGCATGACGAGTCCCAATGAGCAGGACCAAAGGCACCTGGCCGATACGCTGCACCTGCCCACCCTGGATCCGCGCAACGCGCAGGATGCGCTGGAGGCCACGCGCTTTGCATTCGAGCTGTCGGAACGCTGTCAGTTGCCCGTGCTGTTAAGGCCCACGACAAGAGTCTGTCACACCCGCTCCACCGTTCGGTACGGCGCCATAGAAAAGCGCCCGATGCCCTCATTCGTGCGCGATCCTGGCAGCTTGCTGCCCGTACCCGCCAATGCGCGCCGCATGCGCGTGGAGATCGAGGACCGCCTCAAACGCGCCCAGGCTTTCGTGGAACAGGGTTCCTTTTTCACGGCCAAAGGAAGCGGCTCGGTTGGTGTGCTATCGAGCGGAGCCCCAGCCTCCACCTGCGAAGAGATTCTGGACCGGGGTGAGCTCTTCGACAAGATCACCCTGCTTTCCCTAGCGGCCATCTATCCCCTGCCGGAGCAAGCTCTGTTGAGTGCCCTTCGCAAGTTGGACACGGTCTTGGTGGTTGAGGAACTCTCCCCTTACATCGAAGATCACGTGCGCGCGCTTTTGCACCTGCATAAGATCCCCACCCAAGTCATCGGCAAGCGCACCGATCACCTGCCGGTGATGGGCGAATACACCCCCGCGATCATTCACGCCGGTTTGGCCAAGGCCTTTGAAGTGGACGTGCCGATCTGTGAGCCCACCCCGCTCGAAGATTTGCCCGGCCGGCCGCCGATCCTGTGCGCGTCCTGCCCGCACCGTTCCGCATTCTTTGCGGTGCGCTCCGCCCTGCCCGATGACGTGCTCTTCTTCAACGACATCGGCTGCTACACGTTGGGTGTCGCGCCACCCCTCTCCACCGGCGACGCCCTGCTTTCGATGGGTTCCAGCTTGGCTTTGGCGGCCGGCGTTGCACGCACCACCGGCGCTCGCACGGTGGGTTTCCTCGGCGACTCCACCTTCTTCCACTCGGGCATGCCCGTGTTGCTGAACGTCATCAAGGAGAACGTGCCGATGATCGCCGTGATCCTGGACAATTCGGTCACCGCCATGACCGGATTCCAAGAGAGTCCTTCCGCGACCGTGAACCAGGGACGCCTCGAGAGCAACGTGGACATCGAAGGCATCGTGCGCGCCCTGGGAGCCAAACAGGTCGAGTGCGTGGACCCCAATGACCTGGCTGCCACCATCGCCGCCTTCCAAAAGGCGGAGGAATTCGACGGGTTGAGTGTGGTCATCGCCGAGCGACCCTGCCCGATGTTTACCCAAAAGGCGGGCATCGAAGAAGAGCCCGAAGAGCAGGTCGTAGAGACCTATTTTGTCGACGCGGACAAGTGCGCGGAATGCGGACGCTCCGGCTGTGGGCACCGCTGCGACTTGGGCATTCAACTCAACGTCGAACGCACCATGGTGCGAGCCCGCTCCCTCGAAGGAACGCCCGGGGCGGAAAGGCCGGAGATCGCACCCTGCGCGGAGGCTTGCCCCCTGATGCTCTGCGTACAGGGTTACGCCACGCGCATCGCCGCGGGCGAACCCGGCACGGCCTTCGAGATGATCCTAGAAGAGCTAGCCCTGCCCGGTTCGGTTTGCCGCGTCTGCGACCGGCCCTGTGAATCGGTTTGCTCCAAAGGTTCCGGCGAGCGCTCGGTCGCTATCAATGACCTCAAGCGTTACGCGGTTGATTGGGCGCGCAGCAATGACTACCAACCGGAAGCTCCCAAGCGTGACCCGGAGAGTGGCAAGCGGGTAGCGATCGTGGGCGCCGGTCCCGCAGGCCTGGCAGCAGCCTATGACCTCTGGGTTCGTGGCCACGATGTCAAACTCTTCGACGCCGCGGATGAAGCCGGCGGCTTGTTGCTCTCCGGAATCCCCGAGTACCGTTTGCCCCGGGAAGTGCTGCGCGAAGACGTGGCGCGCCTCTTGGCCTTCGGCCCGGAATTCGAGGGAGGACGCCGCTTGGGCACAAACCTACACCTGGATACCCTGGTCGACGAATACGACGGCGTTTTGCTA
>JAAETM010000630.1 GCA_024228395.1 bacterium | reverse complement strand
GCCATTGTCAGAAACCCATTCCCAGACATTGCCGGCCATGTCCTCCAAATTGAAATCCGCCTGCCTGGAGCGGGGAAACAGTCCCACGGGGGACGTGGTGCCCAGGCGCGACTCTCTAGTGTTGCAGATGCCATCCTCCCAAGGGCCGTCCCAGGGATATTCGCGGGCCTCTCGGCCCCGGGCGGCAGACTCCCACTCCTGTTCCGAGGGCAACCGGCCACCCGCCCAGCGGCAGAATGCCTCTGCTTCCCACCAGGAGACCCCAACCACCGGTTGGTTTGGGGCATCGTAGCGATGATCATGGAAAAATCGCGGTTCAGAAACTGGATCCTTTTGCAGCCACTCCCAACCTTCGGGTGACCAGTGCTCCTTATTAAGGTAACCGCCGTCCTCGATAAATTTCTTGAACTGGCCGTTGGTCACCGGATAGCGGGCGAGCCAATAGGCTTCCTCAATCTCAATCCAGTCATCCTGGAAGGGGTAACGTTCAGGCGGGATTTGCACGTAGCCCGCCGGGTCCATTGGATCGAGGATACGCGGATCGTCGATACGACCCAGGATCAGGCCCAGTGCCTGCCGCGGCTGCAGTGGGATCTCCTGCTCGATGGCAGCGAGACAGAGCAGGCGGAAGCGCGCCAGCTTCTCCTCGGGCAGTTCGCAGCCCTTGGCCAGAGCAATGTCCAGGCAATCCGCCAGGGCCCAGGCCAGATTGGCGTCCACTGCCAGGGCATCCGGCCGAATAGTGTCGATCAACCGGCCCAGAAGGCAGATGCCCGCCTGGGTGCTGGCGTGGCGGAACAGGTAGGCACCAAACAGGAAGTCCAGGGTATAGCGCCATTCTGCCGAGGGAGCGCGCCGCAGGAACAGGGTGTACCAGGCCTCCGCGCCCTGATCTGCGGCGAGCACCGCGAGACGTTCGGCGGCCAGGAACTCCTGGAAGGATAAGTGGTAGAATCCACCGCGCTTGCCCTCCCGGGGCAGCAGCAGGCCACTCTCGGAGAGGAGTTCATCCAGGCGATCGGCGACTTCAAGCACACCTTTCTCGGTGGACGGGCTCGCCTGCCCGAAGGCACGCAGCAGCTGTTCGAGCTGTGCATGGCTCGCCTCGGGTTCAGGGGTCTCCCGGGTTTCGCCCAAGGGTTCACCGGTGTGCATTCCCGCGGCGATGAAGCCCAGGCGCTCGCGCACCCGGCGCCGGTCACCGGCAGATTCCGGATAGCGGTTGTAGAGCACATAGTCGACGATCCGGTCATAGAGTTCGAACTTATCCTCCGGCAACCGTCCACCGTGGCCGAACAGCACGCAAACAGCGGTGAGCAGCATGGGGTTCTCCAACAAGTGGGCGATGTCGCGCCGGGCAGCGATGTGGTCGATCAGCTCTTTTGCCTTGCCGTCGCCCACCTTGGCACCTTCCAGCGCGGTGAACCAGCGACAGGCGAACAAGCTTTGGAGTTTGTCGTTCAGAGGCGCAAGCCACGCCTGCTCCAGACCGAGGCGGCGCAGTTCAGAATCATCCAGACCATAAGGGCGGCTGGTAACCAATACCCGGTTACCCGCTTTACACCAGATCGGCAGAGCAGCAGCCAGACCCGACAGCAGCAGGGCACGTGGGTGCCAGGCCATCGTCCCTTCGCCATGAGCGCGCGGCACCTCGTCCACACCGTCCAGGATCAAGAGCGCCCGGCCTTGTGCCAGATAGGCCCGAGCAGTTTGCCCATCCAGACCGCCCGGGTGATGCTTGGTCAGCCAGGCGTCGATGGCCTGTTCCAGCTGTGCCTGGGATAGCTCGCCGTGTCCCGGCTGGGGCGGAAGTTGCTCCCACAGGGCGCGCAGGCGCAGCAGCAATGGCAGGCGTCCCAGTAACACGTCGGGCAGGGTTTCGCTGTAGCCCGCCGGGGCCTCCACCGGGAGATCGGGCACCTTGCCCAGGACCGTGGACAGGGCCGCCCAACGGCAGAATACGGATTTGCCGGAGCCCGGATCGCCAGCAACATAGAGCGAATCCCGGCCGAGTCGTTCCAGCAGGAGCCGGGGCCGCTCCTCTTCAGCGCCTGGCCGAACGAATTCAAAATCCTCTGGCCCCCTCCCCCGTTCCGGTTCGCGCTCCTGACCGCTGATAGTGGCCGGAACATAGAGATGGGTCAGGCGCAGGGCCTGGCCCTGCTGGATCTTCAGGCTGGTGGCGAAAGTGAGATCGGCGCACTCACGTTCCAGCCACTCCTGGTAGCCGGCGGGAATCTCCAAGGATCTGGAGGTATCAGTTGGGACACTCCTTGGGGTGATGGCTTTTGGGTGCCACTCCTTCAGTGCCCGCTCCACTTCCAGTTTGAGTTCATTTTTGGTTTTGAAAGTCCGACGCAGTCCCCGCGAGTTGATCCAGCTCTTGAAGGCCTTGAGCTGGTTGATCCGCAGCTCTGTCTCTTTCATGAGCTCGGTGGCCTTAGCATAATCGCCCTCCTCTATGGCGTGCTTGAGGTCAGCGTCATCCTTCAATTCGGCGGGCCACTCGGCACCCTCATCGACCACGAAAGCAAGGAGATGTTTCCCGTTGGCCACGGCCTCCTCGCACTCCAGCCAGGTGATACTCTTGCCCCCCGGGTTGTGCTTCGGGTCTTCAGGCACCCAGCCATAACGGTGAGCGACGATGACCACCAGTGCATCTGCCTTGCGCACTCGCTCTAGGCAGGCATCCAGAGGCGGGCGATCCTCGGCAGTCCAATTCTCCTGCAGATCGGCATGGAACTTTGCGGGGTGTGCCGCCATGGCGACCTCCTTGCGGAAATCCTCCAGGTCGTTATTGGTGGAAGAGATAAAAACCGTTGGGGTGTCTCTGTCTTTATCACTCATCGCGGACGATCCGTTCCAGTCATTGAAAAGGCAGAGATGCAGTATACGCAACTTCAACTGCCCCCACAGCGTTCGTTTGCTGACTGTTGTAGTCAGGGCATCAATGTCAGTAATATATTGTGAAGGTCTGGGCGAAATTGGAAGCGAACCATTAGATTGCTACCCAATCTTAATTTTTTGGTTAGCAAAATAAAGCTCAGGCGAGATAGCTAAAAAAATTTCCCGCAACCGGCTAAAGAACCCCCTGTATCACAGATACTTCTTAAAAGTACTCGCCGTCACCGCCACACTCAACGCAAACATCGCGGCAAATGGCAAGACAATAAAACTCGGATGCAGACTGAACGGTAGAGCCAGATAGACCACCCAGGTAACCACCACCAGCGGCAACGCCGCTTTCTTTGCATAATGGTAGACGAAAGAACTCTCCCGTCCCCCACCCCACCGCCGCAGATCCCGCTGTACCAGTCCATCGACGAGCGCGACCAAGCTAAACAGCAGGAACACCGGCATCGCCAAAGTGAGAATCGCCAGGCGCACCGAAAACAGCTGGGTTATCTGCATCATCGCGATCACGAATTCCGCAGTCGGTTGGTAGATTTTGTGCAGGGTTGGTCTGAGTCCTTGTTCATCTACCGCCGGTGGCGGTGATACCCAACGGATGAAATCGACGAACCGGGTCACCTCGAACAGGTAGTGGTAGGTGTTGTCGGCTAAGCGTTTGGCGAACTGTGCCGGGTCGGATGTGACAACGCTGCGTCTGAAGTCGGACTCGAGATAGCTGATTTCCGTGGCGAGCATGGTGCGGCTGTGCTCGATTCCTTCGTCCGGCCACCAGAGCACCATGCCAGCCCACTCGACGATAATTGAAAATATAAGTGATAACAGTATCCACTGAATGACCTTTGCCAGG
>JAAETM010000629.1 GCA_024228395.1 bacterium | reverse complement strand
GTGGCTGGAAGTTCCCAAACTATAACTGCGGGTAGCACCTGGCACTTCCAAGTTTGGCATCGGGACATGCGCCCCTCCGGCGCAACCTCCAACTTCTCCAATGGACTGAGCGTGACCTTCTAGTATCACGTGCTAGTTGAAATTCGGGGGCGGGCGGGATCACCCCGCCCGCCCCCGGTGATTTTGGCCAAGAGGATGCTGCTGTTTGACGCCGATATGCCCCCGTTCCCGGGCCCATTCAACACGAATAGAACCTGAAGCTTTCTTCAGGCTAGGTCCGAGATCAAGCAATGGGTGGGAAGGGCCGGTGTAGCCCCTGTACCTGCTTTTTTGCCAGCAATCGCGGGCCTGTCATCGTTGGAGAAGAAACGATCAACTCTCCGCCGAGCTTGCATCATGGGGCTCGACCACAGACCTTTTCGGGCCCCACCAGGAGACGCGGCCGGCCAGGTCGGATACCCCCTTTCCAGCGAAGCGCCTTGCCTGCTGGATGAACGGGACATGACCCGGTTCGGTGGATGGATCAGGTCACCCTACTCAGCGACCACCACCGAGCACAGTGATCGGAGGGAGGAATAGGTGATCCGGACGGCCAGTATCGGGAGGTTGACCAAACACCGGCGGAACTCAGGCATCCCCAGCGTCATCCACATTTTCCCCTCGTGTTACCTTGAGCCAAAAAATTGGCAGATGTGCCTCCTCAAAACCCACTCGGCTCAGGATTGTTGCTGTGGGCCGCCCCGCCCCACGAACGCCCAGGCAGGGTGAGATCATTCCCAAAGCTGCTGGAGCAGCTTCTTGAGCAAGTAAGATCTGACGCTCTTGAGATTGTATTCCAGCAAGGACGACAGAGTGACGGATTGTTTCTCGGTCAGGTTTTCGGGGCGCTTGAGCAGGAGCTAGCGGGATCGTTTCAGTACGGGGTCGTAGCCGTCAGCTTCCAGCTTCTTTACCTCCTCAATACACCTTGTCGATGGCCTTGCTTAGCATGGACATGATGTGAAACCGATCGAGAATGTGGATGGCTTTCACATCAGAGAGATCGCGCTGGTGTAGGTGGCTCTAACTTTCCGCGTGAATCTGGCTTTTGCAGCCAGAGTTGGCTCTGGATCCTATGTCAAATTGACATGGGTGGCTCTGGTTCCCCCCTCTGGTTGTCTCTATTGGCTGGTTGCTCACAGGGTGCAGGGT
>JAAETM010000628.1 GCA_024228395.1 bacterium | reverse complement strand
CGCACCCGCTGACTCTTCGAAAACATGGGCAACGACCAGTCCCATCACGAGGACCGGTGGAGCAGGGTACGCAACAAAATTGGTCACTCCGGCTTCACGGGCCCGTTCGAAGTCAAACTCGCGAGAAGGGTCATAGAGCACGATGCAACGCCCATCCATGACCCGGATCCGTTCGATCAGAGCACCCGAAAGGCCCTGGTCACCGTCACCCAAGTACTCCGAGTCCACGATCATGAACCAGGGACTCTCCTCTCCAGCATCCTCTAGGCACCCACCTGGGCTTTCGACACAAAGGAGCTCAAACCCCTCAGCCAACAGGGCCTCTGACAGGTTACTTTGGATTGACTTCTGAGAAGCCGCGAGCAGTATTGTAGATTTTGATTCCATGGCTTTTTTGGCAGGGTGGTTATGCAGCCACCTTGAAATCATTTCGGTACATATCTCCCCGAGCTGAACAGGGTGTTGGCCCCCCACACCCAAGCGAAACCACGGCTGGGAACTACGTTTTCTTTTCCGCTTGCCAATGGTGGCAAATGAACGCCTGACAGGGCTTATCCTGACCCATACAAGGAAACTGCAAAGGTGGTGGCGAGGATCCGATTTCTTCCGACTATCCCCAGCGCGCTGCTAACGCTTGTCACGCAGGGGGCAGACCTCGAAAGGCCGAACCGCCTTGGAATCCTGCCAAGGCTCCCAAGTTCGATTGTGCTCCGGACAAATCCTGACCACGCCCTCGTGGGTTGAAAAGGTTTGAAAACGCAGGGTGGAGAGGACCCCCTCCATGAGAACCGCTTTGAGGCCTTGGAATCCCATGGTGCCGCCCATGATCACGCAATCGCGTAGCACGGCGCTGCCACCATTCTGCCCCTGCAGAACCGGCCGACGGCCACCGTCCAAGGTGCAGCGATCCAGATAAGCCTGACCTTCCGTGCCGAGCAAGAGCGTTCCCGCTTCAAAGCGACTGCCGCGTGCCAATAGGATACTAGGGCCCATCATGCGCACGCCATACGCCGAATTCTTCCCACCGCTTTGAACCAAACTGCACCCGTCGATTTCCACCACCGAATCCTGCAGGGAAATAGGCGTCTGCGCCCCACTCAGCGTTAGATTGCGCAAACTTCCTGTGGCTCCGGCCAGGGACACCGCACTGCCCCCCGTGTTGTTGATCTCCAAGTTGCACAGGATCACATCCCGAACGCCCTTGGTGCGCACGCCCACTTCAAACCGAACGCCGGGCTCACCAATCAAGGCCACACCATCCACCTTGATGTCCACCCAATGGTCCAAGCCGGACTGCGCGCCGTACGTTCCAGCTGGTAGCACGATGTTCACATGGGATTGCTTCCCCACTTCCAAATCAGCGAGTACCTGCTGCAATGCGGCCAAGCTAGCTTCCGGTAAACGCACCGTTGTGCGTTCCGCGGGCGCTAATTCGGGACCATGTGTCAAACGTAAATCCAAGAGGTCCCGCCAAGACATCAGGGTAGATCCGCTGTCAAGTACTCCTTCGCGCACCGCTTCCAATAGCACCTTCTTATTGCGCTTGCGGTATTGCTCCACTAGATCCAAACCCAGGCGAATGGAGCCGAACGGATCGGCGCCCTGACTAGGCAAAGTCTCCATCAAACGCGCCAAGGCGAATAGGCAGTGGGCTTCCGCCATATCCCCGCCATCGATCACCGCACGAATAGAGGCCGCCCCATCCATCGGGTCCACCCCATGCATCTCAACATTCCAATCTGGCCACGCCTCGGCGCCTCGTTGCTCGGGTTGCAACTGGACCCATAACCCCTGGGTATCGACTTGCTCAATCGGAACCGGACGAAGGGGTGCTGTATTCAACAGCTTCGCCAGATTGCGTACACGTAGATCGGGGTCCAAACGCTCCATAAGCCGAAACCACTCATCCAATTCAGGCTTCCCATAGTCCAGGAGCAAGGCCCTCAAGCGCTCGCCCCCATCCGGATTCGACCACGCCTCCGGCAAGGGTGCCGCCGCCTCCTGGGCACTGCTGGCCCGCTGCAAAACGGCCTCCAACATGCCCGACTCCATGGCCTTTTCTCCCAACAGCACCTCGCGCGCCAAGTCACTCGTCGCGCGACTCCCATCGGAAACCATGTCCAAAAGGCTAGGCCAAGCGCGCTCACCCAAGTGCATCAACACCTGCTTGCCCAAGTAACGCTGGTCGTAACTTACACTTTCCAAGGCTGCGAGTGCTTCACCCAATACGGCGTCCATGGCGGCATCGTCGGAAGGATCCACCCACAACAAGGGGGAACTCGGCCCGTGGGCAGAGCTCACGCCATTGGCATAGCGGTACTGCAAGCGCACGTGGCTCAAGGGCAATGGGCCCGCCACGTTCGCCTGGAAGTCCACGACCGAATCCGTGGCCAGCCCGTGGGGAATCTGCACCCATTCGCCACTGCCCGCAGGCGTTTCGTAGGCGACCTCACAAAGCAAGGAATCCAAGTCTTTGACCTCACCTTCGAAGGGCGGGATCCACGACACGTAGGCATTCTCACCGTCATATTCCACGGTCGGCGCTGGCGGTGGAAGCGGCAATTGTCGTGTTCCATGCAGGTTGATGTTACGCGTCATCCAACAACGGTTGTTGTCGTCGTCCAGGCGAAAGCTGAGCCTCCCATAGACGCCACTGTCCGGCAAAAAGAAAAAGCAGCTACTACCCATTTCCACCGACCGAATCCGTGGCACATACGTGCGTGTTGTGTATTCCGGTGCCTGCCACTCCTCCGCGTTTTGGTATTTGGCTTGAAGGGCGATTGGAGCACGCTCATCCGAACGCAACAGAATTTGATTTCCCAACACCTGGTGTACTTCCACTTGAGCATTGGGCCCGTCCACGGCACCGGTCAACAGATTGATCCCCATCCCCACGCGCATCTCCACTGCCCAATCCCCGGTCTGATCTTGGCGCACGATACGCATGCGACGGGGCACTTCTAGCACCTCCGATTCGCTCACCCTGCGCACGCTGTATTCCACTAGTACGCCCTTGGGGCATTCGAGATCCAAATGAATTCCAGCCTGAACGCGCGCAATTTCCCGCGCCACGGTAGGTCCACCCACCACCGAGCGCATGATTCGATATTCCACGTCCCGCTCCGCCGGCCAAGAAAGGCGATAACCCTCCGGCTCCGCCCCCACGTGCAACGAACCTTCCGGAACGGTCAGCACACCATCCGCTCCACGGAAAATGCCGCGCTCCACCCGCAGCCATTCGTCGTCGGTTCCGAGCGCTTTCACATAACCCCAAGTACCGTCCTTGCAACGGAACAACACCACGGCGCCCGGGACCATCGGAGGGACCCGATTTCCTTCGAAGCTCTGCACCGCATCCTCCGTGACCTCATCACCAGGCAACCACTGGGCCGGTCCCCACTCCAAGGATCCTTCCGCCATCCAGCGCCCCGCCTTCCACGTCAACGATTCGCCCGCCTCGCCACCCAATTCGATCGCTTCACCCCGCATGACCACCAGCTCCTCGATACCCGACTCCTGCGCCCATGCACCCGGGGCAAAGCCCAGCAAGCACAGCCAACCCAATGCGCCCCAAAGCGAGGCACCCGGAATCGGATCAAAAATCCGTCGCAGATTGAAGAGGTTCAGGGACATCGCTCGGGGGTGGGGACGGTAGGAATGCGACCGCGCGGGGCCATGGGCAAGGTGCCCTTAAAAGTACCTCCCCAAGGCCCGCGCGGTGGGATTTGATGCACAAACCTCGCCAGCCTTCCCCAATTCACCCAAACCCTCCTCGGATCGCCTTGCAAGCCCCACCTCCGCGCCTACAATCCACCCCGGCGGATCGGGCCAGATCCATCCGGGGACGTAGCTCAGTTGGTAGAGCGTCGCGTTCGCAACGCGAAGGCCGAGGGTTCAAGTCCCTTCGTCTCCACCATCCCCTCGCTGCCCTTAGCAGGCCGCCCGAATAAAAGCGGCTTCTCGGCGACCTGCTAGCCCCGATTCCAGCGGCGACCGCTTTTCTTGATCGCCGTACCGGCCTTCAAGTCGCTTTGGAACTTCTCGATGCAGTCGAGCAAGTCATCGCCGAACCAGTCGGTTTGCCAGGTTTCGAACTTTGTCACATCTTCGAGTTCGTCCAAATCCCCGGGTTGGCTACGGGCCAGGCTGGCCAGGGCGGTGCGATGCATCAGGTACGCAGCTTCGATATCCAAGCGGTCGGAGGCCTTTTTGCGAACGGTCTTGAGCCGGTCGTTGAGCTCCTGCTCTTCTTCGGTGAAGTCCTCCGCGCTGGTTTTTTTGGGACCGCGGGGCCACTGTTCGATCGGGTCCTTTTCGAGGGCGCCCTCGATAGCGTCGATGATGTCGTCGCCATAACGACCGCGGATCAGGCCGGAGCAGCCTTTGACTTGGGTCAAACCCTGCACGGAGCGCGGGCGTTGCTGGGCCAGTGCCAACAGCACGTGATTACCCAGGATGCGGAAGGGCGGCACGTTTTTTTCCTTGGCGAGCGTGTCGCGTAGGATGAAGAGTTCCTTGAGGATCGTGCGCGCCATGGGGCGCAGGTCGCGGCCTCCCTTGATGCGCACAAAACCTTCGGGCTGGAACACATGGGGCGGCGGGAGGATCTTTTCCAGACGGCGACACTCGGTGTCGAGCACCATCATCAGATCCTCTTTCTCGAGCTCCGCGTGCTGCTCGTGGTACAGGTCCACGAGATAGTGGGTGTCGAGCCGCGCGTAGGCGACTTGGGCATCGGTCAACGGACGCTTGGACCAATCGCTACGCTGCATGGACTTGTCCAACTCCACGCCAAAGTGATCGAGCAGCACCGAAGCCAAACCCGGCGCCTTGGAACCCAGGATGGCCGCGGCCACACGCGTGTCGAACAGGTTCGCGAATTCGAAACCATAATCGCGCTTGAGGATCAGAACGTCGAACTCGGAATCATGAAAGAGCTTGATGCGCTTCGGATCGGCCAGCACCTCGCCCAGCCCGGATATGTCCAGGTCGGCAAAAGGGTCCACGATGAAGTCCTCACCACCGCCGGTAACCTGCACCAAACAAACCTGCTCCCGATAACTATGGAACCCGTCGGCCTCCGTGTCCACGGCAATGACTTTGTCATCGTGCAAGATGTCGAGCATGCGTTGCATGGACGCATCGTCTTCGACCCGGGTGGGAGGTGTGAGTTCGGGGTGGCTCATGTGTGGAGCAAATGGTGGAGTCGTTGATGGCGCAGTGCGCGGGGTCCATTCCATCGTCAGTACGCGGGCGATGACGGGGGACACAAAAAAAGCTCCCCGAGGGAGCTTAGAGCACTCCACCCGAAGGTGGTTGCGGCTTGTGTCATGAAGCCACCCCAGAAGGAATGGCGAGGGCGACGGGACTTGAACCCGCAACCTCCGGCGTGACAGGCCGGCACTCTAACCAATTGAGCTACGCCCCCGCGTTTGGGGATGCGGAGTATAGCCTCCGGCTAACCCCTGTCCAGGGTTTGTTCGAACGAATCTGGCCAAATTCTGAAGCCCAAATCAGGAGGAGCTCAGCCGGTACGCACGGCTCGAAGCGTATCGAAGCGGCCCAGACGATAGATCGGATACAGGGACGCGAGGAGGCCCACGGCGAGGCATCCGACCAGGGCTTTGACCGGATTCCAGGGGTTCACTGCCATGGGCAGATCGAGCCCAGATAGGGATTCCACGGCGGAGATGACCGGAGGCACAATGCCAAGGCCGACCAGAATTCCTAGCAATCCGCCCACGAAGGCCAGGCCCAAGGCCTCGATCCAGACCATGGCAGCCACCTGGCCATGGCTCGCCCCCAGCGCTTTCACGATGCCAATTTCCCGGGCTCGCTCCAGGGTTGCGAGCAGCTGACCGTTGAGCACGCCCAGCGCAGCCAACCCGGCGGAGAGCAGGACCAGGATGTCGAACAGCTTGAAATCCCGCTCCAGGTCGAAGCGGTGGAAGGCCAAAATTTGGCTGCCGGTTTCGAAGCTCCAAGCTTCTTCATCCACGCCGCGGCCTCCACCCTCGAGGCCTCCGTAATAAGCCAGCAACTGCTCGCGCACGCGCTGCACGTCCTCCCCCCCATCGAGCCTGATCGCCAAACGATTCACGCGCTCGCTGTCGATGCAAAATTCCTTGTCCAAGTAGCGACGCTCCACAATTCCATACATGCGCTCGTCAGGGTGCGACCAGTGGCCGTAGGCGTCGCTGATCGCAGCGACCACAAACTTCTGCACCTCACCCCCAGACTTGTCCAGATATATCGCATCGCCAACCTTGTACTTGCCGTCCTGGGCCAGACGGCGGCTCAGAATCATGCCGTGTCCATGGCGCATCATCTGCAACACGGAGGGTTGATCCTTCAATGGGCCGAACCGCATGATCGAGTCCACGTCCACTCCGGTGATCAGGAAGGGCGCATTCAAATGTGCTTGACCCATCTCCACACCCAACACGGCAGGGTCGTTGAGCAGGGCCGCAGCGACTCCGTCGAACTCGGTATCGGGTAGGCCTTTCACCCACACCTTGCCCTGCGCGGCCTCCTCGGCCCAAACGGAAATCTCGCCGCGCAAGCTGTCGGTCAAGCCGCTGAGGCCCATATAACCGGCGGCGACCAACGCGATGGCACTGGCACTTGCACCGATTCGACCGGGGGAGCGCAGCATGCCTGAGCGCGCCATGCGGGCCGAGAAGGGTGCGAACAGAACCATGGGTTTGACCACCCACGCCGCCCCTTGCGCGATAAAGCGCGGGGCCACCAATGCTAGGGCGATCACGGCCACAAGAACCCCCACCGCGCCCAAGACCACACGGGCCAGACTGTCTGCGGATCCGCCCACCGAAGGCACCAGGCTAAAGAAAAGGCCCGGCAGCAGAATGGCGATGAGGACCGCGTAAAACACGGCAAACCCGCGGCTTCCGCTGCGTCCGGTGACTTCTTTGTCGCCACGCAAAGCAGCACCCGGATCGGCGCGACCGAGCAACATCAAGGGGTAAACCGAACCACCCAAAGCGACGCAGAAGCCGGCGAATGCGAGGCCTAAGACCACGCCCCAGGGGATGACAAACTGGGCGATGTTCTTGCCCGCGCCCAGGGTCGTCAGACCCGCAAGCAGCAAGACCTTGGCCATCAAAATGCCCAGAACCACACCCAAGAGTGCGCCCAACAGTGCCTGTAGCAGGGCCTCTGTCAGGAATACGCGCGAGATTTGAGTTCGCGTGGCTCCCAGCGCATGCATGGTGCCCACCTCGACCACGCGCTCGGTGAGCGACATGGAGAGGGTGTGGAAAATCACGAACAGCCCCAGCACCAACGCGAACAATCCGGCCACACGCACGCCCGTGCGGAAGGCGCGCTCATCCGCGGCTTGGCCGAGCAAGGCCCCGCGATTGACTTGCATGGCGTAGTTGGCGGCCAGGCGCGCTTCCAATTCCTCGCTATCGGCTGCGGGATCTTGCTTGGCCCAGAAGGTAGAGCGCACACGTTGGCCTTCGAACAAACGCTGCCCCACCGCATGGCCGGTCACCATCACGTTGCCGTTGGCCGTGCGACCCAAACCCGTGCGCGCCAGCACACCAACAACCTCGAAAGGATAGCGCACCGGTGTGTCCAAAATAGGTTGGCCCACATTCACCAACTTTCCATCCTGGCAGACCCTGCGGCTCAAGCGCGGGGGCCGCGACATCCACAGGCTGTCGCCAACCTTCAAACCCAACTCCTCCGCGATGCGCCAACCGAGCAGGGTTTCCATGGCGCCTGCGGTTTGCAAACTGCGCCCATCAGCTATGTGGACCAATCCGAAGTCCCCCAAGCGGTTGGCTTCAAAGGCCAGGAGCTTCGCGCGTTTGTCCCTTTCGCGGCTAGGGACCGAACCATCCCCCGCGCCGAAGAGCACGGTCTCCTGAAACCCTTCGATCGCCAGGCTGACGCCTTCCATCTTGCGTAGGTCATCGATGGATGCTCCCCCCTGGGGCGCATGCAAGGTCAGATCCGGCATGGTTTCATTGCCGCGCGTGCTGCGCAATCCCTCGACCGTATTGTGGTCCAGGATCATCACGCCCGACGCGATAGCCACGCCGAAAGCGATGCCGAGAATGGAAAGCAGCGCGCGACCCGGTCGCGCCTTGAGGCTGCTACCGGCTAGTTTGAATCCGAGGCCCATGAATTAGATGTGTAGTTGGCCCAGGGCTTCGTGGACTTGTTCGACGGTCAGGTCCGGGCCATGTAGCACGGGGTCTTCCACCAGGCGGCCATCCAGTAGGAACTGGACCTTGTCCGCTCGAGCCGCGTCGCGTGGGTTGTGGGTCACGAGCAGAACGGAGCGGCCTTCTTCATCCACAGCTCGGCGCAAAAGGTCCATCACCTCCGCCCCCGCCTTTTGCGAGAGGTTGCCCGTGGGTTCATCCGCCAAGATCAAAGGCTGCCCACCCACCAGAGCGCGCGCGATCGATGTGCGTTGTCGTTCGCCACCCGACAACTCGTGGGGCAGCGCGTGCAAACGATCCCCAAGCCCCAAGCGCTCGGCCCAGTCCTTTGCGATCGGCTCCCAGCCGGTGCTCTTGCCCTGAATCCAAAGCGGCAGGCCAATGTTCTCGGCCAGGGTCAGATTGGGCAGCAGGTGAAAGTACTGGAACACAAACGCCACGCTCTTGCGGCGCAATAGGGTGCGTTTGTTTTCGGCTAGCTGGCTCAGGTCCTTGTCGGACAGATGCACCGAACCCGCCGAAGGCTCGTCCAGGCCGGCCAACAGGTACAGCAGCGTGGTCTTGCCAGATCCGCTGGGTCCCATTACGCAGTGGAAGTCCCGCTCCCCAATCTCCAACTCCACATCATCGAGAATGGCGGTTTTGGCGTCGCCCTGTTGGCGAAAGAGAAACAATTTTTTGGCAGCGGCAAGCATGGGCAAATGAGTCAAAGCAAGGGGGAAGCAGGGCAGATCATAAGGCCTTCAATCAAAGCCACGGTAGTCCAACGACTTAAGAACCCATTCCTTTCCAAAGACCGCGAATTGAGCGCGCAGTTCGCCATCAGCCCCAGAATAGGTCACCCAAATTGAGTCAGACCGGGTGAGTGGTCTCTTGCATTGAATTCGTGCCTGACACCGTATTTACGCTTGGTCGGTCACCTTCGCGGCCTTCCAGGCCTTTTCGAGGGTCGGTACGTCAGCACCCTGCATCCCGTCGCCCAGGTCACATTCCACCTTTCGGAAGCGCTCCTCAAAGCGACGCGCGCTCAGGCGGCAAGCACGCTCGGGATCGATACCCAGGTACTCCCCCAAAATGGCCGCAGAAGCAATCAAATCGCCCAATTCGGACTCGATTCGGTCGCGCTGTTCATCGGTGAGTTCTGGCTTCCGCTCCGCCTCCAGGGCCGAAGCCGGCAAGGTCTCCCGCAGCTCGCCGAGCTCCTCTTGAACCTTGTCCCAAGCGCCTTGAACATTGGACCAGCGAAAGCCTGCCGCCATGGTCTTGTTGACCATGCGCGCGGTGCGGACCAGCGCGGGTAACCCCACCGGCAATCCGCTGAGCACGCTCTTGTCCTCTTGACCGCCATCGGCGCGTTCCTGCTTCTTGATGGCTTCCCAGCGACTAAGAACGCCTTCAGCCTCGGTCTCCACATCCTCGCCAAACACGTGCGGGTGACGGCGCACCAGTTTCGAAGCGGAGTTCAAAGCCACCTGACCCAGGTCATAACGTCCATTGTCTTCGGCGATGCGACACATGAGCAGCAGGTTCATCAAGACGTCGCCGGCTTCGGCGGTGGACTCGGGAATGTCCTCGGTTTCGATCGCCTCGATCCACTCGTAAGCCTCCTCCACCAGGCGCGGCCCCATGGAAACTTCGGTCTGCTTCAAGTCCCAAGGACAACCATCCCCCGGGCGCCGCAAACGATCGACAACCGCCAGAAGCATGCGAAAGGACTCGATCCTGGGATCGTCCTTGGAGGCCGGGGTCAGCGGCCAACCTTCGAAGGGATCGCTCATGATTGTTTATCTTCCAAATAGGGTATCGGGTCGGTCACGCCGGCTTCGGCAAAACCTTTGAGGCGAAGGATGCAAGCGTCGCAATGGCCGCAGGAAAAGGTCACCCCATCGCGGTCCACCGGATCGTAACAAGTGATAGTCAGCGACAAATCCACACCCAACTCGGCTGCGCGCTGAACAATTTGGGCCTTGGACAGGTCGAGCAAGGGCGCTTCCACCTTGAAGTGCGCCCCTTCCTCGGCCCCGACTGCGGTGGCCTTGTCCGCCAGTGCTTCAAAGGCGCGCAAGAACTCCGGTCGGCAATCGGGATAGCCCGAGTAGTCCACCTGATTGGCACCAATGAACAAATGCCGCGCTCCCAAGACCTCAGCCCAACCCAGCGCGATCGACAAGAAGACCGTGTTGCGCGCGGGCACATAGGTCACCGGCACCCCCTCGCCGATGTGGTCCCCGTCCCGGTCCTTGGGCACGTCGATATCGTCGGTCAGCGCCGAGCCCCCCAGTTCAGAAAGCCCCACCTGAACCACCTGATGCCAAGCCGCCCCACCGGCCTGAGCCACTGCTTTGGCGCGCTCCAATTCAGTCTTGTGCCGCTGCCCATAGTCCATGGACAACGCAAAACACTCAAACCCCCGCACCTTAGCCTCAGCCAGGGTCACGGCGCTATCCATTCCGCCAGAAACGAGACAAATGGCACGGGGAGCTGTTTGCATGGGGCTCAGGTTACCCCCTTTCCTGCCCCCTACAGCCGCCCTGGACGGTTTTTTCGGGAAAAACT
>JAAETM010000627.1 GCA_024228395.1 bacterium | reverse complement strand
CTCGTTCGACCCTCACCTTCCCTTCCTCGCACGACTCGCGTACCAGGTGGTACTTGAGTGCGAGGTGCCTGCATCGTTTCTTCCCGCCTACATCCCCCATGGCCATTGCCCTCATTCCATCGTTGTCCTCAAGGATCACCGGGGGTTTCTGACTTTTGCATCCCAGCTCCTCCAACAGGTTGTTGACCTTCAGTGTCATCTGCGTCGCCTCGTGGGCGGCGAGCAGCTCCGCAGCTTGGCTGCTGTCGGCGACTGTCCGCTGCACACGGCTCCCCCAACACACCGGTGCCCCGCCGAGCTTGACTATGACGCCTGATCTCCCTCTCCCCTGCGATCGATCATGGCCCAGGGCTGCATCCGAATAGGTGGTCACTTTGCAATCGACAGACTCCCGCCGGTAGAGTAGCCCAAGCACGGGGGCGCCAGACAGGTACTGGCACAGCCTGACGAGTTTTCTTTGGTGCAAGGCCTTGGGCTCTTGCATCCACCGACTGAGACTAGATACCGCAAAGCTGATGTCTGGCCTGGTGCAGGTCGCCGCGTACATCAGCTTTCCCAGCAGCCTTCTATAGCTCTGCGTCTCCTCTGTGTCGAGCGTTTCTCCTGGCACATCTTCGTCGCTTCGGTGGTACCAGGGTGTGCCCCTGGGCGCGAGGAGTACCCCTTCCTCCTTGAGGATGCTCCGTATGAAAGCTTCTTGATCCAGGTATATTCCTCCTTTCGTTTTTCTGATGCCTATTCCTAGCAGGTGGCTCATCGATCCGAGGTTGGTGATGTTGTAGAATTCTTCCAGCTCCGAGATGAGCGAATCCAGCCTTTCCTTGTTCCCCGTGCCCGTTACGAGGAGGTTATCCACGTAAATGGCGATGATGTCCCTTCCTTCGGTGTTCCTCCGTGTGAAGATGCACGGGTCGGTCATGGTGGGTCTGTATCCTAATTTCTTGAGGGTTCCCCTTAACTCGTCATACCACAGCTTTCCCGACTGCTTCATGCCATAGATAGCACGACTGAGTTTCCACACCATCCGGTCCCCCCCTTCTACTAGTCCCGGGGGCTGCTGCATGTGCACTGGCTCGTTCAGCTTGGCATTCAGGTACGCCGCTGTGAAGTCTGCCTGGATTACCTCCCACCCCTTCTCCGCTGCGCAGGCCAATATAGTCCTTATGGATGACAACTCCGCCACCGGGGAGTAGGTGTCTTCCCTCCCGAAGGGCGACCACTGACGCGATCCATCCAGTACGTACCTCGACTTTAGCTTTGCCACCTCCCCGTTCTGGTCTAACTTTGCCCTGAACCTCCAAATTCCGTTATCCACTCTCATGCCTGCGTCCTGTTCCACTAGTGTGTACGCATGCGCTGACTTTAACGCGTCTTTCTCACGCTGCATGCTCTCCAACCAGTCCTTTGAGAGTATCGCCTCTCTCCAACTTCGTGGTTCCTCCGCTTGACATTTCACGGTTGCTGCCATGGTCAGCAAGGCTTTGTTGGAGTATGCTTGCCTTTCTCTGCGCAGCTTCTCCGTTCCGTCCGTGGTGGGAGATGAGGGGTTCCACAGGTCCCTTGGCGCTCCCGTCCTGGTGCTCCTGTGGGGGTCAGTTGTAGCTCCCCTCGATGTCTCACTTCCCCTTATGTCGGTGTCACGTCTTTCACCTTCCGCGCCCACAGCTTGTTCGGGCTCGTCCTCAGGCTCTGTAAGCCCCCCTTGGCAGGCCTCTACCATCGTCTGGGGCGTTGGCTGGGTCACGGTGATTTCCCTGCCTTGAGGCATGCCGCCCCCTTGACCTACGTCGAAACCTGGTTTGTCCTCCACAAACTTTACGTGGTATGCCTCCCTGATCCTACCGCTGCATGGGTCAAGTATGAGCCATGCAGGTGATTCCGGCGAATATCCTACAAATATCCCATTCCACCTGACGTCGCCCCCTTTTCCGTCCCTTAGTCCCTTCTCCATCTGGACGTACGCTGCGCAACCGAAAGTGCGCAGTCTGCATGGCTCGAAGGTTTCACCTGTTCCCACTTCCACAGGCAGTTTCCCCTCTAGGGCCTCATGTGGCGTGCGATTCTTGAGGAAGGCTGCAGTTTGCAGTCCTAAGGGCCAGTACTTCTCTGGCACGCTCCTCCCCTTCAGCATTGCTCTAGTGGCATCGGCCAGCGTTGCTTGGTCCTTCTCCACTTGGCCATTCATTGCCTGACAGGCGGGGGGCGCATGCCTTGGGGCCAGTCCCACTTCCCTGCATTTTCCTGCCCACTCCCTCGACAGGAATTCCGTCCCCGCGTCCGTCTG
>JAAETM010000626.1 GCA_024228395.1 bacterium | reverse complement strand
GGCTCCGTGGCGGTGGGGGACCCGTGGCAGTGTTCGTCTTCGGGGTCAGGTGCAGAGGGCCGGGGCACGATGAGGTGGCGTAGGGAGGACGCGGGGGCGAAGACGCCGTGGTAGGCGAGTTGGTGTTCGCGCGGGGTATCGACGGCGATGCGCCCCTGAACCGCACGTACTGCAAATTGGCTGGGCACTATGATTTCCGCGTCGATCCGGCTCCGCCGCGTGCGCCAAAGAAGAAGGGCAAGGTCGAACGTGCGATCTTGTATGTCAAAGGAAATCACTTCGTGACCTGGGAGACGAAAGATCTACAAGAGGGCCGCAAGCAACTCACTCGCTGGAACGTCGAGATTGCAGCGAAGCGCATTCACGGAACGACGGGAAAGCGCTCTAGCCAATAGCAAAACTAGCGGCAGCTTTCGAATTGCAATGTCCTGCTGCCTAGCGGGGAATACGAGGGGTTGCCCCGATTTGGTACAGAGTTCAGTGTCATTGTGCTGCGTTTTGCGCAGATCGTGGGTAACCGTTCACGGGGGGGCAAGGCCGCCTGGAGGCTCGCCAAGGCCGTTTTTAGCGACTATTCGGAGGTCTGGAAGTCGGGATTTAGGCTTGGACAACCACCCCAACCCCACTTGACGGCCTTCCTGGGGCCGAGAAGGGGGTGCCCCCCCGTGAACGGGTGCG
>JAAETM010000625.1 GCA_024228395.1 bacterium | reverse complement strand
GGTGATCGAAAGCATGTTGCCCAAGGCATCGAACCCGCGCTCCATGCGATAGGTGCGATCGGTGAAACCACCCGCGGTCTGCGCGCCGCGCTCGTAGGTTTTGATGCGGCCCAGGCCGTCGATGGTCAATTGCTCGTCAAAGCCGTCCATGACCTTGTCATCGCTGGAGGTCAGGTACGAGTCGCGGTCGTAGCCGTAGTGCGAGTTTAGCAGGGTCACGTTGCCGGAGGGCAAGGGGCGGTTCCAGCGCAGTTTCGTGCGGCGGCCGAAGCGGTCTAGGCTGGGGGTGCTTTGGTCAAATGTTGTAATCATGATCGAAATGGAAGGCCATGATTTTACCCCTTAGACTCGATTTCGTGTGGAAGGCCGACGAAGCGGATGGAAGTGGTCCAGGTTCGGTATTGCAATAAGATCCGAAGGCTCGCCCTGGGCCGAAGGGGCGCAAGTTGTCGGTACTTTTTCGGGGCAGATGAGGGGTTATGTGTGCGACTCGGTATCCGGTAGAAACTTGACGGTTGGGGGTCCGACGCCGTAACTGTATCTGTGGTATCGGGTGCTCAATAGCTAATGAGTCGTGCTCTTTTCGGGACGTAGTTCCTCGCCGAAACTCGTCCGACCCTGTCAGCCTGCCAATTCAGTGGGCTCGCCGGTTGTGATTGATCACCCTCTCTTACACGACGCTGCAAGCGGATAAAAGAAATCGATCCATGACCATCCTGGTCAGAGTAGTCCCTAAGGGTCGGCGAAACCCAGTATACCTCGCCGGGCTTGGAATGCAGCGTGGCTATATTCCAAGGGTCAAGATTCGCTTCCATCCCACCAACTAGTGCGGACTTGGGTCCCAGATGAAAAAGCTCCGCTCCCGAAAATTCTCGCACCTTGGTACGAAACCCTTCGAATCCCCATTGGCTGGCATAGAACAACTGATCTTCAGCTCCCCCCCCTCCGAACCAGCCGAAGCCCACGTGAATTCCAGGTGCTAGGTGCCCTTCCAAGTCCGATGCCAACTCAACACCCCTTTGGGCTAATTCGACAGGAATTTGCGCTTTCAACTCCCAGAGGTTCCATACCTCCCCCAAAGAGCTCGAGACCAGATTCTCTGGATTGCGCAGTGCTATGAGAAACCGATCAGCTCCTCCGGCCGCACTCTCATTCAGCGCATTCCCCACAAGGCGAGGTAGGAAGCTTCGGCCAACTAGGCTTTTCACAGGGACCTCACGCTGAGCTCCCAGCTGATGAATTGGAGCCAGGAACCAAGCGCAACTCCCATCCAAGGAGATCACTCCAGCTAGATAGGTTTCACCCCTCTCCCCTTGGCACAACTTCACATCGACATAGACTTTTTGGTCCCCGTCGGTGGGATCGTACGCGGCCTTGAGCTCATTGCAATCGAAGGGAGTGAATGCCAAACGACCATTCAAGAGTGAGAAAATTCCAATTCGCCCGCGCTTCTCTGAGGAATCGTACTGCCCACCTATCAGAAAAAAATCTACGCCCTCATGGCCTTCGCCACCGAGCGCGAATGCTCGCCCTCCGGTGAAGCACGAAAATATTCCTCCTTCAGGAAGAGTTACCTGTGATGTGTGCATCTCCGAATCAACGAGTATCAACTTCGATGCGTGCCTCCCAGAAACGCTCCCATTGACGGACATATCCCAGGGAACCAATACCAGACCACGCCCCTGCGAATTATCCCACCCCCCTGATGTAATGCTGGTGCTAGCAAGGCCCAACACTATCGGTTGAGCCTGACCAGCAGGGAGCTCCGAATCCTCACGGCCGAAAAGAACATTTGCATCACACTTGAAAACGCATGTTCCGCTTCGCGAGTCAATATCCTGCCCAATTTGAACAGGCGTCACACTCCAGAATTCCGATTTACCGCCGGCATGTAACCGCGCTTGAGAAGATGTTGAAGTGAGTGAAATCACAACGGACTCGTTTTGTACCCCAACGCCATCTGGACCAACTTCACCCAATTCACAGGCTCTGAGAGAACTCGCCTTGTATGGAGTTCCGCAACTACCGACAAACACCGACAAGCATGAAATGCTGACAATTAACGCCGCACACTTGAGTATGGACCAAGTCCCGAAGAGCATTGCTTCATTCGCCCTTAGTGATTGAGTTGTCTTCAACTTCTTCCCTCTAGGGCGTTTGCGCCCTGTGACGTGTCAACTAATGACCCGCCACATCGGCTTATGATTGCGTTCTGACTGATGATGCGGTTCAAGGCATCTCGACGCAGGGCTAAAACTAGTTCGTTTGTGCCCTCGACATCCACCAGGTTGCCCCAGGCGTCGTGGGTTCCCCCCTGACCTCTACCGCTGGAGATGAGTGTTCCTCTGGGTTCATTCATTGTGACTCCCGTTGGGATGTCTCGCTTGGAGTCCCGGGACCATTGGGCCCTGGCGTTGCTGGCCCAGTACCGGTCCGTGCGGGTCCGTCCCCACCGCCGTTGGGTGGTGTACCTCCTGGTCCGGTCGGTGTCGCTGGCCCGATCCCCCCAGGAGGTGGAGGAGTACCTCCCGGATCAGTGGGTGTAGATGGACCACCAGGAAATCCATGCCCGGGAGGCGGAAGGTCCATTTTCCACGATCCAGTCCTTGGACCGCTTGCTCTTCCAGGTCGGACCGGTATTGCACTCATTCTCGGTCCAGGAAACACATCACAAATTTCACAAGACATAATTAGAGTGTAGCTCACGCTGGGTGAACCCCATATCGCAGTAGCGGTCACCATTAAAAGTGCCTGTTCGCCACACTCTGCAGAGGCCGTGACTATATACGAGTTGACCGAAGTATTCGGGAATCCGTTGCTCCCATCCGTCACTTCACTCACTCCTTCACCTTCAGATTCCCATGCAATAGGGTTCGGTCCCATTTCCCCCTCGGATGTACGCTCACCGTGCCAGCTTGTCTCAAAATCTGATCCCCAGTCCTGGTCTCCAGGAAAAATCCCATCGATATCGAGCAGCAGGTGTAGAGAAAACTGACATGGTGAGCATGTTTCTGAACAACCGGTAATCCCCTTATTGTCCGACAGATTGGCTGCTAAAAAGGAACCGCCCGGAACAATAGGTGCAACACCAATCATGGTGAAGCCATCCCCCCCAAACTCTGTCTTGCCTGGAGGGCCCTTTGAGCCTTT
>JAAETM010000624.1 GCA_024228395.1 bacterium | reverse complement strand
GTGGGCTCGGGTGGCTCCGTGGGCTCCGTGGCGGTGGGGGACCCGTGGCAGTGTTCGTCTTCGGGGTCAGGTGCAGAGGGCCGGGGCACGATGAGGTGGCGTAGGGAGGACGCGGGGGCGAAGACGCCGTGGTAGGTGAGTTGGTGTTCGCGCGGACGTCGAGTACGCAGTGGCGAGAGTATCATTCGAGGCGAAGTAGTATCAGAGACAAGCCCGGTAGGGGAGGCGAGCTTCCTGGTACGCATCGGTCAAATGATGGCTGTGGGCCGTGGCTGATGCCGTATCCCTACTTTCTATCTTGCAATAGCCAAGGGGGTCGAAGAGACGTGCGGATGGGACCCTCCATTTCCTAATCATGGGAGCGAGTTTGGGCCGGGAACCGTGGGGTTGACCGGAGAGTGTTCAGTTGCTGGGATTGTCTTCCGATAGGAAAACCGTCCCGGTTATGTGCCAGCACGTCGCTGGGCCCGTCCCTACAGACCTTTCGCAGGCGCCCCCTGCTGCACCCTCATGCGCTCCGTTTCTAAACTGATCTCCGTGGCCCTGTTGGGTCTAACCGCTTCGTGTGCTGGAACGGACCAGGACGCGGCGGACCTCAATGTGGCCATGATCAGTGCGCGCGGGTCCCATGCCGATCTGATGTTCGCCAATTATTCAGATGTGGTGGGATTGGTGGAGAGTCTGCAAATTGCGGTCGATGCGTTTTTAGCTAGCCCCACGGCTGGCACACTTCAGGATGCGAAGGACGCTTGGAATTTGGCACGGCCCTATTACTTGCAAGCTGAAGCCGCCCGCTTCTACGGAGGGCCAATCGACGCCTTGCACAGTAGCCTCAACGCCGCGCCCGTCGATGGGTCTTACATTGACTACGTGGTGGGCGACCCAAACTCCGGCATCATCAATGATGAAATAGGTTACCCAACCATCGACGCTACCGTTTTGCGCGCGGCAAACGGCGTGGGCGGTGCAACCAGCGTAGCTACCGGATGGCACGCCCTTGAGTTCCTTCTTTGGGGGGAGGATACTAGCGTGGGAGGTCCCGGGACCCGGCCCGAGGCGGACTACACAGCCACCTTGAACTTCGCTCGCAGGAGCACCTACCTGGGAGTGGTTGCTGCCATGTTGGTGTCCGATTTGACCACTGTGCGCGATGCGTGGGCACCGAATACCGGAGCCTACCGCACCACATTCATAGGGCTCTCCCCAGGAACCGCGGCAACGCACATTCTCACGGGCAGCGCAACATTGGGTTTTGGCGAACTGCGCAATGAGCGCATCCTAACCCCGTACACCTCGCAGGATGAACAGGACGAACAATCCAACTTCAGTGACACCACGCACTTGGATTTGATCCACAACGGCCTTGGCATTCAGAACATCTGGACCGGCTCCTACGATGCATTTGACAATGCATTCGACTACGACGGTTTTGGCATGGACGATGTGTTTGCTGTGGGAAGCGCGGCGGATGGTGTCGCTGTGACCACGGCAATCACCGACGCGGTCAATGCGTTGCAGGCCCAGGTGACCCCCTTCGATCAGGCGATTCTGGGGGCCAACAGCACGGCCGGCCGGTTGGCTTTGCAAGCCTGCATGGATCGACTGAACGACTACAATGTGGCGATTCTGGCGGGGTCTTCGGAGCTTGGGTTGACGGTAACCTCAAACTAGGGCAACCCGTAACGATGGGCTTGAGGATCTGGCTGGTTGTAGCGGCGGCGGTTCTTCTGCTGGGAGCTTTCCAGTGGAGGATCTTGGGCTGCAGTGTGGGCCTGGCCAGGACTGGAATTTCGAACACTGAGCTCTTGGGTGCGAACGAGCCTCCACCCAACGACTGTGTTGAAGTGAACGCCGCGAGTGGCTCACAACTTGAAGAACCAGGTGGTGCTATCCTGGTACAAGTACCAGATGAAGGGCGTGAACCATTCGGCTACCGTGTGGAACCAGGCCTTGCGGCTGAAGATACTGTCTTGTGCGGGCGCTTAGTGCATGCCAGTGACGGGCAAGCTGTCGCTGGTGGAGGGGTGTTTTGGTTGGCCAATGGCAAGGCGCCGGTATCTGCATGGAGCGAGGCGGATGGGAGTTTTTGTTTGGCCGTCGAACTTGGAGAAGCGGGAGAGTTGGTGGCCAAGCAAGAGGGCATGTTGGCGACGCGCTTGGCATTGGGGCCATTGACTTCAAGTAGGCAGGACCTGCTCTTAGGTTTGTCGGAACCCGCGACATTGATTGGCCGCGTGACTTTGGGGGCACATCCAACCAGCGATGTTCGTGTGTTAATCGTGCATTCACCCGGAGTTCTTTGCACAGCCCCGGTGGATTCGAATGGTTCGTATCGGATGGAAGGGTTGCCTGCTGGGGACGTGATTGTGCGAGCTTTTGAGGGGGAATTGTCAAGTTACATGAGGTCCGAGCTGCCTTGGATCTCAAGCGGTTTGGAACCTTGGCCAGGTCGAGATGTGGAATTGTCGCCCGGCAAGGTCTCCAAACTCGATGTGGCACTCGTGCCACAAATGCAGGGAAGCCTAATTCGAGAAGTGGACCTTGGGCTCAAGTCTGGCATTCGGCAGGTGACTGCTGTGTTGTCGATTCGGGACCTCGGCGACACTGGGGAGCTGCGCAGTCAGCGTCGTGAAACCCCCGTGTCGGAGGATGGTTTTGCGAAGTTCGAGTGGGCAGGCCTGGAGATCGGCACCTACGAACTGGTCTTGAGCACAACCGATGCGCC
>JAAETM010000623.1 GCA_024228395.1 bacterium | reverse complement strand
TCGAAGAGGCAGGCGGGACAGCGCAGGCGGGCGAAGCCGAAGGTGGGGTCGCCGCAGCGGACGAAAGCGAGCAGTTCGCGGGTGATGTGGGCGGGCAGGGAGCGTGGGGTGCCGGAGCCTTGGGAGCGATCTAGGAAGGTGCGCAGATGGGTGCGCAGGATCTGCTTGAGGGGGCCGGTCTGGGATTGGGCGCGCCGGACTCGGGGGGGAGGATGGGTTGGGTTGGCGAGTGGACTCACCCAGAAAGGACTGGTTTGCGCTCCGAGGGTGGCAGGTTGATTGAGTTACTTCCGTGGGCTGCGCGTTGCTGAGTCCAGGTTTGGTTGCGTTATGCGATTGGTGAGATTGGTGTCGGGGGGGGGAATCGCTGATCCAATGCGCGAGGATGCGGATTGCCCCGGGGGGTATGAACCCTGCTATTGCCGGGTCTTTGCTGCTCTTGGCAGCCACATCCATCCGAAACCGACCCGATGACGCCCGTTGCAACGAGCTTCCCACGCTCTCTGGGCCAAGTGGACCAAGTGGGTCAAGCTCCAAACCTCATACTGGCTACTCCACCCGGAGTGATTGGAGCGTGGGTCGCCAAAAAAACCCGGCGAATGTTCCGGGCCACGGCGTAAGGGCCAGGGTAGCTTGGCGGGCGCCCGAAAAGCACCCCGCGTAGGGGCTCCGACGGGCCTTCCCCACGAATTGGATAGGTAACCTAATACGGACCACTAAGTCGCAATTGGACAGATCCCAGTGAAACAACCCGAATCCTCCAGGGGCGATGAGCGCCCGCCGATGTCCCAGAATCCGCCCGAGCTGTGGACGATCCTGGCCCTGTTGCTGCTGATAGTAACCCTGTCGGGGCACCTTTACATCTTCCGGGGACCGGGGGGGGATTCGGGTCTGTGGCTTTATAAGAAGGGCCGCTTCTTGGCCGGCTTCAGCGCTTGGCTTATCGGGGTCCTGGGCCTGGTGACGGCCTTGCGGCGGCCTCCTCTGGTGCGCCGCTGGCGAACCGAAGGGTTCCTATTTCTAATGTTGGTCATCTTCACGGCCCCTATTCCCTACGGTTATCCCTCGTCGAGGCGCCATACTCCGAGCCAGGCGGAGTACCACTTGCCGGTGGCGGGAGGCCCTTGGCGCGTGCTGTATGGGGGAGGCGGCGGTGTGCACAATCCGCTGGCCCTGGAACCAGATCGTCGATACGGCTTGGTTATGGCCCGCGAGGATGACGGAACCCGCTGGCGTAGCAAGGATTATGATAATACGGTATCGGCGGAATCCCTCTCCTACGGGGAGGCGGTTCTGGCACCTGTAGGGGGGGTTGTGGTGGCGGCCGTACAGGACCTTGAGGACCGCAGCTTCCAGCACCGAGTGGAGCACAGCACCGAGCGTGGAAACCACGTGGTGATCGAAGTTGCCCCGCATGAATTCTGCATTTTGGCGCACCTGCAACAGGGGTCGTTGACCGTGTCCGAGGGTGATATCGTCGCAATTGGGCAGGTATTGGCCAAAGTGGGCTCTTCGGGGCGCGGAGTGCCGCTCACCGAACCCCACTTGGATATGCACTTGAGCACGCGTCCCGAGGAAGGGGAGGGGGAGGGAATTCCCTTCTACTTCCACGATTACACGGGTCCCGACGGTCCCGTGGAGCGTGGAATTCCCACCGGTGGATTGGGCCACCAGGGCCAGCTGGATGGCGACCTGATCGGCGGCCCCGGAGTGAGAGAATCGGCGCCGGATTGACGCACTTATAGAAAGTGCCTTGACGGGAGCCGCAATCCCCGTATCTTCGTTCGCCTCAGAGACGGTTTCACGGCCTTCTTCTGACCGCTGGACCGCGTGCTTTTTCCTGATGGGAAGGAGAGCGGTCTGTACTTATGGCGCCGACGATCCTCGCCGGATGAAGCGCGCCGCACCGCTACCTCTTCTATCACCGAATCAGTCGGCAGACCGTCATGACGGCCACTCTCAAAACAGAATCCCCGCGCATGCCCAAGGGCAAGACGAACGGACCCACGTTCAAGCGCAACATCGGCATTATGGCCCACATTGATGCTGGCAAGACCACGGTCACCGAGCGGGTGCTCTTCTTGACCCAGAAGATCCACAAGACAGGTGAGGTGCACGACGGCGCCGCCACGATGGACTACCTGGAAGAGGAGCAGAAGCGGGGCATCACAATTCAGTCGGCTGCTACCACATGTTTCTGGAATAGCCATGAGGTCAACATCATCGACACCCCGGGCCACGTGGACTTCACCGTTGAGGTGGAGCGCTCCTTGCGTGTTCTCGACGGTGCTGTCGCCGTGTTCGATGCCAAGAACGGTGTCGAGGCCCAGTCCGAAACCGTTTGGCGTCAGGCCAACCGCTACAAGGTTCCCCGCGTTTGTTTCATCAACAAGATGGACAAGATCGGCGCCAACTTTGAGTTCGCCATGGGCACCATCCGGGAGCGTCTGGGCGCCAACCCGATTGCGATCCAGATGCCCGTTGGCACGGAAGCGGACTTCGAAGGTTTTGTGGACCTGGTTCGCATGCGCTACATCACTTTCCCCGAAGGGGGCGACGGCCGCGAATACTACGAGGGTGAGGTGCCCGAAGAGCACATGGAAAAAGCGCTCGAGTATCGTCACACCATGATCGAGGCGGCTGCAGAAGCCGACGACGAACTTCTCGACCTGTTCCTTGAGGACGAGGAAATCTCTGAAGAGATGATCATGATTGGCCTGCGCAAGGCCAGCTTGAGTATGGCGGTCACCCTGGTGATGGCAGGCTCTGCTCTCAAGAACAAAGGTGTGCGCTTTGTCATGGACGCGGTCATCGACTACCTTCCCGCTCCGGTTGAAATCGCCGACGTGGAAGGCTCTGTTCCCCGTACTACCGACGCGGCGACTCGTAAGCCGAGCATCGAAGACCCGGTGAGTGTCATGGCCTTCAAAACGATCGCCGAGCCCACCGGTGACCTGACCTTCGTGCGCGTTTATTCCGGCAAGCTTGAGAAAGGCTCCCGCCTGCTCAACCCGCGTACCGGCAAGTACGAGCGCATCGGCCGTTTGGTCAAGATTCACGCCAACAAGCGTGAAGCCACCGACATGATCCCCGCCGGCGACATCGCCGCAGTGATCGGCCTCAAGAACACCGTGACAGGTGACACCCTGTGCGACCCGGACAACCCGATCGCCCTGGCCGCCATCGAGTTCCCGCCCGCCGTGATCTCCATGTCCCTCGAGCCGGAATCCGGCCAGGACCGCGACAAGCTCTCCGAGATCATCGGTCGCATGTGTCGCGAGGACCCGTCCTTCCGCGCCGTCACCGTCGAGGAGACCGGTCAGTTGATCATCTCCGGAATGGGTGAGCTGCACCTGGAAGTCATGGTCGGCCGCATCAAGAACGATCACAAGTGCAACGTTGTGACCGGACGCCCGAAGGTGACCTTCAAGCAGCGCTTGAAGAAGAACCTGTCAACCGAAGCCCGCTACATCCGCCAGTCGGGTGGTTCCGGTCAGTTCGCAGTCGTGCACGTGAAATTCGAGTACGACCCCGAGCTCGATGGCTTTGAGTTTGTGGACGGCATCAAAGGTGGCTCGGTACCCAAGGAGTACATCAAAGCTGTCGGCTTTGGTTTGAACACCTTCTTCAAGTCCGGTGGACACTCTGGCATCCCCTTCGTCAGCTGCCGCACGACCCTGTTCGACGGCAAAGCCCACGATGTGGACTCCTCCGACAAGTCTTTCGAGGCCGCTGGTATTCTGGCGTTCCGTCAAGCTGTCGAGAACAACAACACCGTGTTGCTCGAGCCCTTCATGAAAGTGGAAGTCTCCGTGCCGGAAGACTACCTCGGCGCCGTTGTGGGGGACCTCAACTCCCGCCGTGGAGAGGTCTCCGACGTGGCTACCCAAGGTGATCTGCGCGTCGTGCGCGCCATGGTTCCCATCGCTGAAATGTTCGCTTACTCGTCCGCCCTGCGCGGCGCAACTAAGGGCCGTGGTCAATATTCCATGGAACTTGCCGAGTACCGCGACGTGCCCGAGGGCCTGGCTAAGAAGATGCGTGAAGAGAACGCATAGCCCAGAGCTTCTAGCTGACCAGGGTGAAGCCCCGCGCAGGGAAATGCGTGGGGCTTCGCCCGTTAAGTAGCCTCGGGATGCCTTGCCAGGTATCATGGTACTCATGTCTAAGACAGCCAAACGCCGTTGGAGCCGCGAACTCGATAGCGAGGTCGACGGCCTCGCCTTCTCCACAAAGGGTCCCATCCTTCTGCACGGATATGATCCGCCTGCAGGTGGCAAGTGGGTGGATGACGTGATCCCCGGCAAGCTTGGCGCGTTCGATCGCACCACGGGCGAGCGACTTTGGTTGGTGCCCTGTGAGGTTGGTTATGGACGTGGCTTTGGTGCCGGCATCGTCTCCGATGAACACGTGATCGTGGTCGGTCCCAGTGCCTCCGGCCATCGCATTGTGCGCCAGTCGCTCACCGACGGCGAACTGCTCGACACCGAAAACGTTCCGCCCTTCGATCACTGCGTGGTCAATGCCGCATGTATTCTGCTTTCGACCGGTCGCACTGTGGCCTGCTACGATTCGCTCACCCTGATCGAGAATTGGACCTATGGACGCGAGGGCGAACGCTACCACGATGTGACCATCGTGGAGGGTCGTTCGTTCGTTGTGTTTTCCGGTGACAAGGGTTATGGAGTCTTGGAAATCAACACCGCAACCGGCGATTTCGTGCGCATCCTTGTGCAGCCCACGCAGAAACCGATCCGGGACTTGTGCGGTACGGCTGGGGTGCTGATGTACCTGGGCAGCGAATTAGAGAATCTGCTCCCGGCGGCGCGCTCCAGCGAGTTGACCACTTCCATTGCTTTGCACAAGGACATGGGAGCGCGTGACACCCAATCCTTGGTCGCCCTGGACCTGAAGCGTGCGGGAGACCTACGTTGGTTCGACGTGCTCGAGACCAGTCCCGCCGATGACCTGCCCGATATCTCAATCACCGCCGACAGGGGCAAGCTCTACTTGGCCCGCCGCGCCATGTTGGTCGCCCGCGACGCGGTCACCGGCCGCAACCTGGGGGATTGGGCCGTGCCGGGCTTGGACGAAAAGGTCGGCTTCTCCGTGGCCGACGGCGCGGGTCTCTTGGGTGAGGAAACCCGGGTTTCCCTGTACGAATTGCCGGCCTGACCTTCGGTTTCGGAGTCGAAACAACTTCGTTCACCAATCGGGGTCCGTGCTGTTGCCGGTTGAAACATCGCGGGTCCCGGCTGCGAGTGATCGATACGTGCGGGGTGTGGGCCTGGGGTTGGGTACTTGGCACGTGAAAAAAAATGGACCATGGGAGCTTTTTTCATGCGCCGGAGGCTGCCTCCGCTATGATCGGAGGTTAGGGTTCGTTCTGCATGCGGTGTTTTCACCTACCCAGGGCCACACCCAAATGCCTGTCAGTGACCGGGTTCGCTTTTGAGCCCAATATCAACATCAGCAACCGAGCCCATGGCGGGCTGGGATTGCAACAACAACTCCCTCTCTGAAAAGAGGACCCCATCGTGACTGCGAAACTAATACTCAACACCCTGGCTAAAGAGTTCTCCATCAAAGGACCCGAGGTTCAAGCGGTCTTGGAGATGACGGATGCTGGATTGCATGCTCCGTTCATCGCTCGCGTACGTCGATCTAAGATCGGCGGACTCACCGAAGCAAAACTCCGTCGTCTGATTCAGCGGCGCACCGAACTGGATGAATTAGACCGTCGCCGCGGCACGATCCTGCGTCAGCTGGAAAAGCTGGAAGGCCTCGTCCCCGCGGTGGTTGCTGGAATCGAAAAATGCAACGACCGCTTTGAACTTGAGGACCTGTTCGTGCCCCATCGGCGCCCCGAGCCCGAGGTGCAGCTTGCCATGGACCGCGGCTTGATCGCCTTGGCCGATGAATTGGTCAAGTCCATGCCCAAGACCAGCCGCCCCGCGAAATCGGATGGGGACAAAGCTTCGAAGGAAAAGGCTCCCGCCACCAAAGCAGCGCCGGAAGAAGTTAAGACGGAGGAAACACCGGCTGAAATTTCGGAATCAGTTCCCGTCGAAACCGTGGAAGCCACTCCTGAGGTTCCAGAGGCTTCCGCGGAAGCCAGTATCGAAGCTCCCTCGGTGGAGCCGGATGCCGCCAAGCAAGCCGAGGCGCCTGCGGAGACTCCCGTGGAGGCAAGCACCGATGCGCCTGCCGAAGCAAGCACCGAAGTCCCCGCTGACGAAAGCACCGTAACGGCATCAGCAACCGTCACCGAGGAAAAGCCTGCCGAGCCCGCCGCAAAGCAAGAGGCCGCTCCCGAGGTCGACACCTCTCCCGCCCCGCACATCCACTCCACCGAAGCTCTGACACTTATGTGTCAGCCCTACGTGAATCCCGACAAGGGAATCCACTCGGTCGAGGAAGCCTTGAATGGCGCCGTGCGCATCCTTTCGGATCGTTTGGGCCGCAATGCTGCCCTGCGTACCACCCTGCGCCGCATGCTGCGCAAGCGCGGAACGCTTGAAGTGCACGTCAACGTGTCCATGGACAAGCTGGGTCGCCACAAGCCCCTGGCCCGCTTCAAGTCCCCGCTCAAGCAGGTGCAAGGTCACCGCTTGATCGCCCTGCGTCAAGCCCAGCGCGAGCGCGTATTGTCGGTACATATCTCTATGGATCAATCCCTGGCATTGAGCAAGGTGCGTGCGTCCCTGGGCCGCCACATCGACCCCATGCACGAGGAATTGTTGCAGGAAATCGCCCGCCGCGCCTACTTGGCCCGGTTGCTTCCTGTGATCGAAGCCGATGTGCGCCTCGAGCTCAAGGAGCGTAGCGACGCAGAAGCTCTGCGCTTCCTGTGCAACCACCTGCGCCAGCTCATGTTCACCCCAACCTACGGACGCCGTCCGGTTTGTGGTGTTGACGTGAGTGCCAAAGGTGATTGGGTGCTGGCATTCTTGGGTGAAGGTGGCGATTGCATCAAAACCGCGCGTGTTGAGCTTGGAGAAAAGGACGACGCAGCCTTGCTTGTTGAATTGCAGGCCGCCTGCGAAGGTACCGGCGTTCAGCTCCTAACCACGGGGCATGACAAGCGTGCCCGCGCTGGCGCTCGCCACCTGCGCAAGGTGCTCTCCGCCGGCGAAGAAGGCCTCACGGTCACCCTCGTCAACGAAGCTGGCCTTGGTAGCTACGCCAACTCCGAGTTGGCCCGCAAGGAGCTCGCCGACGTTGCCGTTCCCGAGCGCATGGCGATCAGTCTTGGTCGTCGCTTGCAGAACCCTATGGCCGAACTGCTCAAGGTCGACCCGCGCCACTTGGGTTTGGGCTCCGAACAAGGTTTGGTTAGCAAGGCCAACCTGAAGCGTGCCCTGTCCGAGACCGTGGAGTCCTGCGTGGCACACGTGGGCTGTGATGTGAATTTGGCCCTGCACTCCGAGCTGATCAACATGCCCGGTTTGGATGCGGAAGCTGTCGACCGCATTTTTGCAGCTCGCGCCAATGGCCCCATCGCTTCCCGCGAAGCTTTGCGTACGGATCAGATTTTGACCGAAGCCCAATGGACCAATGTGGCGGGATTCTTGCGCGTTTCCAATTCTTCGGAGCCCCTGGATGGCAGCTGCTTGCACCCCGAGCTGTATGGCATCGCCCGTGAAATCCTGCAGTCCGTTGGTGGTAGCGTTGAGGAAGGTATCGGCCGTCCTGGCGTGACCCGTGGCCTGCGCCGTGAGGCATTCAACGTGGATGAGGATACCTGGCGCGATTTGATGCGCGAATTGTCGCGCCCGGGTCGCGATCCTCGCTCCTGGTTGATGCGCCCGCGCTTGCTCCCCGCCGACACCGATCCGGCCATGATTACCAAGGACCGTGTGGTCGAAGGTATCGTGACTTCGGTGGCCAGCTTTGGTGCTTTCATCGACCTGGGGTTGGAGAAGGATGCCATTGTGCACATCTCTCAGATCTCTTCACGCTACATTCGCGATGCACGTGAGCTATTGTCCATCGGTCAAGTGGTGCGAGCGCGTATCACGGAGCCGAATGGCCAGCGCATCACGCTTTCCCTCAAGGACGTGCCCGCCAAGGAGCGTGCCTCCGGTGGGGGGTCCCGTCGCAGGAGCGGAGGACGCGGACGCGGACGGGGGCGTGGACGTGATCGCGATCCCCGTGAAGGACTTCGCCAGGGCGATGCCCGTGGTATGCGCCTCGGTGGAGCCAAGAACCGTCGTGGCGGGCCGCGCAAGGAACGCGGCGATTCCAAGCAGGGTCGTGGTGAGCGTGTTGATCTGCGCAAGATCAATCAAGCTTCCGAAAGCGCATCCGCCTCTCCCTTTGCCCACTTCTTCAAGAAGAATCCCGGTGAAGGCAAGAGCGAGTAGAGCTCACCCGTGCAAGCTTGATACGAAATAGCGCGGGCCACCCCAAGGGGCGGCCCGCGCTTTTTCAATTCCCAGTGAATCGGATCGCTAGTTCCATTCGGGGCCCTGGAATCCAGGGGCCTCAGAAGGTGGTTCGTATGGGTTATGGAATTCGCCTGAGCTCTCCATGGGAGGGTACTCGCCCGTGTCCGAATCGACAGGCTTGAGCGGTATGGGGGCGGGGAACGGTGATCCCGGAGTGCCGGGAATAGGGCCTTGCGGGTTGCTGCTCAGGAAGGGTGCGTGGTCCTCCGATGTTTCGAAGGAAGCCGTCGAGTCTTGACCGGGATCGTGGGGCTGGGGGATGTTGTCCATGACCATTTCCTGGGGGGCATCCGCTTCTTCCTCTTGGGCCGGAGCGATCGCGTGGAAGAGATTGTCCGTGGAATGGGCCAGTTGCTCCTGCTCCTCGTCGACGACCGATGCCATCTCTTCCTCCGACGGCATGTGCAAGATCTTGAGGGGTGGGTTCTCTTGGATCCGATGTGCCGAAGTCGCATCCTGGATGCCATCCATGGGCCAGGTTTGAACGTCGGGCTCGGACGCCAGGAACACCTGCGTGGAGTCCGCACTAGGCACCACGGAATCGAAAGAAATCGAGTGTTGTGTCGGTGGACTCTCAAGGGTGGATTCCATCGCGGATTCCACAGCGTTGCAGACTTGCTCTAGCTCACGGCGCAGTTCCTCGACGCGAGTATCTACGGTTTCCTGGACACCCCGGCTCAGAGTCTCAGTGGAGCATAGTAGCGCGTCTTGCACTTCACCGAAGCGGGCGCGGATACTATCCAGATGACCCTCCAGGGCTGCGAGCCTATCCGTAATCTCGGACTGGCTGGCCAGCAGAGCGGAGTCGTCGTAGGCCTCATGAGGTCGCAACTCGGTGAACTTCTCCTGCATGATGTGTTCCATGCTGGTTTGCAGGTCGGATTTCAGGCCTTGCAAGCATTCTGCAGTTTGGGCCTGGGCTTCGATCAATTCGGTGTTGTCAGGAAGCTCCTGGGACTCCAACTCTTGTAGTTTGGCCTCGAGTTTCTGGTTGGTGATTTGAGCATCTTCACGAACGGTGGTGAGGTTGCTCTCCAGGTCGCTTCCGAAGCGCTTCAGAGTTCTGTCCACGTTGGCGGAGAGCTTGTCCACGCTGGCTGCCACATGGAAGATACCGGTTTGCTCCTCCTTGCCGTCTTGGCTGGCGATGTATTGATGCAGCTCGTTGCGCATCGTGTTTGCCTCGGCGTACACCTGGCGTTCGCCAGCCTCGATGGCAGCAAGGCGCGTGGTGATCGATGCCATGGAACCGAAAACGTCTTGGAGAATGGCTGCGTTGCCTTCCTGCGTCTCCAGAGCTTGGGCTTGCTTACGGAGCTGGCGTTCCACGACGGACATGGCGGTCAAAACCAAGCCGGTCAAGATCATTGACCCGCCGGTGAGGCCGCGTTGGGCCATCGGCTCCAGGAATGTCACGAGGTCTGCGAAGGGCCCTCTCGCCAGGGTGAGTCCGCAACCCAGGGCTCCCGAGGAAACACCCGCAGTGAACATGGCCATCCCGAGAAGGGACTTCTTGGGCTTGGCGCTTAGGGTGGTTGTCTCGGTGTTGCTCGGCGGGTGGACAGGATCTTGGCTCAGACTCACGGTGGGCTGTTCGATCGGTTGTTTGGTTGCTTTTGTCACCTCTTTCCCTTCGTTCTCGGTCGGATCGATAGGGGGTTCCGGGGCTGAATTGGATATGGACGGGGAGGACCGCTCGGGAGAGAGAGGTTCGTCGTCCTTGTTGTTGTGGGTCGTCATGGTCTTACGGGTGGAATGGGTCGTGGGACGACTTGGGGCCGCCTTCCGCTTGTTGGACGGGCTGGATGCCGGCGTCCCGTGGGTATCCCCTGCCTTGGGGTTTCCTCTCCCCCGAATCGGGGCCGGGAACCCGCGGGCTGAAGAGAAAAGCAATTTCCTATGTTTTGACCGGATAATCCCCGCAATCGTGGCTCTAAGCGGGGCACGCCACTAGCATGGGAGGCCCCTCTCAGAAGGAATCATGGCTACTATCAAAGGAATCGCTGTCGCCCCTGGCCTTGCCAGCGGAATCGTGCACGTGGTGGGTGCACGGGTGGACAAAGCTCCCCACTGGACCCTGCGCCGCAGCGAAATTGATTCCGAGCTGGAGCGATTGGAACGCGCGATCTCCATTGTGGACGAACGCTTGGAACGTCAACGCGCCTTCGTGGAACGGGCCTCAGGGGCCCAAGAGGCGGGTATTTTTGCCGTTCACCAGATGGTGCTGAAGGATCCGAGTGCCAAGGATTCAGTGGTCGAGGCCATTCGGCTCGAGCGCATCAACGCGGAGTCCGCCGTGCAGTCGCTGGTCGCACGCTTGCGCCATACCATGGGCAAGTTGGAGGGGGACAGCGTGCGCGATTACGCTGCGGATGTGAGCGAGCCCTGGCGCGTGGTTTTGGACGAACTTCTGGAGCGTGACCGAGAGCAGGTCGTCTCCACGGAGACGGAGGTCATCCTGGCGGCAGAGGAGCTGAGCCCCCAGGTCGTCACTTTCATGAATCCCAGGCGCATCTTGGCGATTGTGACAACCACCGGTGGCCGCTTTTCGCACGGGGCCGTTTTGGCCCGTGCATTCGGCATTCCCTGCGTCGTGGGCTTGCCCAATTTGCTTAGCCGCTTGGAGCAGGGCATGAATTTGCTCGTGGATGGGGATTCTGGGCAGATACAACTGGATCCCACGGACAAGGACACCGAGGTCTTTGAGGTGGCCCGCGAGCGCCGTCAGGCACGGCGCAAGGCCCTAATCCGGGTCGCTGCGAAACCTGCAAGAACCAAGGATGGTGGCGTTCTTGGGGTTCACGTGAACCTGGAGAGCCTGCGCGATCTGGGAACGTTTGATCCGGATCATTGCGATGGAGTGGGCCTCTTGCGTACCGAGTTCCTGTACATGGAGCGTACCCAGTTCCCTTCGGAGGAAGAACAATTCCGACTCTATCGCCGGGTTGTGGATCACTTTAATGGCAAACCCGTGGTCTTCCGGACCTTGGACTTGGGGGGCGACAAGCAGTTGCCATACTTTAAATTGCCCGACGAGGAAAACCCGGCCCTGGGTTGGCGTGGGCTGCGTATTACGCTTGAGTGGCAGGATCTGATGCGAGTTCAACTTCGCGCGATCTTGAGAGCCGGAGCTTCGGGCCCTGTGCGCATTTTGTTGCCCATGGTGACCTCCGTGTCTGAAGTGACCCAAGTGCGTGAGGTGCTGGAGGGCACCCAGGCCCAATTGCGCAGCCAGGGTTATGACATTCCCGATCGCGTGGACCTTGGTGTCATGTTGGAAGTGCCTTCTTCGCTCATGATCCTACGCGACCTGGTCAAGGTGGCGGACTTTGTCAGCGTGGGGACCAATGATCTGGTTCAGTACCTGCTCGCCGTGGACCGGGACAACCCATTCGTGGCCAAGCTGTACGAGCCCTGCCATCCGGCGATCATTCGGAGTTTGGCCTACATCGGCAAGATCTGCCAGGAAGCCGGGTGTCCCAGCACGGTTTGCGGGGATATCGCCGGCGAGTATGTGGTCGCCTTGATGCTGCTCGGCATGGGTTTCGATGGCGTTAGTGTTTCACCGCACTTCCTAGCGGAGGTACGCCTGGGGGTGCGTTCCACAACCATGGATCGGGTCCGGAGCTTGGTGGAGGACCTGCAACCCTTGGTCAGCGAGAAACAGATTCTGGACGTGCTCGAGAAGCTGAAAACCGAGTTGCACGAGGAACTCGAAAAGGGTCTTCAGTAGGATTGCCGTTTTGCAGAGGGGTGTTTGCTCAAGAAAAAATCCACCTTTCTCCTTGTGGTTTCCCCTAGGTGGCACCTCCTGTGGCCTAGAAATAGGGATTCATTGATTTCGGCCCATTGAGCCGGGTCGACTGTTCGGGGATTCCTAATTCCGGCCGAAAGGTTTGGTATTCTCAATACCTGCTGTTATCTAACCAAGGAATCAATGTGTCCGAATCGCAATGGGGTCAGGAGTCAGTAACGACATCCCGAAACACCTCGTGGTCCACCGAACAGGTAGTCCGCTTTCGGGAGCTGTATGGCAAGCGAGACGAAAGCGCCATTGCACGCGAGTTGAAGTGCACGGTTGCTTTTGTTCGTGAAATGGCCAAGCAGATTTACCAAGCCGCACCGAAATCAGGTCCTTGGACCCCGGAGGAGCAAGAGCGCCTTCTGGCCTATCTAGGCGCTTCGACCATGCAGGCCTTGTGCCACGTGATGGGCCGTACCCAGGAGGATATCGATGGCAAGTTGGTTGAGCTGGCCTTGATCAAGAAGGATGTACCTTTTGACCAGGATGAGGTCGCGTGTTTCAAGCGTTTGTACGGCACCCGACGGGATGAGGATTTGGCCATTATCTTTGGCCGGCGCTTGTCCGACATTCAGGCCGAGGCCAAGAAGCTCTGCATCGCCAAGGACAAGGCTTTTATTCGCCGCACGGGCCCCGCTGACAAGAGCACCCGCATGCCGCGCTGGGGAGTTTCCGATCTGGAATTGCTACGCGAACTGTATCCCGTGCATTCAAACCTAGACATCGCCCAACGCCTGCAGCGTTCGGTGAAAAGCGTGGTCTCCAAGGCCCACAACCTGGGTCTGCGCAAGGACCCCGCCCGCCTCAAGGAAATGGGCCGCGAGAATGTCAGCCTGCGTTACGGCAACAAAGACGGCGACAAAGACGGCGACAATACCCAGAGCCACTCCGCGCAGTAGGCGAAGTTTCTGACCCCAAAGAGCAAACCGGCGCGCAACGAAAGTTGCGCGCCGGTTTTTTGAGTGTGCCTGGCATGATGATTGACTCGAAGATGAAAGTTCTTCCGGGACCTGGCCACAGGGACCGAAGGGAAGCGCAAGGGCGGGACCGCGAGGGACCGTCTGAAGGAAGCGTGAAACGAAACTGCGAGTCGACGCACAGAAATCGGATACGAGGCGTGGTGGAGCAGGGCGAGCTGGCACGAGACAGCG
>JAAETM010000622.1 GCA_024228395.1 bacterium | reverse complement strand
TCGGCATACGCTTTCGTCAGGCTCAAGCCTGACAGTTGAAAGGGGAGATGATTCTGGGTATTCTGGATGGTGCGCATCGGGTCTTCTCTGTGGTTTGTTGGTACAACATCATCCTACAAAAGAAGGCCCGTGCCATAAACATCTTGATACGAACGCTATCCCGGGAATGCAGTGGTTTCTCGATGCGCTTGCAGTTCGTCGAACAGCATCTAGCTAGGATTTGTGCATGAGCCAGCCCCTCGACCCCAAAGCAGAACTCGAACACATTCTGGCCGCGCGGGAGCGGCTGAAGCCGTACATTCGAACCACCCCCACGGTCTACTCGTATACCTTCAGCGAAGTGCTTGGCACGGACGTATTCCTGAAGCTGGAGAACTTGCAGCGCACCGGATCGTTCAAGGTGCGCGGGGCATTGAATCGGATTTTGACCTTGCCCGAAGAGGCGCGGGCCAAGGGGTTGATCGCGGCTTCGGCCGGCAACCATGCTCAGGGTGTGGCCCTGGCGGCGAGTTTGGCGGGATGTAGTTCCAAAATTGTGATGCCGGTCGGTACGGCCTTGATGAAGATCGAACGCACCGTGGGTTATGGGGCGGAGGTCGTATTGCATGGAGCCAATTACGACCAGGCCGCCGCCCATGCACGCGAACTGGCCGAGATCGAAGGGCGCACGGCGGTTCATCCCTTCGACGAATGGGAGATCATCTACGGCCAAGGTACAGTGGGCCTCGAAATCGCAGAACAAATCCCTGACGTTGGGTCGGTAATCCTACCGATTGGTGGCGGCGGTTTGATCGCGGGCGTGGCGTTGGCACTCAAGGCCTTGCGTCCCGACGTGGCCATCATTGGCGTGCAGGCGGAAGGCGCCTCCCCCATGGTTCAGTCTATCCAGGAGGGTGAGAAGCGCATCGTAGCTTCGCCCAGCACCCTGGCCGAAGGCATCCGCGTGGGCAGGGTCGGAGACCTCACCTACGAAGTGGTGCGTCAATTGGTCGATCGCACGGTGACCGTTACCGAGGAGGAAATCGCCTCTGGGGTTGTCGAACTCATGGAGAAAAACAAGGTCGTGGCAGAGGCCGCGGCAGTGACCCCGATCGCCGCCATGCTGGGTGGCAAAGTGCGCTCGCGGGAAACGGTTTGCGCGGTGATTTCGGGTGGCAACATCGACCTGTCGATGATCGGCCGGTTGATCGAATCAGGATTGGCTCGCCGGGGCCGCCTGACCAGTATCTGCCTGCGCATGGACGATGAACCGGGCTCCCTGCGCCGGGCCCTCGAGTCGATGGAGTCCGAGCAAGCCAATGTGCTGGACGTGCGCCACGACCGGGCCGGCTGGAAGGTTCCCATGGGTTCGGTCGAAGTGGAGTTCCTGATCGAGACGCGATCCAAGGAGGCTGGCTCGACCATCGCTCAGCACCTGTCCGAACAGGGCTATGACGTGGTAGGTCGCTAACCCGGCCGGACATCGTATTGACACAGCCGCGCGTATTACACCGACGGTGTGCCTGGCGCCGTGCTACGTTTGATACGCTTGACCGGCGCCCCCTTCCACGCCCATGACCCAAGACACCATCAGCCCGACAATCCGCACCGGCATCGGCCTCGGATTGATTGCACTGCTGCACGGTTTGGTGTTCATGGTGCTGTTGCCCCAATGGATGGGTGAGGACGAACCCTGGCACTTTGAGAATGTGGTCATGGTCTCGCAGGGCCACGGACTGCCCAGCGACTACGAGTACACGGTCGACGACTGGCTGATCGCTCCGGACAGCCACCTCCAGATCAAGCGGCGCTTCCGCGGTTCCGAACTGGATGGCATCAAGGCACAAGAGGATCGCATCCTGGAATCCATGGCCCGCAAGGGTTTTTGGCGCCGCGTGGACTGGGCCGGACGCAGCACAAAAGTGAATTCGTTCGATGGGGTGAGGCCACACTTTTCCGCGGCGCACCAGCCTCCCCTGTACTACTGGTTGTCGGCCCCCCTGTTGCTGATCTTCCCAGACGCGGAGCCACGCTTCCAGCTCGCCCTGGTAAGACTGCTTTCCTTGGCCTTGTTCGTGGGCACGATCCTGCTGACCTTCGCCGCGGCCCGGCGCGCTTTTCCAGAAGGCCCGGGCGCCAAACTCGCGACCCTCTTTCTGGCCCTATGGCCCATGAGCGCCCGCAGCGCGGCGGTGGTCAGCAACGACGTGCTCGCACGTTTCCTGGTTGCGCTGCTCTTCTTCATGGCAGTTCATTGGCTCAAGGCCGCAGAGCGCGCCAACGATCAGCCCAAGTCCTCGCGCTGGTGGATCTCCGCCATGCTGGCGGTTTGCGCCCTGGCTTTGTTTACAAAAACTACCGCCGCATCCACGGTAGTCATCGTTGGACTCGCCATCCTGTTGCACCCGTCTTCGCGTAAACACATGCGCGGAACAGTGCTCGCGCTAATCGCACTGGGTGGGGTGGTCACCGCTGGTGCGGCCGCGTGGATTGGCGCGCACAACCCAGGTGTCACCCTGAGTGTTCAGAGTAACCTAAGCCGACTGCAGTCTAGTTTTTCTGGCGCAGAGCTCGCGAAGTTGCGCGGCACATTTGTGGGCAGCTTCAATTGGGAGAGCCGCGCAATGGATCCCGACCTGAGCCCCTATTGGGGATACACGTTCCTGGTCCTGTGCCTACTGAGCCTGGTAACGCTCTTCCACTCTCGAGTCTGGATCGATCGCCGGCTTCTGATATTGAGCTGGGGCGCCCTATTCACCCAATTGATGCTGATGGCATTCCGTGGCGTGAGCAAGGGCCGTTATCTGATGCCGGTCGGACCAGCCCTGGCGATCATTTTGGTTGCTGGACTGTTCGCGTTGCTTCCCAAGCGTTTGCATCGCTCCTTCGCCCTCTTCGCTGTGATCATTTTGGTTGCCTTCGACGGTCTCTTCGTATGGCACGGATTGGCCCGCGAGGCCTGGCTCAACTGGAGGTGGTAATCATGCTGAAGCAACTATTTGCCATCATCCTGACACTCGTATTCGGATCCGTATTCTTGTTCACTGCGTTGAACCGCGAGACCGCCGAAATTGACATTCGGATAAGACCCAAGCGCACGCCGGTCGGCAAACTGTTCCAGCATTTCCCGCCTGGCCAGCTGTTCATTTGCGACTTTGACGATCTGAAGCGCCTCGATGCCCTGATGGTTCGTCAAGGGCCCGCAGCCACCGGCGGAGTCAGCCTGGAACTCCGTAGGATTGTTGAAGGCCGCGGTGATTTCCTCGAACAGCCGGTCTTGCGACAGGTCACTTGGAATCCACCCGCAGAAGCCAAGGGCCAGCAATGGGCAACCTTCATCTTCGAAACGGTACCTAAAAGCAAGGGTTCCATGTTTCACCTGGCCCTACGACCCGCTGACGGCGCGGCCCTTTGCAATTGGGCCCCCTGGTCCACCATGCGCGCCACGCAGGGAGAGTTCCGACCCTGGGGCAATACGGTTCAATCCGACCCTGGCACTCTCGACTTCCAACCGCTTCACAACGACCTCCAAACCATCGCGATTGGAGTGAATGGCCTCGACGCGGCCGCCGGTGAATGTCGCATGGACATCTTCCAGCTACCCCAAGACCCTGAGAGCAAGGACGAACCCGTGTTGGTTCGCCAAGGAAGCCTTGGCCATGCTGCGCCGACCGCATCGGGATATGCATTCTTTAGCTTTAATCCGATCGTAGATTCGCGCCGGAAGCGGTACCAGTTGAAGCTGACCCTGGCGCCCGGTGCGAGGATTCTCACGCTCAAGGACAAACCCCGCCCCACCAATGGCCAGACCCAGGAGTTCTATGCCGATGGCCCTACCGCCGTCTTCTATCATGGGGTCGATGACGCACCTTCAGCGCTGGTGGGGCAGACCATCCAGCACTCTGTTTTCAAGGACCGGGATCTGATTTTCCGCGCCTTCGGAGAGGATGGAGTGAGGTCCAATTGGATTAAGGCCAAGTCGCGGGGAGCTGGCAAGCGCTTCATTGTTGGTTTGGCGTTTTGGGCCTTGGCCATGGGACTCGCCCTGCGCTTGACATGGCGAAGTCAGCAGGCCTAGGCGCAAAGTCAATGCCCCCGATCTCATTCGGCCGCGCAAATCCTGTTTTCAAATGAAGGCGTACGGGGCGAGTAGTTACAATCGGCGCGCAAAACAGAAGGCCCTTCCCGCCCCCCATCATGCGCACCCATCCTGTTACAACTTTCTCACTCGCTCTGGTACTGGGCGCCACAATCGGCTGCCAATCCTCGGGCCCTGGCCCGGAGACCATTACGAGCATCGAGATCCCCAGACCCGCCAAGTTGGAATCATTTGCTGAGGCCGACCGCTTGCGCGGCTCGATCACCCCTGAGCGCGCTTGGTGGGACCTTCTGCACTACGACCTGCACCTGCGGTTCGATCCGGAAACCAAGAACATTTCGGGTAGCAACACAATTCGTTTCGCGACCCTGGACTCCGGACGTGTGATGCAAATCGATCTACAAGAGCCGCTCGAGATTACAGGCGCTAAGTTTCGCGACCGCGAATTGACCCTTGAACGCAATGGCAACGTGCACTTGATCCACTTCCCCTGGACCTTGGGCGCCGGTGTGCAGGATGAACTAGTACTTACGTACGAAGGCATCCCAACCGAAAGCGAGAACCCACCCTGGAGCGGCGGCATCTCTTGGGAGAAAGACGACAAGGGCGCACCCTTCATCGCCACCACCTGCCAAGGAATCGGTGCCAGCATTTGGTGGCCTTGCAAGGACCACGGCTACGACGAACCCAACCAGGGCATCGACATTCACCTGTCTGTGCCCGAGTCCCTTGTGGCGGTTTCCAACGGGCGTTTGATCTCCAAGGACTTCGACCCAATCAACAAACTCGACGTATTCCATTGGCGCGTAACCCACCCCATCAACAACTACGCAGTGAACGCCAACATTGGAAACTACGTTTCCATGGACGGGGTTTTCGAAGGCGAGGGTGGCAAGCTCGACCTGCAGTATTGGGTCCTACCCCACCAGGTGGAAAAGGCGACCGAGCAGTTCAAGCAGGGTCCGATGACACTCGAGGCGTTTGAGCACTGGTTTGGCAAATACCCATTCTACGAGGATGGTTTCAAGTTGGTCGTGGTTCCGTACTTGGGCATGGAACACCAAAGCTCCGTCACCTACGGAAACGGCTTCAAGAATGGCTACCGTGGACGTGACCTGAGCGGGACTGGAGAGGGTCTGCTCTTCGACTACATCATCATTCACGAAACGGCACACGAGTGGTTCGGGAACAACATCTCCCACCGCGACAGTGGGGACATGTGGATCCACGAGGCCTTTGCCACCTACGCTGAAAACCTGTACCTGGAGTACCACTTCAGCGAGAAGCAAGCCCAGGATTATGTCATCGGTAGCTGGCAGAAAGTGCGCAATGAAAAGCCCATCATTGGCCCCTACGGTGTCAACAAAACGGGATCGGGCGACATGTACGCCAAGGGGGCGGCCATACTTCACACGCTACGCCACAGCATCCACGACACGGCCAAGTGGCGCGACATTCTGCGAGGTTTGAACACGAAATTCTGGCACTCCACCGTCAGTACAGCGAAATTCGAGGCGTACATCAGCGAACACGCTGGTTATGACTATGGCCCTTTCTTTGACCAGTACCTGCGCACAAAAGAAATCCCCGTACTCAAGTACGTGGCCACCAATGGGGGTGTTGCCCTGTGGTTTGAGAATGCTGTGAAGGGCTTCCACATGCCGATCGGAGTGACCGTCAACGGCATGGAAATGCGGCTAGGAGTTGGGCAAAGCCCCACCGAAATAGCCCTTGAGAGCCCATTCGAATCGCTTGGACTCAACCGCAACTTTTATATGACGGCTGAGCCATACCAAGCCGAATAGCCTGTCGACGAAATTGGCCAATGCGAGGTGGTGACACATCTCCTGCCCAATCGCCGTATTGAGTCTCCGATTCGGGCTCGACCCTAATGGCTCGCCTATACAGGTGGGCCGTCCGGGTTGGGCCAGCTTCACAATCGTCTGCACCTGGTTGCCCACCAGGGGACAACCCTACTTGATCCAGTACTCCAAGATTGGGTTGACCCGTAGCGCGGCGTCGTTCAGGTCCTGTATCCGCTTCTTAGCTTGTCTGTCATATTCCAAACGGACCAGGCGCATGACATGGGCAGCAACGGCGCCGTCCACTTCCGCCAGTAACTCAAGAACGGCGGTCCCTTCGGTACCCGATTTCGATAAGAGCTGCTCGGCGATCTCACGCGCACAGGAGAACTTCCCATCACCGTCCACGTCTACAAAAATCGGATTCGTGCTGGCCAGGGTGTAGTCGTTTCGCAGGGGCCAAAATGGCTCGGTGACCTTGGCACCCAGGGCCACAGCGACCAACCAATAGTCGTGATCGGGCAGGTTTAGGCCATTGCCCAGGGGAATGCGTGTATCCAAGGATATCTTGCCGCCGGGCCCTTTTGGGTTGGCCGATGACACCTACTGGCCATTCACGAACACGATGAAGCGTTCCGAATCTACCCAACTAGGGTCTGCGAAACGCAGTTCCAGGTTGAGGGGCAGTCGATAACCCTCGTCCACGCCCAGCAGTTGCCCCATGACTGGCTTTCCCTCGTGGGTCAAGTCCGCAAACATGCCCATCGACACAGAGCTGTGTCCACGGGCAATGTTGTCGCTGCATTCGTTGATATCCAGTCTCGAAACATCCGAGATCTTCGACTGCACGTAAGTGCGACCTTGGCCGACGACAACGCCAACTTTGTGGGAATCCGAGGACCCTACCGAAACAACCTTGTCACCCTTGTTCATTGACGAGAACCAAACGCGGTAGAGCTGCAAGGGGTCCTTTTCCTTGATATCGGAGTTGATCAATTCCATGACGTCGCAGCCGCTGGCCCAGGGCCCTTTCCAAAACCCAGTACGCGAATGGAGCCCGATGGTATTGAAGGGTGCCTTATCGCCTTCCGGCCACCTGGGGTGGTTCAAGATTGTTGTTCGAGCACCCTTGGAGCGCATGCTGGCGAGCAGGGCTTTCAAGTCGCTTGACTCGTGAAGCGGAACCGGATCCTTAGAGTTCAGGGGGAACGCATTGAAGTGACCGATCGGGGTACTAACCTCATTCCCCACCACAGGTGTGTAATAGGCGCTCAGGCCCATGCGTTTCTGGGTTGGTCGATGGTCGATGTTATGGTTGTGGTCGGTCGCAATGGCTAGTTCCACACCTTCACCTGCCAGCGTAATTTGGCGTTCATCCATGGAAGCATCCCCATGCCCGCTATGGGTCAAAGTGTGAATGTGCGTGTCCGCAGCCACGAATCCCGGGGTGTCCACTTCATGGACCAACTTCAATTCCACGGTTTGAACCGAAGTTTGCGGGCGCTCTGCGGTGAGATGCAAATCGACCTTGGCGCGGCTCCACTCCATGCCTCTAGATGCATAGACGACATAGTCCCCAACAGGCAGCTCAGCGGTGGCATGTCCTGTGCCTGTGTACAAGTTGCCCGGGCGCAATGCCACATGCTCAAAACTAGCGTAGAACATTTCTGCCAGCTCACCCTTGCTGTCGACGATGGTGATGCGGGCAGGGATGCTCTCCTGCACGCCCGCCACCTCGTGACTGACATGCAACGCAAACTGGCGCAGATCAAAACACTCACGGGTGGACTCTTCCGAATAGCGAATGTCCCCAAATAGAATGTCATCGGTTGGTATCTGCCCCACCAGGGTGAGCGTATTCTCGCCATCCACAATGATGCCCTCCGGAATCACATAGCGAAACTCCCCCATCCCATCACCACACTTCTTGAGGGCCGTAGTGGGCTTGCCATTAAGGGTCAAAAGCCAACTGTTTTGCACATCCCTCTGCTTGAGGAACAGGATTCCCTCACCAGAAAACACCCGCGCCTCGAACGCAACGTTCACCATGAATCCCTCTGGCTCGACAGGAGCTTCCTTCCATTCTGGCGTCGGGTCAATGCCCGGGTGCCAAATCCGCGTGGAGATTACATGCAGATCATCGGAAACAGGTTCTTGGGCGGAACACAGGGAAGCAAGAAGGAAACAGCCAACAACGAAAGGAGTTTTCATGGCCCGATGATACCGCCAGCCCCCTCTTTTCGCTCGCGCGCTTCAGATGGGCAGCACGAGCGTGAAACACGCACCGCCACTGGGCACCATTCGCAACTCCAGCTCACCACCCAGGTCCCGCGCCAGGCCGCGGCTCAATGTCAAACCCAAACCAATGCCAGGGCTTGGATCGGCTGGGGCCACGGCTCCGCGGTCAAAGGGCTTGAAGATCGCCGCTGCCACACCCGCCGAAACCCCGGGTCCATGATCCAGCACATCAATCCCCAGCCGATCTCCTTCCACATGGGCGCGCACTTCGATATCCGCTGGTTCCGCTCCGTGTCCATACTTGCAAGCATTGTCGACTAGGTTGAACAGGATTTGCTCCACGGCCCCCCCATCGGTCTTCACGTGACAACCTTCCTCCACCTCGTTCACGACTCGCACACCATGGCCACCATCTTCCGCGCGTTTTGAGAACACCGCCTGGCTGCGTTGCAGCAATTGATCCACGCGCACTTCTTCATGGGCCAAGCGGGCACGGCCGTCCTCCAAACGTGCATAGGTCAGCACATTCTCAACCAGAATCGACAACCGGTCGGATTCCTTCCGCAGGGTCTGCAAGTACTCCTGACGCTTCTCCCCCTGGACCATGCCGTCTGCGAGCATCTCCGTGTACATGCGGAACGTAGTCAAGGGAGTGCGCAACTCATGGGTCACCGAGCTCGCAAAGCGACTGCGCTTTTCCCCATAGAGGATGCTCGCGTGCAGGGAGAAACCGAGGCCTCCAAGTGCAAGAAGCGTGGCGAACCAGGCCAAACCCAAGGTGACCTTAGCAGGAGTCCAAAATCCAGAAACCGCCATCGGCGGGTACGAGACCTGGAGCCGCGCGGGAACGCTGGCTAGGAGTTCACCAGCGTGGCTGGTATCGGCCAGGTCACCGCGAATGAGTTTGATTTCGGCCCCTGGGAAAAGATCACGAATCTCGTGCAAAAGGCCAGCTCGCAGTGCGCTCCAATCCCCTAGAAAGCCCTGCAGGATTCTTCGCTCTCCAACTTCCACGCGGCGCAAGAAGTAGAGCTCAAAAGGACCTGGAGATGATTCCTCCCCCATCCAAATCGGAAGCAGGGGCCCGATCGAAACCGACACCTTACTCGGACCATCGGCACCCTTCCAGTTGGAAAGCGGCTCGATAATGGCCTGCTGGTGCATGTCCTTGGTCAGTCGCCCATCATTGAGGTTGTTCGAGTAGCTCTGGCTAGCCCTGTTCTGGTTGGAAATGATGGATTGCACGCGTTTCGTGAATTCTGGGCTCCCGGAGGTTTGCGGCGGAGGAGCCACTTGCGTCTTCTGCACATCAGGCGAAGGCAGATCTTCGTCCGGCACAATCCAGCCGTTGAAGCCCACCTCAACGCACGCCATAGCGGGCGTCATCGCGGCGGGCTCCAAGACCTCCCTGAACCTCTTGAATAGCTCGCGCTTTGCCTCGAGAAACTCGACGGAAACCAGTCCAGTTTGCGCCAAGTCCAGTTGGTTCCCCGTGGGCACTTGGGGGGAGCTCCACTCATCCACTCCATCCTGGTGGAAGTGCAGGGGAAAGATATCCGACTCGAAATGGAGAAGGGGCGAAGGTCGCAGGACTTCACCGGGCTCGATGGTATTCAGCAAGCGCGTATAGGCCCGATCATTGGGCACGAAGGACAGGTACTCAAAATAGGGCCGTGCCGCTTCGTGGGCCAAATGCGGCCCAAGCCAGGAGTCCATGCGCCAGAGGGCAAGACGCATCTCATTGGCGCGCTGAGCGTCCGCTTGAGCTTCGTGCTTCTCCCCCTCCAAACCAATCAGGAACCAAGAGATCCAGCACAAGGCGAAGAGCACAAGCACGGATCCAATGCCATACAGAATCCACCAACGTGCGCGGGAACGGGTCATGACCTGACGATCTCCACCCCGTCACCGAGCATGTACCCCTTGGAGCGCACGGTCACAAGCATCTTGATTTGGCAATCACCGTCGCGCAACTTTTCGCGCAAACGTGCGATGTGCATGTCGACGGTGCGCGTTTCAACACCGCGCGGATCAATACCCCAAACCCGTTGTAGGAGTTCTTCACGTGCGACCGCACGGCCATTGGAAGTAGCGAGGTACCGCAGGATTCCGACCTCTGTCTCGGACAACTGTCGCGGTTCCGCTGCGGAGCAACAAACCTCACGTCGCTCGAAGTCGACCTTGCGATCCCCATCCGACAATGCTGAAACATCCGTGGGGCGCTCGGCAGAACGCCGCAACACCGCCTCCACTCGCGCGAGCAACTCGCTGGAACTGAAGGGTTTGACAACATAGTCATCGGCACCGCCCTTGAGTCCCTTGATTCGATCCTCCTCTGCTCCCCGCGCGGTCACCATGATGACGGGCAGTCTCGGGCGAGCACGTCGCAATTGGGGCAGTATTTCAAACCCGTTCTTTCCGGGTAGAACTACGTCCAGCAGAACCAGGTCCAGATCGGCACCCTGCAGAATCCTGTCTGCCTCCAAACCATCTCCGCACTCGATGACCCGATAACCTGAGAATTCAAGGCTATCGGTCAGTCCCCGGCGGATCGCAGGATCATCTTCCACAACAAGAATGGTGAGTTTTGACATGAGCTCTGATTGTACGAAGAAAGGGCGGACTGTCTCCAGCCCGCCCAGTTTCGATCACTCCTATTTAGCAGCCGTCTATTTTTGGTTCCAATTCGGCGGCGGGAACGGCAGGGGCCGTGACCTCTTTCTTGAATTGAATGCCCTTGGTGGCCGCCTGGGAGCGGATCGCATCGCGCATGACGCGATCCATGGCCTTGGAGTCATCCACATTGCGCTTCTGCCGCTCGGCTGCTAGCCATGCACTGCGCTTGGCCGCCACCGCTGTCACCTTCTCCTGGATGCCACTGCGCTTCTCACCCTGCGCCTTGACGTGGGCCGCCAACTCCTCATCCGACATGCCTTGCAGCTCCTTCGCTAGGAATTCGCGCTTCACATCTTTGATCTCAACCTGACCTGCTTTGCGAGCATCAACCAAGTCCCAAGAGCAAACATACAGGGTTGAGTTCTTTGCCATCGCTCGTTGGGCCATGGCGTCATTGTTCAGGTGCATGTTGTTCGAATCTTGGGCCCATTGGTTTTCACATCCCTTAGCACCCTCCTCGCCCCAGGGGACATAGGTGTCATTGACCGAAGCCGTCAACGCAGAGAGCTCCTCATCAAAAGGTGTATCGATCACGATCATGCCATTGTCCGCATCGATCGATGCGAAGTGTCCATCGGCCAGCAAGGAAACTTCGCGCCATGCGGGCGCCAGGTTGTCCATGGCATCTCCACAGTAGATCGAGTTGACCATGATGCCTGCCGAGATCGCGTTCTTGGATGCGTCCCGGAAGGAGATGGTTGGATCCTGGTCAGCGGACTCATTGCCAGCCACGACCAGTAGTTTGAGTGCCCCCGGGTCCTCGCTCCAATGCAAGTCCGCCCTGGCCGCGTTCACGACGCGCCCCACATACTCCGTTCCGCCGTTGGTTGTGAGAGCAAACAGCTTCTGGGAGATGATGTCCAAGTCCGTGGTCAAATGTGAATCCACATGCACCCACCCATTCTCCGCATTGTGACCATCGTTGCCAAAGGTCAACAGCGCAACACGCAGCACCGGGGCCGGCTCCACGAGCGCCATGTCGTTGACGATGGACCAAAGTGTCTGCTTGGCGGAGTCGATCAATCCGTCCATGCTACCGCTGGTATCAAGACAAATGGCTAGATCAATCACATTGACTCCCGCGCCTGCGGGCGCCATGGCGGGAGCGGGTTGGGGAACTGGTGTAACCGGCTCCACGTGGGAAGCCAGCACCATTCCTGACTGGATTGCGACCGGAAGGACCTGCTGACCAGTGTGAAGGAGCGCTCCACTGGTTTGGGCTACAGGGACTTCCTGCTGGACAGCAACCGCAGCAACCTCTTGCGTGGTTGTGTCCTCACTGGCTTCGGTTGTCTGAGTTTCGCTGCGACAGCCCACATAAGCGGGAACGAATGCGAGGGTCAATGCCCCCACAAAAGAGAGGGGGGTGGCTTGTTTGTTTTTCATGGTAGTTGTTGTTAGTTCGAGTTTGTTGTTACTTGGTTGTGTTCTGAATCAGAAGGCTCTTGCCTTCAAATTGAAGGAGGATGTCCCCCTCGAGTGAGAGCAGGCCTTGCCGGCCTTGCGCCACCAGGATCCGCAGAATTTCCGCGTGATCCTCGCTACCGAAGGCAATGGTTTGCTCCGGTTTGATCTTGTCCACCGAGCCAACCAGATTGGAATCCACCCACTGGCCGCCGCGTTGGAAGAAGGCGCGATCGCAAACCTGCTGGACCTGATTGAAGGTCACACGATTGCTATCCGCATCCCAGAAAGTGTTCGAGTAATCGACTACGGACTGCTCCTTACGTCGGTTGAAGTTGCGACCCTGATTGACCGCACTCTCGCCGTACCGTTGTTGCACGGCGCGATCGTTGAGTTCTTGACGGCAATTCATCGACAGCGCTTCCCAATCATCCAGGCGCGTGCCCTCGGTCGCGAGGAAGGACGTGTACTCGCTCAAGATTCCGAAGCGCGTGGAGAGGCGCAGGATCTCCTCCGCCAACTCACGGAAGCGGGGATCGGTGAAAACGTCGATCTGACTGAGGTTCAGACCACCGGCGCGGGCCCCGGCTTGGCGAATTTCGTCCACCAGGTATGCGATCTTGCGCCCGGCCCACAGGCGCGGAACGAAAGAATTGCGTGCACTGGCATGGCTCAGATCGAAGCGAACGTCGAAACTGCGCCGCTTGCCGAAGGACAGCCCACTCATGCGCAGCTTCAGTTTCCCTTGACCCTTGTATCGGCCCAGGAGAACCAAGGGATCCCCTTCGAATAGATCCGGAATCGAGGTCGGGGACATTTCACGCAGGGCGCGAGTCGTCAGTTTTCCGTCCTCGCCATAGACCTCCAACTCGATGTCACTGAGCAAAGGCCCACTCAAACGTCGGAACACGCGAGCGACTTTGACTTCCACGTTTTCGCCGGGCAGCACGTAGGTTCCCATCGCGCGCGTTTCATCGGAGATGCGATCCAGCAGGGGCACGTTCACGTCCTTGCCCACTCCAATCGTAAAGATGCGCTGACCGCCTTTGTTGGCAGCCTTGACCATGTCTCGAATCTCCACCTCACCCGTGCGTCCAACGGTGGGTAGACCATCGGTTAGGAACAGCACGATGGGCAGGTGTCCGGGGGTGACCGTTTGGCGCAGGCTTGCCAGCAGTGCGTCGTGAATATTGGTGCCGCCGGTGGGTCGGATTGCTTTCAGGTACTCCCGTGCGGCAAGGATGTTATTGCGACTGCGTGGCACGGGTTGGGGCGCGAACATGGCGACCTGACTGGCGTAATCGATGATATTGAAGGTCTCGTTCGGCTCGAGGGATTCGATCACCTGGCGTACGGCCGCCAACGTCTGATCGAGCTTCTCCCCCGCCATGCTGCCAGAGCGATCCAACACGATGGTCAATTCGCGAGGCGTGGGTAGTCCCTGCCGCTTAGCGTCGATGGGAAGGCCGGCCATCATCAGGAAGTATCCACCACCCGTTACGGGATCGGGGTATGCCAGGAAGGACGCGCTAAAACCCGCACCCTCCAACAGGTACGAAAGGTGAAATGCGCCCGCCTTCATTGTCGAGGGGCTTCGCAAGCACAACTCCCCGTTGACCCTGGAACGTTCCAACTCATGACTCGGTGAGTACACGACCGAAATGGGTCGTTCCTCGTGGATCTCCAGGTCGATCTTCCAAGGCACGGTATGGGTGAGAACCTCACTGCGCGGAAGCACATAATCCACGCGCTCTCCATTGACCTCGAGTATGTGATCGTAGCTCAGGCGCAGGTGCTGCTTGCCTCCTGCAGGCACCGGGAACACGCTTGAGCGGACAAGGTTGTAACCCGCGAATTCGAGCAGGGCAGGGTCCTTCAGACGACGAACGATGTCGTCGTAGGTCGTGCGGGCTGTTGCTGCGGGCAACAGTTCTGCCGTCGGCTCCAGGGCATTTCCATCAAAGAGGAATTCCGCAACCACGGCCCCATCGGGCACCGGCAGCAGTAGTACGGCCTCCGCCTGGCGGCGCCCCGAGTTGGCCAGGTAAATATCCAGGGTTGTACGCGCCGTGCGCTCCCGGATCTTCACGTGGGCTTCGATCGATG
>JAAETM010000621.1 GCA_024228395.1 bacterium | reverse complement strand
GCAATCCACCTCAAGCAATGGAAACGTGGCCGAACGGTCTTCCGTGAATTACGGGCGCGAGGAGCTTCGAAGCGCGTGGCCGCTGAAGTCGCCGGGCACACCAAGCGCTGGTGGCGGACCTCACGCGGAGTGATTCATCATGTCCTCAACATTCCCTACTTCGACCAAATGGGAATTCCCCATCTGGACGAGTAACCTCAATCTATCGAACCGCCGTGGTACGGACCCGTATGCCCGGTGGCGTGGGAGGGGAACCCAGGAGACCTTTTCCTGGGCCCCTATCCCGATTTGCGAGGAAGGGCGGATTTTGGAGCAAGCACGTATTGGAGGGGGAGGGGCATTGGCATAGGATGCGGGCACGAATCGGGCTTTTCCGGAGCGCACTTCTTTCCTTCTTGACCCACGTGGCCATGTCTCAGCTCCCCCCGTCCTTTCCCTCCTCCAAAGCGGTCCGCCAGAGTTTTCTAGACTTCTTCGCGGCCCAAGACCACCGCGTGGTGCCCTCTTCACCGGTGTTCCCCCAGGACGATCCGACCCTTCTGTTCATGAACGCGGGAATGAACCAGTTTAAGGATGTATTCCTCGGCACGGGTACGCGGGATTATTCACGGGCCGTGGACTCGCAGAAGTGCATTCGAGTTCAGGGCAAGCACAACGACCTGGAAGAGGTTGGTGTCGATACCTACCACCACACCTTCTTCGAGATGCTGGGCAACTGGTCCTTTGGAGATTACTTTAAGAAGGAGGCCATCATCTGGCACTGGGACCTTTTGACCAAGGTTTGGAAACTCCCCAAGGAACGCCTGTGGATCACCGTTTTTTCCGGTGATGAAAAGGACGGTCTGCAGTTTGACGAAGAAGCGGAGCAACTCTGGCTCGAGTACACCGATGTGGACCCCAACCACATCCTGCGCTGCGGCAAAAAGGACAACTTCTGGGAGATGGGGGAGACCGGCCCCTGCGGCCCCTGCTCTGAAATCCACATCGACCGGGGTGGCGAGGGCGACGACCCCGCCGACGGTGCCAACCCAGAGATCGGCGTCAACGCCGACAATGAACGTTTCATCGAACTCTGCAACCTGGTGTTCATGCAATACAACCGGTTGGATGATGGCAGCTTGCGTCCGCTACCCGCGGGCTGCATCGACACGGGTATGGGATTCGAGCGTGTGCTTTCTGTCCTGCAAGGCAAAAATTCCAACTACGACACGGATCTGTTCACTTCGATCTTCGACGAGCTTTCGAAAATCACCGGCCACCCCTATGGCACGGACGAAAAGAAAGACATCGCCTTCCGCGTTTGTGCCGACCACGTGCGCGCTGTGACCAGCGCCCTTTCCGACGGAGCTTTGCCTTCGAACGAAGGCCGCGGATACGTGCTGCGACGATTGATCCGCCGCGCATCCCGCTACGGTCTGCAAACACTCGAATTGCAGGAACCGTTCCTTTGCAAGCTGGTGCCTGCAGTAGTTGCCGTGCTCGGTGAATCCTTCCCCGAGATGAAAACCCGCCAGGACCACGTGGAACTGATCATGCGCTCGGAAGAAGAATCTTTCCGACGCACCCTGCAGCGCGGCATTGTGCAATTCGACAAACTTGCCAAGGGGCTCTCCGAGGGCGAAACGCTTGAGGGTGTGGCTGCCTACGAGTTGTACGCCACCTACGGATTCCCCCAGGACCTGGTGGGGTTGATGGCTTCCGAGCGCGGCCTCAAGCTGGACAACGCCGGCTGGGAAAAAGCCAAGCAGGCCCACAGCGAGGTCAGCAAGAGCGAAGGCCGCTTCAAGCAGCTACTCTCCGCTGAGCAGGTTAGTGACCTGACCGCCACGACCTCGACCTACGGGGATTCTGGCCCCCAAAGCCTCAAACTCGAAACCACCCTCAGCGCGGTCTTCCCCGATGACGGCAAAGGCGAGCGTTGGGTGCTGGCTGGCTCGCCGTTCTATGCGGAGGGCGGAGGCCAAGTGGGGGACACGGGCCGCTTGCTCGATGCCTCCGGCAAGTGCATCTTCGAGGTCCAGGACACCAAACGGATCGGCGACATCGTCGTGCACATGGGCAAAGCCACATGCAAGACCGAAATCGGCACGACCTTGATCGCCGAAGTCGACACCGAACGCAGGGCGCGCATCCAGGCCAACCACACGGCCACGCACCTCTTGCACAAAGCGTTGCAGCAAGTGCTCGGGGACTATGTGACCCAGCAGGGATCCCACGTGGGCCCAGAGCGTTTGCGTTTCGACTTCAGCCAGCCGAAGGGCATGACGCCCGAACAACTGCGCGAGGTCGAAGCAAAGGTCAACGCCCAGATCCTGCGCAACAGCGCGGTGCAAACCACGGTCGAGTCTTTTGACGCGGCCAAGCAGCGCGGCGTCATGGCGCTCTTCGGTGAGAAGTACGGGGACGAGGTTCGCGTTGTTGACGTGGGCGGTTGGTCCCTTGAGCTTTGCGGAGGAACCCACGTGTCCGCCGGCGGGGACATTGGACCCTTCGTCATCGTCACCGAGCGTGCCATCCAAGCCGGAGTGCGCCGCATCGAAGCTCTCACCCACCAGGGCGCTTTGGATCACATTGCCAATGTGCGCGTCCTGCTCGCGGACGCTGCCCGCAGCCTCAAGGTTAAAGAAGAGGACCTGCCCGAGCGGGTGGGATCCCTGATGAAGGACCTCAAGAAGGCCAAGAAGGCTGGCAGCCAAAAAGCCAGCGGCGATGTGGGTGCTGCCTTCGACGGCATCAAGAACGCTCTTGTGGAACGCTCCGGCGTGCCCAGCGGAGTTTTCGATCTGCCCGAAATGGACGGCAACGGACTGCGCGCCATCGGGGAGCGGGTGCAATCCCTGGGGCCCGACCTGGCCCTGGTATTGATCGGCCGGGCAGGGGACAAGGTTCCCTTCCTGGTGCTTTGCCGTGGCCAGGCCCTAGAAAAGGGCCTCAAGGCCGGCAACGTGGCCAAAGCCATGGCCAATGTGCTCGGTGGGGGCGGTGGAGGCCGCCCCGAGTCCGCCCAGGGCCAGGGAATGAAGGTCGATGCCGCCCCCCAGGCCAAAACCACCGCTGAGGAAGCCCTGGCGTCCACTTTGGCCTGATTGCCCATGGGGTTCCCATCCGGGACCCCAAGGGCCACATCCCTGGATTTGTTCGAGTCCAAACTGCCTTCCATTGACTCGGGGGGCATTGGGCGCTATGTTTCCCCGCTTGTCCCGGCCATTCCCAGGCCGATTTCCTTGCGGGCACTGCCCGAGACATCACCAACCAAACGGTTCCATGGCCCATCCCAAAAGACGTATCTCCAAGTCCCGCAAGCGCATGAAGCGCTCTCACCTGGGCCTTGACGATCAGGCCACGCAAAAGGACCCTCGCTCCGGCGCCCTGACCCGTCCGCACCGCATCAATGAAAAGGAATCCACCCATTACGGATTCCAAAAAGGTGGCGACGGCGGCATCGAGGTTTTTGAGCGCGAAGACTTCTAATTGGCTTTGGGCCTTGATCTATCGAAGCCCACATGACCTATGAGCAAGACATGTATCGGGCTCGATGTATTGGGGGGGGATCACGCTCCTCAAACCATTCTAGAAGGGGCGCTTCTGACTGTTGATCCGAGCACAGAATCCCCGCTGCCCCCCGAACGAATCGTTCTCTTTGGCGACGAAGCTGCAATCGAAAGCAGCTTGAACAACCTGGGTGGAAACCCGGGTTTCATCATATCGCATGCACCCGAAGCGATTGGCATGGAGGAGAAACCTGCGCAAGCCCTACGGGCCAAGCGCAAGTCTTCTATTTCCCTGGGCACCAAGGCAGTGCGCGTGGGAGAGACCGGGGCCTTTGTGAGCATGGGCAACACCGGCGCAGTGGTTGGAGCCTCAACCCTAATGCTAGGAACCTTGCCAGGCGTGCGGCGCCCCGGCATCGCGGTTACTCAGCACCTGGTAGGACGCCCGGTGACCGTACTCGACATGGGCGCCAATACGGCTCCGAAGCCGGAGGATCTCCTGGCCTATGGCGTGATGGGGGACATCCTCCAACGCGACTGCATGGGGGTCGATTCCCCGCGGGTCGGTTTGCTCAATATCGGTGAAGAGGAATCCAAGGGCACCGAGCTGCTGCAGCTGGCCTATCCGTTGCTCAAAGGCAGCGGCCTGAATTTCTTGGGCAACGTGGAAGGTGGAGACATTTTTCGGGATCACGTCGACGTGATTCTCACCGACGGCTTCACGGGCAATGTGGTGCTCAAGCTCATGGAAGGCATGGCGAGTTTCATGATGAAGCGCCTGGTGGATGAGCTCAAGAAGCAAGGTGTCCCCATCGACCCCGCCCTCTTGGGGGGGCTCGCCCGCAGCATCGACTCCTCCGAATACGGAGGTGCCCTGCTGCTTGGAGTGGATGGAGTCGTGATCATCGGCCACGGAAGCTCCGATTCCCGCGCGGTCAAAAATGCCCTGCAATTGGCTGCAAAAGGCCTCGACACCCACGTCAACCAGGACATTGTCAGCGGCCTCCAGACCGCTGGAGCCATCACCCCCGAGTGACCCCCAGGGCATTCCCCATCCCGGGACGACCCGAGGATAGGAAACCCCATCACCTGCGGGTGGGGGAATCCAAATCGATCTTGGGCTACCATGCCACCGCCCACCCGGGATCCTACCCGCCCTGCGCGGAGTCCAAATTACGCACCCACCTCCCCTGCCCGTCTGCTGATAATGAAGGAAATGATTCGTGTTGGAATCGCCGGTACTGGCTCTTGCCTACCCGAGCGCGTGATGAAGAACGATGACTTCGTCGGAATGGTGGATACCAACGATGAGTGGATTACCCAGCGCACTGGCATCAAGGAGCGGCGCTGGGTTGAGGACGGGCAGAACTGCTCGGAACTTTCGATCGAAGCGGCCGAGCGCGCCCTCGACAACGCGGGGCTCAAGGCTGAAGACATCGATCTAATCGTGGTCGGGACCCTGACGGCGGACTACCTGATGCCCTCGTGCGCCGTGCTTGTGCAAACCGCGATCGGTGCAAAGAACGCGGGCGCTTTTGATGTGGCCTCGGCCTGCACCGGTTTCCTCACAGCCCTGCAAGTCGCCGAGTCCTTTGTGGCTTCTGGACGCGCCAAGAGCGTGCTAGCGATCGGCGCAGAAACACTTTCCCGCTACCTCGACAAAAAGGACCGCGCCTCGGTCATCCTTTTTGGTGACGGGGCAGGAGCCGCGGTGGTGACGTCCTTCGAAGAATGCCAACAGGGGGAATTGCTCGGCAACATCCTCGGCTCCGATGGCTCAGGATATGAGTTCATTCACATTCCGACCGGTGGCGCCAAGCACCCGCATGACCACCCGGAGTACGACAAGGACAATCACTACATCCGCCTCAAGGGTCGCGAGGTCTACCGCTTTGCGGTCAGCACCATGACTTCGCTAATGAAAGAGATCACCAAGGACTACGATCCCGATGAGGTAGCTCTCGTGGTTCCGCACCAGGTCAACATGCGCATCATCGAAAGTGCCATGGAGAAGGTTGGCTGGGGTCGTGAGCGTTGTTTCTTGAACATCCAGCACTACGGCAATACGTCCGCCGGCTCCATCCCCATCGCTCTCGACGAAGCCCACCGTGGTGGACATTTTGTCAAAGGCAAACTCGTGGTCATGGTGGCGTTCGGCGCCGGCCTGACCTGGGGCGCTTCTTTGATGCGTTGGTAGACCGGAGCACCCCCCCCATGAGCATCACAGAAAACATGAACGGCGCTGCGTTGATCATGCCCGGCCAGGGAGCCCAATTCGAAGGAATGGGGCTGGCTTGGGCTGAAGCCCACGACGTGGCCAAAGAAACCTGGGCCGAAGCCGACGAGGTACTCGGCTTTTCCCTGAGCGAGGCCTGCTGGTCATCGGGGGAACAGGTCAACCGCACCGACATCGCCCAACCCGGGATTTTTGCCACCAGCGTGTCGATTCTGCGCGTGCTCGAAACCCAAGGTTTGGATTTGGGCAAGGCGCCATTTGCCGCCGGCCTTTCCCTGGGCGAGTACACTGCCCTTTGGGCGGCTGGGGTCCTTTCCTTTGCCGACGGCCTGCGCCTGGTACGCTTGCGTGGACAGGCCATGCAGGACGCCGCCGACAGCATTCCGAGCGGCATGTTGAGCCTGATGGGGGCCAGCGAAGAGCAAGCTGCAACCCTTGCCAAAGTGGGTTCCGAAAAGGGCATATGCCAGGTGGCCAACTTGAATGGACCCGGGCAGGTGATCCTTTCGGGTGAGTTCGCTGGTTTGGAGGTGGCAGCGGAGGCCGCCAAAGCGCATGGCGTGCGCCGCACCCGCAAGCTCGTCGTGGCTGGAGGATTCCACTCGGAATGCATGCGCCCGGCGGCGGATCGCTTGCAAGCGGCATTGAACGACGTGCCCACAAGCCCCGCCCGAATTCCCGTGCTGTCCAATGTGACCGCGCGCGCCTCATCGGATCCTCAGACCCTCAAGGACCAACTGGCCAAGCAGGTCTGCGCTCCCGTTTTGTGGGAACGATCCATGAATTGGGCCCTGGGCAAGGGCGAGGGGGCCTGCAATAGCCCCATATCCACCTTCCTCGAACCCGGTCCCGGCACCATTCTGGCTGGAATCATGCGCAAAATCGATTCTCAGGCCTCCGTCATATCCTGCGCCACACCCGCCGATTTGGGGGCTTCCAGCCCCCAATAGGGCTATCCCGCCGTCTTCCGCAGCCAAAGGTTGCGAGATGAGGCATCGGATGGCTATCTTGCACCTCCCAACCCTCCACCCAAAACACACCTTGACCGCTTCCCAAGACACCAATTCTCCCCTCGCCGGCCAGACCGCCCTCGTCACCGGCGCCAGCCGTGGCATCGGCAAGGCCATTGCCCTGGCCCTCGCAGCGGGCGGAGCCAAGGTCGCATGCGTGGCCTCTCGGGTGGAGAACGCCCAGGGTGCGGCGGAAGCGTGCAGCGAATTGACCTCCGGTGCCATGGCTTTCGGTGTGAACGTGGCGGAGACCGCTGCCGTGGCAGACCTGGTTAAAACCATCTCAAAAGAAATGGGTGGGCCCAATATTCTGGTCAACAACGCGGGCATCACCCGCGATCAAATTCTGATGCGCATGACCGAAGACGATTTCGACTCGGTGGTCGGCGTCAACCTCAAGGGCACCTGGAACTTCATCAAGGCCGCCACGCGCCCCCTCATGAAGAACTCGGGCCGCATCATCAACATCTCGTCGGTCGTCGCCGTCATGGGAAACGCAGGGCAAGCCAACTACGCCGCTTCCAAAGCTGGCGTCCTTGGAATGACGCGGTCCGTGGCAAAAGAACTCGCCAGCCGCAATGTGTGCGTCAACGCCATTGCCCCCGGGTTTATTGACACCGACATGACCGCCGCGCTGGACGACTCCAGCCGGGAAGCCCTAGTGGGATCAATCCCGTTGCAGCGCATGGGCAATGTGGACGACATTGCCCAAACCGTAGCATTCCTTGCTGGCCCTGCCGGCGGGTATATCACTGGTCAGACCCTGGTCATCGATGGGGGGCTTAGCCTCTAAATCAGCCATCCCCCTTCGAAGGACGAATTGTTCGTCCACCGGGCCTGAATCAACTTCTTACTGAAGACCTCAATTGGAGAACCAAGCAGTGTCGAATCAAAATATCGAAGAACGCGTGATCAAAATCGTCTGTGACCAAATGGGCGCTACCGCCGACAAGGTCAGCAGCGAAACCTCTTTCATCAACGATCTGGGCGCCGACAGCCTGGACACGGTGGAGCTTGTAATGGAATTCGAAGATGCCTTCGAAATTACGATCCCCGACGAAGACGCTGAGCAGATCCAAACGATCGGTACGGCTGTCGATTACATCACCAAAAAACTGCCCGCGTAAGGATAGTGGGCGCTCCGGCGTCCATTCCCTACCACACAAGCCGCCATGCGACGTGTCGTTATCACAGGCTTGGGCACGGTCAATGCCCTGGGCCTCAACGTTTCCGATTCCCTTCCGCGTATCAATGCGGGTGAAAACGGTGTTTCCACCATCACCCGGTTCGATGTGGATGGGCATGTGGCCAAAATCGCAGCCCAGGTCGACTGGAACCCAGAAGACCACAGCTTCACTCGCCAGGACTCTCGCAAACTAGATCCCTTCACAATGTGGGGATTGATGGCTTCTGCCGAAGCTCTCAAGGACGCGGGCCTAGAGGACATTAAGGACTGCTCCGAAAGTGAACGGGAGCGCTTTGGGTCCATTATCGCCACCGGTATCGGCGGCATTACTGGCATCATTGAGCAGCAAACCGTTTTGGTGGAGCGCGGCCCGAGGAGGGTGAGCCCCCACTTCATTCCCCGAATCATGGGCAATGCGGTGAGTGGGCAGGTTGCTATCAAGCATGGCTTAATGGGTACAACCTTCACGACCACTAGCGCTTGCGCGTCCGCAGGACATGCCATTGGCATGGCTTGGCGCGCCATACAACTTGGGGATGTGGACCTCTGCATAACCGGTGGTTCCGAGTCCGCGATCACCCCCTTGTCGATGGCTGGTTTTGGTTCCGCCAAGGCCTTATCCACCCGCAACGACGCCCCCGAACTGGCATCTCGCCCCTTCGACAAGGATCGAGACGGTTTTGTGATGGGGGAAGGTTCTGGACTCTTGGTGTTCGAGGAGTACGAGCGGGCCAAGGCCCGCGGCGCACGAATCTATGCTGAAGTCAAGGGTTACGGCTCCACCGACGATGCGTACCACATCACGGCCCCCAAGGCCGACGGTGCGGGCCCTGCACGCGCCTTCAAGGAAGCCCTGCGCCATGCCAAGGTCAACGTCGATGACGTTCAATACGTGAACGCCCACGGAACGAGTACCGCCTTCAACGACTCGATCGAAACAACCGCTATCAAAAGTGTGTTCGGAGATCATGCCTCGAAACTGGCGGTGTCGTCCACCAAGTCCATGGTGGGGCACCTGCTGGGTGCCGCCACGGGGGTGGAGTTGGTCTTCACGGCTCTCGCAGTGCACAACGGCGTGGTTCACCCCACCCGCAACTACACCACACCGGACCCGGCCTGTGATCTCGATTACGTGCCCGGCGCTGCCCGTGAAATGCAAGTGCGCAACGCCCTGTGCAATTCGCTTGGTTTCGGTGGGCACAACGTGTCTATCTGCATCGGCACCCCCGACTGATTCGCTGGTCAGGATTGACCGATGCGAAGACCTCCAGACCCGAGGGCCCCCCGGAAACTCCCAATCCGCTAGACTGGGGTTCGTGGGTTGCCCCTGGCTCCCCGGACACCCAAATCCACCACATCCAAAACCTCCCGAGGCTAAGCCTCCTTTCAAAGGACCCACTTCCGTGCACAAGAAATTTCAGGAACTGCTCCACGAGTACAAGCGAGAAGTCTTCCGTTCCGGCCATGACCATGACGACGCGAGCGACATCGCTTCGGAGTGCGTCAGTGTGACCAAGGACATCCTGGACGAAAAATTTGAGTACCACTTCCACAAGCTGCCCGATGCGAACCGCATGGAAATGATCAACATGATCAACAACTATGTGCGCGAGGCCGTACTGCCCCCCGTCGTCGAGAAAATGGTTCACCGCCAGATCGTGCAAGAGAAGCGCATCGACGCCCTCGTACACCTGATGGAGACCCTGATGGAAATCCTCAGCGCTCCCGTTAAGTAGTCCGATCTGACATGCGGCGAACTTGCTTCGCTACCGGGGGGCCTGGACTCGCGCCAAATAGGGCGGGCCCAGGCCCCCGAGCTATCCCAAGAACCAAAGCCCCGACCAACCATGAACGACCTTCGCCAACGATTCCAAGATGCCGGCCAAGGACACGTGTTCCGCTTCTGGAGCGACCTGAGCCCCGGATCCAAGGAAGTGCTCTTGGCTCAAGCGAGCCAAATTGATCTGGACCTGGTGGCCCTCCACAAGGGATTGCTGGCTTCCGGCCACAGCGACGGTGACGACACCCAGTTCACCCCGCCGGCCCTGTTCCCCGCCCGGCCCGTGGGCAACCAGGTGAAAGAGGCCGAAAAGGCCAAGGCTCGCGGCACGCAGCTATTGAAGGAAGGCAAGGTCGGCTATCTGCTCGTGGCTGGAGGACAGGGATCCCGTTTGGGTTTCGATGGTCCTAAGGGCATGTTCCCCGTCGGCCCTGTGACCGATATCAGCCTGTTCGCATGGCATGCCGCGCGACTGAAAGCGGCCGCCGCACGCCACAATTCTGCCGCGCGCTGGTTCGTCATGACCTCTGCAACCAACGATACGGCCACGCGTACGTTCTTTGGGGAGCAAGACCACTTCGGATTACCCGCAGATCAAGTGCACTTCTTTTCCCAAGCCATGGTGCCCGCCTTGGATTTGGAAGGGCGCATCATGATGGCGCAAAAGGATCAGGTCTTCCTGGCACCCAATGGCCATGGGGGCACCCTGCATGCCCTGGCGACCTCCGGCTTGTTGCGCCTGGCCATGGATGAGGGCATCGAGACCCTGAGCTACTTCCAGGTCGACAATCCCCTGGCCCGGCCCGCCTGCCCCCTGTTCCTGGGGTTGCACTCCCTGGCAAGTGCGGGCATGTCCAGCAAGGTGGTGGCCAAGACCGACCCCCATGAAAAGGTCGGCGTCCTGGGAACGGCCAACGGCAAATTGAGCTGTATCGAATATTCAGATCTGCCCGCCGAGTCCCGGGATGCCCGCGACGACAATGGCGACCTGGTTTTCCGCGCCGGCAACATTGCGGTGCACGCCCTGCAAACCGAATTTGTGGACCGCTTGACGCGGGACGGGTTCGACCTGCCCTGGCACCTGGCTCGCAAGAAGATGCAGGTCATGGGCGAGGGGGGACAAACCGAGTCCCAGCCTGGCGTGAAATTTGAAACCTTCATCTTCGATGCCCTGGCCAAGAGCAAAACCAGCGTGACCCTTGAGGTACAGCGTGAGCTCGAGTTCAGCCCCGTCAAGAACGCTGAAGGCGGAGACTCCCCGGCCACTTGCCGCAAGAGCCTCACGACCATGTTCGGCGGATGGTTGGAGCATGCCGATCTCCCCACTCCCGAAAGGGGGGCTGACGGCACTGTCAGGCTTGAGATCGACCCAGGATTTGCCGAGGATGAAATTGAATTCCTCGAACGCCTCCCCGCCACCCCCGAGGACCTCGGCGGTGGCAGCCTCTACAGATGAAAGAAACCGTGCCCGCCCGAGTGAGACCCGAATGGGCCCTGATTTCCAAAGCCGGGTCTGAGACACGCGCGAATCGGTTGCGCGTGGCGGTCCTCTACGGCGGCACTTCCAGCGAGCGGGAGGTCTCCTTGGTCTCGGGCCGTGCGATGGTCGAGGCGCTTGGCGATGCGGGTGAGTGCACCCCCCTGTCGGTCACCGCCATCGAGATCGGCGCGGATGGATTGTGGCATTTGGATAGCCAGCACCTCCCCCCCGGCCAAGCGGTCGAGAATCTTGCGTCCGAAACGGTTTTCATGATCGGCCTGCACGGGGGTGAGGGCGAAGGAGGGGCCATCCAGGGTTTCTTGCAGGTCATTGGACGTGCTTTCACCGGTACCGGTCATGCCGCATCAGCACTCTGCCTGGACAAGATTCGCTCACGCCAGGTTTTTGCCCAAGCCGGGTTGCGCATCGCGCCCGGGCTAGAGGTTTGGCCCCAGGACGTTCACTTCGACCCCACCGCAACCGTTGCGCGCATCCTCGCCCTCGGCCCCGGGCCCTGGTTCCTCAAGCCCAGCCTGGGCGGTTCATCGGTTTCCATGGGACACGCCAAGACCGAGCAGGATCTGCTGGCCTACCTGTCGGCTCTTCCTGAATTGGACTTGGGCGAGGGGTTGTTGGTCGAGCAATGTATCCTGGGCGTGGAGGTTACCGTCGGGGTTGTGGCGGGTCCCAACAACCGGCCCATCTGCTTGCCCGTGGTGGAAATTCAACCCGGCGACAGTGGTTGGTTCGATCACGAGGAGAAGTATTCCCCCCAGGGCGCGCTCGAGTGGTGCCCCCCCAAGAACGTGACGGAGAAGCAACAACACCAGGTTCAGTTGGCGACCCAACGCGCCTGGCAGGCCATTGGCCTCAGCAGCTACGCGAGGATCGACTTCATCATCGATGAAGCGGGGGACCCGGTTTTGCTGGAAGCCAACACGCTGCCAGGATTCACCCCCCGATCTCTCCTGCCCATGGCCGCGGGAGTCGCAGGATTGTCCTTTGATGAATTGTGTGTGGAGCTTTGTTTGCGCGCGGAAGAAGACCTCCGGTCACGGCAGGTGCGCGGAGATGCGCTTTGAGTTCCAACCTGCGAGTCGCGATCATCGGCGCCCGTGGCCGCATGGGAAGCTTTGCGTGCAAGTGGCTCGATGGGCAACTTGGACTCGAGGTGGTGTCAAAAATTCACTCCAACCAGGATCTGGCGAAAGGCCTAGCCTCAAGCGACGCCCAAGTGGCCCTTGACTTGACCAGGGCAGGCTTGGGTGCTGAGCATGCCGCGAAAATCCTCATGGCTGGCATGCGACCCGTGATCGGCACCAGCGGCGTGGGTTATGATTCGGATGTGGGCTTGGACCTACTTGCCCGCGAGCGGGATCTGGGGGGATTGATCGTGCCAAACTTCTCGATTGGGGTGTGCTTGCAACAAGCCTTGGCTGTCATCGTCGCCAAGCAGCTCGGGTCGATCGAGATCGTGGAGCAGCATCACATGCGAAAGGCTGACAAACCCTCCGCCACCGCGCTGGACACGGCGAGCAGAATCCAAGCGATCCAGCCCCCTGGCTCCCCCGGTGTGCCCATCCATAGCCTGCGCACCCAAGGAGTCCACTCCAATCAATCGGTGATCTGCACGGGACCAGGGGAGGTCCTGCGCCTGGTCCACGAGACCTATGACCTGGAGGCCTTTGGACCTGGAATCAGCCTGGCCCTGCGCCATGTCATGGGCATGACCGGCATGCGACGCGGGCTCCAGCACTGCCTGGGAGATTTGCATTAGGAACCGGCGCCAAAACCTCCTGCAATTAGGAGGAACTGGGCCTTGTGCGAGCGGTGCGGAACGCTAGAATTGCGCGCCTGGGCCGGAATGGCGAAATGGTAGACGCGACGGATTCAAAATCCGTTGGGAGCAATCCCATGAGGGTTCGAGTCCCTCTTCCGGTACCACCCCCCTCCTTTTCCCTGACGCCATCGGGTCGAAGGCACGACAAGGTGAGCGGTGGGGGGGGATCGCGCTGAGAGGGCCGCTGGGATTCGCAGGAGGCGGATGGGTTGCAGAAGACGCGCGCCCCACGAGAGAGTCGAAATAGGTGGGCACTATGGCCCTCGAGCGGTTCTGATCCAAGGCCGTCAACACCGAACCCGACCGGTTTCCTCCCAAACCCACCAAATTGGGAACCGAGCGATTTGGGCCCCTGGGCCCTTGGCGCGGTTTCCGGTCACGGGTTCAATAGGGCATGAATTCAGTTCTCCTGCAAAGCGGTCTCTTGGCACAAGCGCTGCCTGTGCTGCTGCACAAGCTCGCGAATCAAACCCAGCTCATCACTGGGTTCCACGCGATCCTCAGGATGGAGGGGGGGGAGAGCCTTGTGGAATCGCGATCCCACGACCTGATCCAGGCTGGGCACAACGTGGAACAGGTTGGCTGGCTTCTCGCGGCCCTTTCGAGCGGGGCAGGACATAATCTCATGCTCGCCCGCAGAGAACCTAGGGGGCTCATCTGGACGGTCGACCTGGTTGATGAAATCCTGCGCAAGCAGGGGATCGAGCCCCCTGGATTTGGGCAGTCCTTGCCGGGCTTGACATCCCATGCCCCCAAGGGGTGGTTGCTGCCATGGGTCTTGGGCTGCATGCTCTTCGAAACCTACAGGGAAGGGGGCAATGCCCCGGCGTGGACTCTGGAAGCATCCAATGGGGGGGAGTGGAGGCTTCGCCTGCCCATGCGACCCGAAACCACGACAGACATGGCAAGGTTCGCAGCGAACCTGGGTGAGGCCCGCTGGGAGCCATCAGAGGGGTGCTTGACCTTCCCTGCTGCCTGGCTGCAGCCAAGCCGAGCTTGATCTGAGCCTGAGGATCCAGGCGGATCCTGTCGGGAGTTCAAAGCTGTTGACCACTGAGTTTTGCGGCGATTCGATCCCATGGATCTCGGTGGGAACACGGGAAGTGCGAGGTACCCCGGAAATCGAGCCACCTTCGCCCCCCAATTCCCAACTGGTGAACCAACGCCCGACACGACCGGGATCTAAGTGCTCCAAGTTTGCATTTGACGCCACAATTGGAATCCTGCGGGTGCCAATCCCGCCCGGAAAGGCTGGCCCACATGCACCGATCCAACCGATGTGTGGATCGAAAACAGTGACAACACTCAATGGGTCATGCATCCCACGGCAAGGGTTGCTGTTGATAGCCACCCTGCGCCCTTGCAAGCGATCGAGCTTGCAGCTGGTTCAATTCACCAGTGTGTGATTGCCTCGCCACGCTAAAAGCCGCAAGTTTCGAAGCTTGCCTACTCAATCTCATGGGCAGCATCGGATCTGGGATTCGCCTCTCCGGCCTCCCCCGGATTCTCAATATCTGTGCTCTCCGGTTCAAGGTCCTGCTGCATCTCTCGCTGTATTCCGAGGGCATCCACAAGCGGGCGTACAATTCGATCACGGGCACTCGCGTCGACAAAGAGTGGCCAGCGGTTTGAGACGGCATTGAGCAAGGCCTCGCTCTTGGACCCCGCCAAGGTTTGCGTGCTCCACTCGGTGCTGCCAAGACCTGTAATGCCCAGCAGCAATACCCCGTGCAGCAAGAGACCGATCAACCCACCCGCCACAGCACCGCCAATCCTGTCCGCCATGCCAAGCTGCATGGCATCCAGGGCCTGCTTGCCGAGCCTGCCGAGCAACGCCGCGCAAACCATGGTCATTAGAAAAACAACAAACCAGGTGAGCCCATAAGCGGCTCCCTCTGGAAGGTCGGAACTCGCTTGCAGAGTCGGTGCCCATTGAGGGGCCATGACCCGGGCTGCTATTACGGCAAGGACCACCCCGGCCAAACGAGCAATCTGCCACCAAAGCCCCTGGAAGGCCCCACGAATCAGGAAAAGCCCCAGGAGGACCAAACCGATCCTATCTATCCAGAGCAAGGACTGAATGAATTCGACGGGGGCGGCATTGGATTGTAGAAGAGCCATGGGGGATAGAAGAGAAATGTGGGTCACGGTTCAGAGAACCCGGGGTGACGTGGTCATGGCCAGATACTAGGATACGGCCATGACCGGAAGATTGGAAAGCGATGCGGAACAGGCCGTGCGCAGTGGCCTGGACGCCTTGCAAGCCTTGGCACTCAAGCAAGTTGGTTTGCAAACGGAGTGGGACGAGGCCTGGGGTGAATTCTCGCAGGAAGCCCCCCCCTTTGAGAATGCCCAAAAGAAAGGATCTGCCGCATGTGGACGATTCCGGGAATGGTTTCTCCTGGAAAGGCACAGTGCAACTCTGATGGGCACTCCGATGGATCGACTCCTGTCGGAGTGGCGCGCATCACACCCGGATTTTACAGAGCATGTGGAGCCCCTTTTCTTGTCTTCTTTCACCGGGATATTTGAGGTGGGGGACTTGGTAGAAAAGCAGGGAGCTTGGCTTCGGGACATCACTGGCTTCGGTGAATTTGCCCTGCAAGATCCGGAAGGCTCGGGGGAACTGCACACTGGAGACCTTCTGGTCGGGCGCCTTTACCCGGTTCCTGGATCCCTACATGTGGCCTCCGGCGACGCCACCTGGATCCGCAGCGCCGATCTGAGCAAGGCCCTCGAGCAAGACCTCAATCGTATGTATGGGGAAGGCGCCAAAATCCTTCGTCTTGCGGCCCCCGACTTGGAAGCCATGTTCTTCCATCCCAATGCTCCTCACCGCGACGCAAGCCAAAGCGAAGCAACCAAGGAGGGCGCTCAATCCGAAAGTGCCATTGCGGAAGCACGCGAATTTTTGACCCTTGCAGGCTGGGATAGAAGCGACATTGAACGTCTCTTCACGGAGCTCAAGGGGAGCCCCTTGGATCCGAGTGCACTGGCCGCCAGCGCTGGCGACCCCGTCGGCCAAGCCCTGGAGCAATTCGCCTTCCACACCCAAGTTGACCTGGCGGAGGCACGCCGCATCCTCACACAAGCTTGGATGGCTTTTGGCAAGAAGCAAACGGCGCCGGAAGCGGCTGTAACCGCAGCCAACCAGGGCTCATGCGACACCCAAGAAGCAGTGGATCGGTTCGCTGCCGCGCAGGCCTCGGGCGGGGACATGGAGCATCACTTTCATGAGCTAGAACAGAGTTTGGGTCTGCCCGCCGACCCCGTGGAAGAGGACACGGAAAAGTCGCCTGATTTCCCCGGTGTTGTGGGAGCCATGGTCGCTGAATTCCAATGGGACCTGGAACGGCAAAACAAAGCGATTCCCTGTTGGAACGATCGTTTGCAGCCCTTTGCGGAGTACACCAGAACCATCGGCGCATTCGAAGATCTAAGCCGCCGCGAAGTGCTTTCCTATTGCTGCTTTTGGACCCTCGAACAGGACTTGCTTGAAGGACCTGGCGCAGCCGAAGAAACGGTTCAAGCCCTGGAGCAATTCACACTTTGGGCGCAACAAGAGCATGAAATGCCCCTCTACGAAGAATGCAAAACATTGCTGGGAGACCTGCAATCAAGCCTTCCTCGCATCGTTGAGCTCAACGCCCTGGTCGCCGACCAACCGGCACCGGACGGCAGCGATTCGGGCCAGTTGTTTTCGGTAGGAGAAACACAGGACAACGGAACCACTGCGTTGATCGACCGCGGTGGAAATCAATACACCTCATTTCTACCGGACTCCTTGAAGACCAAGGTGCAAGGCGGCGACCACGTCAGAGCCAATATAAACCTGGAAGGACATGCCCAGGTTTTCAAGATCTATCCACCCGAAGCGTCGGAATTGAACGCCCAGTAGGGTTTCACAAATCCCAACTCGTCCAGGCGAGAACCATGGCATCACTACTATCCAAGAAGCGCGCACCCTATCGCATCGAAACCGAGCGGCTCGTCCTGCGACCCTACGAGCCCACCGATTCGGAATTGCTGCGCACCACCTGTGCACGCAACAAAGAGCACCTATCCGAGTACATGCCCTGGGCACGCTTTGATCCGCAGACCGTGGATGACAAGCTGGAATTGATCCTCGGGTTCCGCGGTCAATTCGATTCGGGCGGCAATTACGTGTATGGCATCTTCAACGCCAAGTCCCAGGATTTGATTGGTGGAACAGGCTTTCATCCGCGCCTCGAAGGTGGCGAATTCGAAGTGGGGTATTGGATTGCCGCCGAGTCCGAAGGCTTGGGTTATATATCAGAAGCCATGCGTGCCCTTTGCCGTGTGGGCTTCGACGGCATGGGACTGGATATCATTGGCATTCGCATGGAGCCCGACAATACGCGCTCTGAACGGGTCGCGCAGAAACTTGGCTTCGTGCGAGAAGGCTTGCTCAGGCGCGCACTTCGATTCAAACCCGACCCGCCCAAAGACGTACTGCGCTATACTCTTTTGGATTCTGAGTACCAAACGCTGGATTGGCGAGAAAACAATGCCTCTGAAGTGTGCGCATTCGACGCGCTTTCACAGGAAATCAAGTTTTAACCAACGGCATCGGCCCCTGCCAAGTCGCCTTAAATAATGAGAGCCCAGCGCCTTGCGGCGCTAGGCTCTTGTTGTGTGTGCCTGGCATGATGATTGACTCGAAGATGAAAGTTCTTCCGGGACCTGGCCACAGGGACCGAAGGGAAGCGCAAGGGGCCGTCTGAAACTTGGCATCCCTACGGTGCTCGACCTATGTATCCAGCAGGCCTTATTGCAGGTCCTACAACGCAATACGTGCAAGAAGGCCTGAAGGTGGTGGTAGACGTGGATTTGGAGAAATTCTTCGACCGCGTAAACCACGACGTGCTGATGGGGAAATTGGCGAAAAGAATTGCTGACAAACGCATCTTGAGACGGAACCGTCGCTATCTGCATCACAAGTCGAACCCGAGGCCACAAGCATCAAAGCGGTGGCCGAGGAGCTGCGGCGGTATCTGCTTGGATGGCGAGGCTACTATGGCATCGTGCACACCAACCGGGTCCTGCTCAGGCAAGACGAGTGGATTCGCTGACGACTCTGAGCAAACCACCTCAAGCAATGGAAACGTGGCCGAACGGTCTTCCGTAAATTACGCGCGCGAGGAGCTTCGAAGCGCGTGGCCGCTGAAGTCGCCGGGCACACCAAGTGCTGGTGGCGGACCTCACGGGCCCCTATCCTGATTCTTCAAACGCTGCATCTCGCTCACCTAGCATCTGGGAGCGCCGACGCGATCCATCACTCAACGGGCTCCGCCCGGAGCACCTGGGATTTGAATCTCAGTGATCAAGTCCTCCGCCGGAACCCCGGGCAGAGGCGCCACCAAATAAATCTCGCGGATCGGACCGTTTTCGACCCAATTCATGGTGTCTAGGAATTGGTAGACCCGGGGGTACGCCCTGGGAACACCGGGATAAGGTCCCGAGACGTATGCGTATGCCACCGTTGTCGAGGGCAAAATCTCATACACCAAGGGTGATTGCGGCGAACGCTGCCCCTTGATCGGAACGCACGCACGACTGCGAAGTTGACTGGCCGGTACGGTCGCTGGGTCATCATAGTAAAGCCCAAATGGGGCTCCATCGGCCTCCATGCCCTGGGCGAGCAGTTCGCGGTGAACGACGGGGATCAAGGCGCCGGTTTCGGTGTAACTCCCGATGTGCTCAATATAAACGTACGGCTGATCCAGCCGCTGTTTCCAGCTGGCACTGACCGTCGTGTATGGCGGTGACCCCACGGGCAAATCGGGTACGTATACCGGACCACCTTGACCTTTTATGGAAACAGCAGGGGAGACGGAACCCTGGGACCCCGTGTCGAGCATGCTGCAGGAAACGAACCCGGCCAATGAAAGCAGGGAGACCAGAATTGAGGTGCAAGAGATTCGCATGGCTGAATGGAGGTTCTGGACGCGGCATGCGGATCGCTTGAAGCTGGGATCCAGCCCGGAAGCGGGCGCCGCGGCTACGGTTCATCAGAGATTCCATCGGCACTGTTTCCCAGGGCCTGCGGGCGGAAGCTGGGAAATCGAAGGAGAAGACCGGAGTCGGGGCGAGTCGCATCGACAAGTGGCGGCCAAGGGGGAATCGCCCTGGGGACCAATCTGAAGCAGGAGGATGAAGAGGGACCTTCAGCACCAGACCCGCTATGTCGGATAATGTACGTTATGTACCGTGCAGGCCAATAATGCAGCCTCAGGGGGCTGGAAACAGGCCATGCAGGTCACCCTTCGCTCCAGCCTCGGACCGGTCTGGCCAACTGAATTCAATGCGACCGGCGGTCGGTATGTCTGCCCTTCCCACCAATCCCGAGGGCAAACCAAGCGTCAGCGCCAGTGCAGCCCGGACCACCCACAGGTGCGCAACAATCACGATGGGCTCGCCATTGGATCTGTCCAACCAATGCTGCAAGCCAGCCTCCACACGGGAAATGACCTGATCCATCGGCTCTCCACCGGGCGGATTGAACATGCCGCGGCTTGATACCCACAGATCTGAGGCACCAGCCTGGCGCTCATCAATTTCACTCCCGGACAACCCAGCCCAATCCCCGCGATCACGCTCGGCAAAACGTGGCTCATCCAGGCGCTGCAAGCCAGGCCGGTCCGCGCGAAGCAGCTTCGCCGTGAACTCGGCCCGCGCCAGACCCGACGAAATCACGGCCCCGAAGTGGCGCTTGCGAAGCTCGCGGACCACGTTTCGAGCCTGATCCTTGCCCGCCTCGGAAAGCGGCACATCCATGGCTCCGTAGAGCCGGCCCCGCCAGTCGGCATGCACCTCGCCGTGGCGAATGAGAACGATTTGAGCCATATGCCCGATAGAGCCCTCCCGGACCCGCGAATATACCTGTCCCAACAACCAATAAACCTACACGGGGTGAGCGCCAACAGGATGCCAGAAACCAGACCTATCGGCCGCCTCCAATTCCAATTCACCGAAAACGCAAAACAAAACTGAGGCAGTCACCTGCGCATCATCAATTCTAGAACAAAAGCGCGAGTCAATTCGCAGAAAGCCCCCCCCGTTGCATTGAAGGCGTCACCACCCCCTAGATAAACTGTATGCGGATTCCCCGCGCAAGCCCATTCGCTTGCGCCCCCATGGATTCCAGATCGACAACCAGTCCATCCCCCCCTACCCCACGGGCCCCCGCCCGATTTCCCATGTTCACTTGGCTGCGACGAGTCCTGAGCTCGTCCATCGGAAAGAAAACCGGCATGGCCTTATCCGGCCTGGCCCTGGTTGGCTTCCTCATTGTGCACTTGCTCGGAAACCTGTCCATTTTGGGCAGTGACAGCGCCTTTAACGACTACGCTCAGAAGTTAGAGGACCTTGGTCCCCTTCTGATCGTGGCCGAGATCGGCCTGCTGGCTTTGTTTCTGTTTCACATTGTCCTGGCCCTCTTAGTGTCCCTGCGCAACAGAAGCGCCCGCAGCGTTGGATACCGTGCAATCGGCAATATGGGTGAAAAGACCGTGGGCTCGCGCTCCATGCTGGTCACTGGGCTGCTGCTTGGAGCCTTCCTGATCATCCACATCATCGACTTCCGCGTGAAGAAGTTGATGGGTCTCGAGAGTGCTGAAGACCTTGGCAAGCTGGTGCGTGACCGCCTCACCAGTCCCATCGGCCTCAGCATCTACATCGGAGCCGGCGTGCTCATCGGATTGCACCTGAGCCACGGATTCAAGAGTGCATTCCAATCCCTCGGCCTGCATCACAATAAGTTCAACGGCACGATCCGCTTCGTCGGTTACGTACTTGCCATCGCTCTCGCCATCGGTTTTGCCGGCGTCCCCATTGCCCTGCGCATGGGCGCAGGAGGGTCCCTCTAATGTCCAAAATTCTCGACTCCAAAGTCCCCTCCGGTGATCTCTCCGACAAGTGGGCTCAGCACAAATTTGACCTGAAGCTGGTCAACCCTTCCAACCGACGCAAGTTCACCGTTCTGGTAGTAGGCACGGGTTTGGCTGGAGGCTCTGCCGCAGCATCCCTTGCAGAAATGGGCTACAACGTGAAGTCCTTCTGCATTCAGGATTCCCCGCGTCGCGCACATTCCATCGCAGCCCAAGGCGGCATCAACTCCGCCAAGAACTACACCAACGACGGCGACAGCGTTTACCGACTGTTCTACGATACGGTCAAGGGCGGTGACTATCGCTCCCGCGAAGCCAACGTACATCGCTTGGCTGAAGTGTCCACAGGCATCATCGACCAGTGTGTCGCCCAAGGCGTGCCTTTCGCCCGCGACTACGGCGGCCTGTTGGGAAACCGTTCGTTCGGTGGTGCCCAGGTGGCCCGAACCTTCTACGCTCGAGGCCAAACCGGCCAACAGCTCTTGCTAGGAGCCTACAGCGCCATGATGCGCCAGGTTCACACGGGCGGAATCGAGCTATTCACGCGCCGCGAAATGATCGACCTGGTCAAGGTCGACGGAATCGCCCGCGGAATTATTGTTCGCAATTTGCTGACAGGAAAACTCGAGTGTCACGCCGGCGACGCAGTGCTGCTCTGCACCGGTGGCTATGGCAACACGTTCTTCCTTTCCACGAACGCCAAAGCCTCTAACGTGACCGCCGCCTGGCGCGCCCACAAGCAAGGCGCTTTCTTCGCCAACCCGTGCTACACGCAGATCCACCCAACCTGCATCCCAGTTTCCGGCGACCACCAATCCAAGCTCACCCTCATGAGTGAATCCCTGCGCAACGATGGTCGCGTTTGGGTTCCCAAGGAGAAGGGCGATAAGCGCCACGCCTCTCAAATCCAAGACAGCGAACGCGATTATTACCTGGAGCGCAAGTACCCCAGCTTCGGCAACCTGGTTCCGCGCGACGTGGCCAGCCGCAACGCCAAGCAGGTTTGTGACGCCGGACAAGGCGTTGGTGCCACGGGTCAAGCAGTCTTCCTGGACTTTGCCGACGCCATCAAGCGCGACGGTCGAGACACCATCGAGGCGCGCTACGGAAACCTGTTCCAGAT
>JAAETM010000620.1 GCA_024228395.1 bacterium | reverse complement strand
TCGTAAGTCGATTTGGGAAAAATGAACTACCGGTACTCAAGGGCAATCTTGTGGGTCGGTTGCTACTCTCAAGCAGGTGCCGGTTCACCCCGCCAATTCAAATGCCTGAATATTCAAACGGAGATGTGCGGAAAGAGAGATGGATGGATCCTTTGGGTGGTTAGTATATCCGTTAGGTCCGTGTCAAGTTTTCCGGGAGCACGTCAGTTGCGGACGCAGTATGTCGGTATGTCTCCGCTATTCGGTGGCTCTGTCTTCGGAGTCAGCGTCCTCCTTGGATTCACTCTCCTCAGACTTTTTTTCTTCGGCCTCTTCCTCGCCGGCCTCCTCTTGGTTCCGCTCCGAGCGCTCGGCGGCCTTTGCAGCCTCTTCCTTCTGCTTCGCCCACTCCTCGGGGTTCTGCAGGGGGCGAGCGTCGAAGGCCCACATTCCACGGCCGTGCGTCGCGACGACGATCACGTCGTCGCGCGGGTGAATGATCAGGTCGTGCACGTAAGTGACCGGGAGACTCTTACCCAGCGCCGCCCAGCTCTCGCCACTGTCCGTGCTGACGTATACGCCGAGATCCGTGCCCACATAGAGCAGATCGGGGTTCTTCGGATCCTCGCGCACCACGTTGATCGGTGCACCGGGGATGCCGTCCGCGATCGACCGCCAGGTGGTACCGTTGTCCTCGGACTTCCACAGGTAGGCGTCGAGGTCATCCCAGCGCTTCCCATTCTGCGCCGCGTACACGACGCCGTCAGTCCAGCGCGAGGCGATGACGCGCGAGATCCAGCGCTCCTCCTTAAGCCCGTCCGTGATGAGCTCCCAGGTCTTGCCACTGTCGAAAGTCCGCTGCAGTTGCCCGTCGTCGGTGCCGACGAATATCCGACCGAACTCGAAGGGCGACTCGGATATCGACGCGATCGTTTGGAAGGGAATGTCGCCCAGCTCGTCCGGATCGTTCCGGGTCAGGTCCGGACTGATCGGAGCGAAGTTCTCGCCGCGATCCATCGAGCGGAAGAGTCGATTCATCCCGTGATAGATGATCCGCGGGTTGTGCGGCGAGATCAGGAAAGGCGCCAGCCATTGGCCGCGCAGCTCTTCCTCCTCGCCCTCCGTCTTCAGCGACAATCGCGCGCGCTCGCCGGAGCCCTGGTCCGTACGACTGATGCTTCCGTAGAAGCCCGCCGCATAGAGGGTGTCCGGGTTGCTGGGGTCGATCTGGTGGAAGCTCGCCTCACCGCCCGAGGTGCCTTTCCACTCCGTGGCCAGGCCGCGGCTACCGCCCCACCTGCGCGCACGCTCCGAACCGCGTAGGCTGTCGACGTTCACCACGCCCTTGCGGCTGCCATGGTCCTGAATGGAACCGTAGACGTTGAAGGGCTCGGCCATGTCGTAGCCAACGTTGTAAAACTGCACCACCGGCAGGTTGTCAGTGAACCGTCGCCAGTTCTCGCCACCGTCATAGGAGATGACGACGCCACCATCGTTCCCGTTGACCAGGTAGTCCGAATTGTCCGGGTCGATCCAGAGCGCGTGGTGGTCGCTGTGCACCCCCCCCAGGCGGCGGAAGCTCTCCCCGCCATCGTTGGAGACATTCAGGCTGAGACCCATCACGTAGATCGTGTCCTCGTCATTCGGATCGACGCGCATCTGGCCAAAGACCCAGCCGTAGGTCGAGCCGAGCCGCGCCATGCTGTCGTCCGACTTGCTGACCTTCCGCCAGGTTTCGGCGTGGTCTGCGGAACGATAAATCTCGGAGCCCTTGATCCCGCGGTCCCGCTTGCGGCCGTAGGAGTCGGTTCCTTCGTCCGCGCCTTCCTTTGGCGGGCGCTTCTCGTAGTTGTCGATAAAGGCGTAGACCACGCCGGGATTCGAGCGCGAGACGTCGATGCCAATTCGGCCGCGGTGGTTCGGCTGGGGCAGACCTTCGTCCATCGATTCCCATGTGTCGCCCCCGTCCATCGAGCGCCAAATTCCCGAGTCCGTGTGAGACGGCTCGGTGCGCGGATCGTTCCAGCGCTTGCGCGTACGCTGCCAGGTGGATGCATAGAGGATCTCCGGTTTCACCGGATCCATCACGAGGTCGTTCGCACCGGCCTCGTCGCCAACGAACAGCACGTGCTCCCAGCTCTCGCCGCCGTCCTTTGTGCGGTACACGCCGCGCTCGTGATTCTTTGTCCACTCGTTACCGCTGGCGGCGACGTAGACGATCTTCGGATCGGTGGGGTGGACGACGATTCGCGCGACCGTATGCGTCGCTGCTAGGCCCTTGTGCTCCCAGGTCTCGCCGCTGTCCGGCGAGAACCAGACGCCACATCCGGCCATCGAGCTACGAAAGATGTTCGGCTCACCGGTGCCGACCCAAACCTGGCTCTGGTCGGAGGGTGCAAGCGTGACATCACCGATCGCTTGCGTTGGCACGTCGTTGAAAATCGACTCCCAGGTCACCCCTTCGTTCTTCGTCTTCCACACGCCACCGGAAGCGGTGGCGACGAAAATGTCGTAGCTCTCCCCACGCGGCGAACCCACGGCCACATCCGTAACGCGGCCGGAGGTGTTCGTCGGACCCAGATGCTTCCAGCTGAGGTCCTTGTACAGCGAGTGCTCCTTCATCATCGCGTGCTCGGCGTACCACTCGAGGCGCAGCGCGGGGTCCGTGCTGGTCGCCGGCGGGTCGATATCCGAGCGCAGGCTCTCAAGCGCCTCGGTCAGGTCATTGATCTTCTCTAGCAGATCATCGTGACCGGCCTTGGGCTCCTGGGCGAAGGTGGGCTGAGATAGGCACAGTGCCGCCAGGAGACACGTCAATACGCGGGTGGGGATCATGGATGTAGCCTCTGTGTAGCGCTTTGTAGGGAGTTCCTTTTACATTCTACCCATATTGCAGATTTGCGCTTGTATTGATCTGGTATGGACCGAGTACCGAGCCAGAGCAGGATCCGCCGCTTCGACCCTTCGAGCTAACTTGCCATGCCACACGGTCGAAGCGGCGGATCCTGCTCTGGCTCGGTACTCGGTACTCCCATCCCGCTTCCTGGCGGGCACATTTTGAGCTCCATGCCCTACAATCAATGGTGTGCTCCCTCCTCAGCTCGCTGCTTCTTCCCACCCCTCCCTCGAAACGGCCCCTTTCGAAAGGACTGTCCACTTCATCCTCACATGAGGATACCCGCGAGTAATCCGGGTTGGCGAACCGAAACGACACTCTTTTTGAGTGCAATGTACCTTCCCCATTTTCTGTAGGCCCGTGCCCTGCTTCATGCCCCTCGATCCCCCCCCCCCTGACCCCATCACGCTGGCTGATGAGTTCGAAGCTCTTTCCCGCAACATCGGGGCGGTGCTCCTGGGCAAGCCACGCGCCATTCGTCTCTGCCTCGTGGCCCTCCTGGCCGAGGGACACATCCTGCTTGAGGACGTGCCCGGAACGGGAAAGACCACCCTTGCCCGTGCCCTCGCGCTCTCAATCGACGCGCACTTCCAGCGCATCCAGTTCACCTCGGATCTGCTCCCAGGCGACGTGCTGGGCGTTGCCATGCCCAAGCCAGAAGGGCATGGTTTCCAGTTCCAGAAGGGCCCAATCTTCGCCAACATCGTACTGGCTGATGAACTCAATCGCTGCTCTCCACGCACGCAGTCGGCTCTGCTCGAGTGCATGAACGAGGCCAAGGTGTCGGTCGATGGCACCACGCATCATCTGCCCCTGCCATTCCTTGTGTTGGCGACACAGAACCCCCTCGACTTCGAGGGAACCTACCCCCTGCCCGAGTCACAACTCGACCGCTTCCTCTTTCGCATTCGTTTGGGGTACCCCGAACGCCATGTTGAGCGAGACCTCATGCAGTCCCGCCGAGGGATCAACCCACTCGAGAGCCTCAAGCCGGCGATCTCGATCGAGAGCGTGCAGCAAGGGATCAGCGCAGTGCGCAACGTAAAGGTGTCGGACGAACTCTACGACTACGGTCTTGACGTGCTCGCCGCCACGCGACAGCCCGCGTCGTTCCTGCTCGGTGCAAGTCCCCGCGCGGGACTCGCCTGGGTACGCGCAGCCCAGGCACACGCGTTCCTTGAGGGACGGGACTACTGCACTCCTGACGACCTGAAGGAGCTCGCTATCCCTTGCCTCGCGCACCGCATGGTGCCCCTGCACCCGGACACCCATATCGGTGCGAACACAGGTAGCGAAACCACCCTCGCCCAACTCCTCGACACGGTGCACGCGCCTCACTGAATGGAGGGCACGCGTTACTGTTCGAGCAAGCTGCGCTTGACCCCCGCCGGTCGCGTGACGCTCACGTTGTTTCTGCTCGGCTCCCTACTCGGGTGGACAGCCGGCGGTGTTGCGATGCTCTTCAACGCCTTCGGCGCGGCTGTCTGGATCCTCGCGCTGCTGGCAAGCTACCGACAAACCCGAGGAATCGAGCTGAGGGTGCTACCGGGACCCGCCCACTGGGCGGGTGAGACCTTCGGTTTTGAGGTTGTCATGCACCTCCCCCACTCGGGCCTGGGGTTCAGCTCCGGCGCGCGTCGCAACCTTGTGATCTCACGAACGCCCGAGCGAGGACGGGTGGGGCTCGATCGCCCGATTGGTTCCGCCGAAGCGCTCACGCCAGGTACCCCCACAACGGTGATCTGCGAGTACCGGCACCAGATGCGAGGAAGAGAAACGCAGCTCGCATTGACCCTGGACTCCTGCCACCCCTTCGGGCTCCTGCACTGCACGCGCTCCTACAAGCTGACAGTAGACATGCTCGCCTGGCCCCGCCTCGGCTTATGGCGAGCTCCCTCGGAGCGCCGGGTCGATCGCGAGCCCACGCAGCGCACAGGTGTGCGTCGCAGAGGAAATGAGGAGTTCCGACTGCTCGCCCCCTGGCGTCCAGGTATGAACATGCACGACATTCACTGGAAGCACTCCGCGCGACGTGGCATGTGGCTGGTGCAGGAAAAGGAAGGAGAGGCCACTGGTCCTGTGGAGATCGAACTCATCACTTCGGTCCGAGGTTCGTCAGAAGGTGGCGCACGAAATCGCTCCTTCGAAACCGCGGTCAGCCTGACCGCCACACTGGTGGACTTTCACCTGCGCAAGGGCACGCCGGTTCACCTGCGCCTGAGCTCCACCCCCGACAAGGTCTTCCAGCTCCAGGGCCGCGTCGGTCGTGTGAGCGCTCTTGACCTGCTCGCCGATGTGCAAGCCCAACATGCCTCCAGCAACGAGCTCAAGGAACTGGTACACAGCGCCCGCGCACGCCGCCCGCGCCAGGTTGTCCTCGCCGGGGGAAGCGGCTTGGGGGACCTCTCGGAACCCTCCTCCGTGCAGGTTCTCGATGTGGATGCCGCTGATATCGACCTGGTTTTCCGGCGGGTGCAGGAACAGGCCGACAATAGCCCCACAGCGCAAGAGCTCAAGGGACATCGGAGGACAACTGGATGAAGCTGCCCTGCCCGCGCTCTTCCGAGGAGGATAGGATTCCCCCGGCAACTCGCAGGGTCCTGCGAGCCTGCCTGGTCCTCTGTCTCTTCTGCGCGCTGCTCGCACGCGCACTCAATCCCGTGACCGGGCTGGCCACGGACATGCTGCTCTTGTGCTGTGTCTTCTTGCTCCCGGTGCTGCTATTAAAGATCAGACACCACGCGCGCTCACCGTGGATGCGCACACCCCAAGCTCTCCATGTTCTGTTCGCCGTCCAGGTCTTGGTGCTCGCGCCCATCCCCTACCACGGCGCTGCCGATCGCCTGCTGATCCTGTTCACCTGGTTCGCCGTTTACCTCGACCTCCAGGTCAGGGGTACGCAGCGCTTTATGCTGGCCGGGGCCATCTTTGTCATGCTCACTCCCCTGTGTGTGCTGGCTGCCATGGCGTCGGTGCCTGGACTACCGTGGCTATTGCTCTTTCCTATTGCGTTGCTCCTGGCCGCACTCGCACTGCAGCAAGTCTCCCTTGAGAATCATCGCGGACGGATCGAGCGCTGCGTCACCCGCACACGGGCTGAAACGTGGGGTGAGCGTGGACCTGATCCGGCAACCCGAAGCGTCCGTCCCCTCCCCGCCATACTCCTGTCGTTGGCGGTTCTCCTCTGCATGGGGCTCACCTACCCACTTTTTGTTGCGATCCCCCGGCCCTCCTTCAACCCTGCCAGAGCGAGCCTGAAGGGCCCGCAAAAGATGGGAGCCAATGAACGGGTCCGCAGTGAGAGTCAGAGCCGCAGCACCTTCCCGGGCGACATTCGCCCCGGTGGGGCCCTGGGTTGGCAAGGAACCGCGCGCAGCTACGAGACCTTGATGACCGTGCGCGCCCTCCCCCACGGGCACCACGGGGGAGCCAAGAATGTGGGAGCGCTGTACCTCGGCGCCCTTCGACTCGACATGTTCACCACGACAGGTTTGCGCCCCAAGACGCAGCCTCACTTTCGCTCCTTGCTCGATGTGGACGATGGCGCCGAAGATGGATGGATTGAGTTCGGGGAGCCTGCGGGGAGTGACGTGCTCCTGCTCGAGATCCGCCACGACGTCCTGCGCATTACCGGCAGTGGCGAGGCGGTGCTGTTCATCCCCGACGGCACACTGGCCCTCGACCTCCCCGCCCTGCGCCGGGATCCCAACATGCTCGTCGCCCTGCCCTCCGGGATCGACCTAACCGAGGTTCTCTTCCGCGCTCGCACCGAGAAGCGCGCACTCGATCCTCACGGTGGCGCCACCGTCCATGCTCGACACCCCGATGCGCGCTTCCTTCAGCTCCCAGCCCAGGATGAGGACCTGAAGTACATCAAGGACACCGCAGCGTCCTGGACCCGTAGCGCCACCAACGACACTGAACGCTCCCTGGCCATCGTCGAACATCTGCGCCAGGACTTCGAGTACACCACCAAGACCCAGGACGTCCCCGGAACTCGGGGAATCGTGAACTTCCTGAGGCGCAAGCAGGGCCACTGCACATCCTTCGCAGCCTCCGCCGTGCTGATGTTTCGCTCTCTCGGTATTCCATCCCGTGTGGTGACGGGGTTTCTCGTGGACAACTACGACGAAGCGCAAGCCGCCTACGTGGTCTCCCAAAGCAACGGCCACGCCTGGATCGAGGCACATTTCGAGGGATTGGGGTGGATCCCCTTCGAACCAACCGCACCCTTGCGCCGCTCCGAAGCCTTGAGAGAGGCCCGCGAAGGACTGAACGATGGACTCGAAGCATGGTCGAGGACACTCAAGAGCGACATCGCAGCATGGGCACGTTCTTCCGCCGATGAGGTCTACTTCGCGGCGGTGCTTGACACGGTACTCGACGCCCCGCGCGCCGCGCGCGCCAGCTTCGCTCAACACCCAGGAGCGGTTGCTGCCTTCCTTGCAGCGCTCATTCTGCTCGGCGTCTTCTGGCGGCGGTCCCTGCGCAAAAAGAACCCAGCCCCTGTCCCCAGGGGGACCCCCGCAGATATTGATCTCTACGCATCATGGCATGCCACCCTGGAGCGTCTTGGTGCACCACGTGGGCGTACACAGACCCTGCGCGAGTGGACCCGAGGGCTCACGCTCGCCGTGAGCCCCGAGGCACAAGCGGAACTCCCCGAGCTGGTAGACCTCTTCTATCGCGCCCATCATGGACCCGCCCCCCTTGAGGAAGAAGAACGCGAGAGAGTGCGCGGATGGATCAAACGCCTGAATCAGGAGTGCAAGGTACGGGTTAGCTAGCCTTGCGCTTGCCCCCTCCATTGCAATCGTGCGGTCCCACGTCCTTGATTCGAGTTTTGTCGGCGGAGGCTTCCTTCCCCATTGCGCCTTTGGGCGTGGAGTTATCGGACGGCTTACCTTCAGGTTTCGTGCACTTGATAGACTCCTTCGGGGCAGCGATGCTCTTCGGGCTCTTTGCGGTTTCTGTGGCCTTGGGTTGGGTGTCCCTCTGCTTGCTTTCCTGGGGCGGAGATTCCTTTGCTGCGGTTGCCTTTGACGCGGTTGCCTTTGACGCGGTTTCTTTGATTGGAGCAGCGTCCTTGACTTCTTCCTCAGAAGCGGCTTCGGCGGTCTCCGATTCCTTGGTCTTGCTCACCTGATCAGACAGTTTGCTGGTCCAAGAGTTCCAGTTCTGCTGCATAGCTTGGTCACGCACCTCGTGGTTGGCCACCTCATCGCGGGCCTGGGCGGTACTCAACAGAAGTTGGTTGATGTCCATACGGACTTGGTATGCCTGGGGAACCTCAAAACCCTCACGGAAGTGGAAGATGGCATGCTGCTGGGTCGCTAGCCGGATGAAGAGCTGTTGAACCTGATAGACTAGGGCATGGCGCAGCTCATCGGCCGTGATCATGCCGTTTTCTAGCAAGGATTCCCCGGTGGTCGAGCAGCCTTCGGTATTGGCGATGAATCGATCCAACTGGCGGCGGGTTATGAAACCAAACCCGACTAGCACCTCACCAATGCGCAGTCCCTCGGGAGAGTGATCGCTGGATCCGTGCATGAGTATGCCGTCCGTAATGCCCAGCATGTAGTTCTCTGTGGGGGTGTCCACCCAAAGAACCCCCGTCTTACGGCTGAAGGCCAAGAAGTTGAGCAGCTCGGTCATGGGAACGGACCAGGAGTTGCCTTGCAGGCCTTGGTGGGACGCATTGAGGGCGGGGGCTTCGAATTCGCCTGTGCCTTCCTGTGGCGTCTCATCTTCAGCGCGATGGAAGAAGCGCTTCAGGAGGGTTTGGCGGCCCTCAGTCTTGGCTTCACCAGATTGCCCATCGTCCAAGACGCGCAGGATGAGATCCAATTGTTGGACCGCATCAGCGAGGTTTTCGGTGAGGAAGGTATTGCGATTCGGATCCATTTGGGTGACGAGAGTCTCCGCATTAGCGCAGACTTCTGAGCACGTGCGAAGCATCGCTAGGATGATCGCAGGATCTGAGGTGGGGGGAACGATAGGAGTATTTGACATTGGACAGCAGCCCGATATTGATATTGGGTATCGACTATCGCATCGACCTCCCCTATTACGTCTCCTTAGGAAATTCCGGATCCTCGTTGTTTTTCTACAGAGAGTCTCAAAACGCCAAAGGCAACATCCTAATTTTCGGTCACTAAATGGTGGTTGCAGTGGCAACGCGGTACCCCGGTACCCCGTCGGGACAACTTCGATAGTTTGTCCCGCAGCCCATCCCTCCCAATCAGTCTCCACATATGAGATGACACCACGATCAAAATCAGACTGGGCAGGAAAATGGGAGCACGCCATGCACCACGGAATGGCGAGGCGAACCATCTTTGAAGCCCGAACCGAGGTGCAAACATTCTTAGTATACCTAGCCCGGACATTTCATGAAGACGTGCTCCCCGCACAGCAACTCGGTTCCTGGCAGGGCTTTACGGATCTTGACCCCCAGGCAATGGGGTAGGAATCCCAGCTGGCCCAACGATGCGGCGGACCCCATGTCCGAGTAGTCAGTTAAGTAGCTCCCATAAGTAGCTCCCACGTATTTTATCCACATGGACAATCCACCTGGACAAGAAATCGTGCGATAATTGATCCTGTGAAAGAGCAAGAGATTGAAGAGAACGCCCCCGAGGCAAATGTTGGGCATGGCCAGGCGCGCGACCGTTTGCTGGAGGCTGCCGCAAGACTGTTCTCGGCAAGAAGCTATGAGGACGTTTCGATCCGCGATATCGCTGGGGCGGCAGGGGTTCGACACGGGGGCGTGAATTACCACTTCCGTGGCAAGAGCGAACTCTACTTGGAAGTGGTGCAACGCTTCGGGTTGTGCAACAACCACGCAGAAAGTAGTGGAGCTCCGCCGTGGGAGGCCGTTCTGGAGATAACGGATCGGGAGGAAGCGCAGGGCCTACTGCACCAGATTCTCTTCCATACGCTCGCAAAGATGGTGCTGCCTCAAGACGCAATCGCGAGTGGTCTGCTCAATCAAGAAATGAGCCGGAAAGACGGTCCCTCCGATGAGATCTTCGAGGCCATCATCTTCCCCAAACACGAGGCCCTCGGTCATTTGATCAGCGTGCTTGCGCCACATATCACAGACCCCTCGGAGCTGCGTTTGATTTCGATCGGAATGACCTCGCAATGCATTGCTTTCCGACATGCCCGACCGGTCATGTACCGCTTGCTGGGTATAGACGCCAACGAGGATATGACACCCGAGATGGTAGGCCGCATCGTCGACCGCATCGTACGAACAACCCTACACGGTTTGCTTGGAGAACAGGACTCATGAATGCACCTCGGTTTGAAAATCAGGTCCTGTCCATTGGGGCTTTGGCCCTGGCAGCTTGTGCGGTGCCCCATGCCACCGGCGGCATGGCGGAATTGCCCACGGGGCATCTCACCGGAGGAGCTTTTTCGGAACAGCTGGAGACACTCGAGTTCACGCCCAGCCACGAATGGTGGAAACGTTTTGAGGATCCGGTTATCGATGTCTGGATTGCTGTGGCCCTGAGGGACAACCCGAGCCTTGAGGCGGCCGCCCAAAGCATTCTAGAGGCTGAAGCCAACCATCGCGCCGCCCACGGACAACGCGGTGTACAGGTCGACGCAGGGCTTAGCGCCAACCGTGGTTTTGTGACGCCCTTCGATGGCGCGAGCAAAACATACTCCACCCAATTGCGTGCCAGCTTGCAGGTTTCCTGGCAGGCGGACCTCTTCGGCAAGCTTCGAAATGTCGAAAGAGCCTCGTTCGCGAGCCTTTTGGCCTCGGAAAACGATCGCATCGCCCTGGCCCATAGCCTGGTAGCCTCGGTGGTTCGGGCGCGTGTATCGCTCTCGGTTCTGCAACGCCGATACGACCTGGCCAAGCGGGTGGTCGAGAGCCGCGTGGAAACCTACGACATCGTGCAAGGGCGCTACAGCCGCGGCGTGACGGGCACCTCCGCCGTGAACGTGCACCAGGCCAAGGAAAACCTGGCCGCCGCGCGAGCGAATCTACCGAGCATAGATTTGGCGCGCCGCCAAGCGCTCTTCAACCTGCAGGCTTTGCTCGGACAAAAACCTGGGCAGTCCGTTGAGCTGGATCTGATCGCGGAACTACCCGTGGCGGAAGCACCCCCCACCGGCGTGCCCATGGGTCTTCTCGATCGGCGCCCGGACCTGCGCGCTGCCCAATTCCGCGCCCACGCCAGCGCCGCCCAAGTCGACGTGGCCCTGGCCGCCTTCTATCCGGACCTGGTGCTCAGCGCCAGCGGCGGATGGGACGCCAATGACCTGGGAGAGCTCTTCGACGCGAAACGCCTCTTCGGCAATCTGATTGGTGACCTGGGCGTGCGCCTCTTCGGCAGCGGCCAATTGGAAGCCGGCGAAAACGCCGCCTGGGCGCGTTTGGCACTTGCCTCCGCGAACTACCAAAGCCTGGTCATCAACGCCGTGCGCGAGGTGGAAGACGCCCTGGCCAGCGAGCGCTTGACCCGTGAACAACTGGACTTCGTCCAGGCCCAAGTGGCGGAAGCCAGCCTAGCCGAAACCCTCGCGCGTGATCGTTATTCTCGCGGCGTGGGCAGTCTGCTGGTCGTGCTCGACACCGAACGGCGCCGAGCCAGCGCGGAAGATTTGGTCCTACGCCTGCAGCAACTGATTTGGAATGCCCGGGTGGATCTACACCTGGCCCTCGGCGGGGATTGGCTTGAGAAGCGCCCTGTCGACGATGAAATGCAGGCTTCCAACAACCTGCAAGACAGCAAGTCCGGCCCCAACAACGCCCAGTAGGAACAAACACCATGAAACATATCACCGGGCAACTCAGCGAATGTTATCGCTGGATTGTGCAGCCCCTGCTCGTGCTGCTTGTCATCGTCTTTGGATTCCTTGGCGCCCGTGGACTTTCATCCCAGGCCACGCCCCCCGAGCGCATGGAGGATCGCGTGTATGCCCCGCTTGTCCGCGTGCTCACCGCGTCGATAACCGACGTCCCCGTGCAGATTCAAAACAACGGCAGCCTGCAGGCCCGCACCCAGGTATCGCTTGTGCCCCAAGTTGGCGGACGCGTGATCGAGATTCACCCGGGTTTTCGGGCAGGTGGATCGTTCGAGGCAGGGGAGATCCTCTTGCGCATCGAACCTCGCGACTTCGAGTTGCAGGTCTCCCGCTCCCAAGCGGAAGTTTCCTCAGCCCAAACCATTCTGACCACCCTGAATGCGGAAGCCGCGGCAGCCCGTGAGGAGTGGCGCCTACTGAATGGCGATACTCCCGTGCCCACGTTGGTTGGAAAGGAACCGCAGTTACTCGAAGCGCAAGCCAAGATCGCCGCGGCCCAGGCTGCCCTCGAAACCGCCGAGCTAAACCTCAGCCGCACAGCTGTATCCCTGCCCTGGAATGGCCGCATCGTGGCGACGCAAGTCGATGTGGGTGCCGTCGTAAACCCCAACCAACCCCTCGCTTCCGCCTATGCCACAGACGTCTTCGAACTCGAGGTCCCCCTTCGCCAAGACCAGTTGAAGTGGATTCGGCTGCCTGGCGAAACCGAACCGTTCAACACAGAAAGCGCGGATTCCAATTCTATCACCCTGCTTGTGGATTGTCCTGGTGCGACAGCCAAGATGATCGAGAACGAAGTCACGGAACCTCTCGAGCAAGCCATGGCGCGCCTGGAAGGTTTATTGAGCATGAACTCCGTTTCAGGTGCAGGCCAAAGCTGGGTCACCCTGAACCCCACGGGGGAATTCGATTCTGAGCACATGCTAGATCGCGTCTATGGGTCCCTGGATTCGATGATGAACTTCCCCCCTGAAGGCGTTGGGCCGGTGCAGCTTCTGCACGGATCCCCGCCCACCCAAGTCATGGTGCAAGTGGACCTTTCCGGCAATTCGATTGCACTTCCCGGTCGCGTTGTTCGCATCGCCGGGGAGCTGGACAGCATGAGCCGCTTTGCCCGAGTGGTGGTCGAAATTGACCTCTCCTCCGTTCAACCGAATCTGCGTGGCCGCATCCTTCCTGGCACTTTTGCCAAGGTGGAATTCAAGGGCGCCAGCTTATCCCAGGTCGCCGGCATCCCCCGCGCCGCGCAGCGCGCCGACGGCAGCGTGTGGACCGTCGAGGGAGATCGCATCGTCTTCAACACGCCCGAGGTTGTGTACGCGGATGACGACACCCTTTGGATCCGCGGCATCCAAGACGGGTCCCAGGTAATTACAAGCGACTTGAATGTGGTCACCCAAGGCATGCAAGTGCGCACTATCGAAGAGGGACAACTGACGACCACGGCTTCCAAGGAAGCTTCCAAGGAAAGCATTCAATAATGAGCCCCGATAGAGCTTTCGAAAATACTTCCCTGTCGACAGAAACCGCGTCTGCAAAGTTGAAGGAACCCCGCGGTGTGCTCGCCTGGTTTGCAACCAATCACGTTGCAGCCAACCTGCTCATGCTGTCCCTTTTGGTCATCGGTGGATACAGCGCCCTAAACACGAAGGTCAATGTGTTCCCCGACCTTGATCCGCGGACGATCTCGGTAGGCGTGTTCTACCCGGGCGCCACACCCGAAGAGGTCGAAGAGGGCATCAGTCGGCGGGTGGAGGAGGCGCTGGCCGGAATCGAGGGCATCAAGCGTGTGCGCGCGACGTCCTCCGAGAACATTGGGTCCGTCACGGTCGAACTCACCGATGACGCCGACAAGAGCGACGTTCTGGACGATGTCAAGTCAGCCGTTGACGGCATTCAGAACTTCCCTCCCCAGGATGCAGAAAACCCAACGGTTCAAGATTCGGTCATCAAGCGTAAGGTTTTGACCGTCGCGCTCTGGGGGAAAGCTTCCGAGCGCAGCCTTCGCGAGCTTGCCTTCCGCTTGAGGGATGACCTCTCCAGCCTCAAGGGCATCTCCATGGTGAAGGTCCAAGGCGTGCGCGACTACGAAATCGGCGTAGAGGTTTCCGAGGAATCTCTGCGGCGCCACGGGCTGTCGATCGAGCATGTCACCAACGCGGTGCGTGGCTATTCCGTGAACCTGCCCGCTGGCGCCATTCGAACGGAACGTGGAGAGATCCTGCTGCGCACCGACTCGCAAGCCTATGACAGGATTGACTTCGAGCGCTTGGTGGTCCTTTCCGGCAATGATGGCACCATCGTGCGACTCGGAGATGTGGCTTTGATCCGCGACGGCTTTGAAGATGTGGAAACCGCCAGCCGATTCAACAGCAATCCGGTGGCATACGTCACGGTGAGCAGTGTGGGAAACCAGCAGGTTCTCGACATTGAGCAAAAGGTTAAAACATACTTGGCTGGCTGGCCCACGCCCGAAGGCGTTCAAGCCACCGTGTGGAGCAATGGCGCAACCGTTCTCCGCAGTCGTATGGACCTATTGCTGCGCAACGGCGGCATGGGTCTAATCCTGGTGTTTGCCGTGCTGGTACTCTTCCTGGAATTGCGCCTAGCCTTCTGGACGACGATGGGCATCCCGATCTCGTTCCTCGGTGCGTTCCTGTTGATCCCCCTTGTGGGCGGGTCGATCAACATGATCTCACTCTTTGGCTTCATTCTTGTGCTTGGCATCGTGGTCGATGACGCCATCGTGGTGGGCGAAAACATCTTCGCCAAACGCGAAGCAGGTCTGCCACCGAAGCAAGCTGCCATCGAAGGTCTGCGTGAAGTCATTTCCCCTGTGAGCATGGGCGTGGTAACGACGATCCTTGCTTTCCTGCCGCTTTACTTCACAACCGGCTTCTTTGGAGACATTCTCTGGGTCGTTCCGGTGGTGGTCATCAGCGTATTGCTGATGTCCCTCGTAGAGTCCTTCTTGATCCTGCCCGCCCACCTCTCCGGAGCACGGGTCAAGCGTAAGAGAGGAACCCTGGTGCTTATCCAGGACACCTTACGAAGCGGCCTGCAGTGGATCATCGACCGTATCTATCGGCCCTTATTGCGCAAGGCTGTGGACTACCGCTACGTGACGATGGCATCGGCCGTCGCGGTCACGGCCCTCACGGTGGGCTTGGTCAAGGGAGGCTTCGTCGATGTGAAGATCTTCCCGCCCATCGAAGGCGACAACATCACGGCGCGTCTGAACATGGTGGGCGGCACACCGGCTTCCGAAACGAAACTCGTACTACAGCATTTGCTCAACACCATGGATGAAGTGCGAGCAGAGTTCGACGCCAAGACTCCAGATTCAGAGGCCTCTATTGTTCGCAATGTGGCGGGAACGCTGGGCGACCAGCCCTTTGGAGGCGGTAGGCCCCACGCATCCACTTCCGCCAGCGGGTCCAACGTTGCCGAAGTAGCCATCGAGCTCTCACCCGGCGAGGAGCGTTCCATAGCGACTTCGACGATTGTTGAACGCTGGCGCGAACTCATCGGAGAGGTCCCGAGTGTCAATACCCTAACCCTCAACTCCAACATGCTCTCCGCCGGCGATGACGTCAATGTGGAATTGGCGCACTCCGACTTTCCTAAGTTGTTGACCGCCACTGGGAAGCTGAAGGAGTTTCTGGGCCAGTACAACGGGGTACATGAAATCGCGGACTCATTTGAGGCTGGCAAGCGCGAGTTGAACTTCGAGCTCACAAGAGTGGGGATTGCAGCAGGTTTGACACGGTCCGATCTGGCGCGACAGGTAAGGCAATCCTACTACGGTGCCGAGGCCCAACGGGTTCAGCGTGGCCGAGACGATGTCAAAGTTCTCGTCCGGTACACGGAGCAGGAGCGAAGGAACCTCTCCAGCCTGGAAGAACTACGCATTCGGCTTCCCAACGGAAGCCAACTTCCGCTGGCCACCGTAGCGACCTACAGCGAGCAACGAGGATATGCAGTCCTGACTCGAACCGATCGCAAACGAATCGTGCGAGTATCCGCAGACATCAATGAAGAGGCCGCGAGTGTTGCCGATATCAATGAGCAGCTGAAAGAGGTTTTTCTTCCTGGACTGATCCAAGAGATCCCTGGCCTGAGCTTTTCTTTTGAAGGAGCGGAGCGGGAGCGGATGGAAAGCATGCAAAGCCTGGCGCGCGGCATGGCAATCGCGATCTTTGCGATCTTCGCCTTGCTCGCCGTGCAGCTCAAGAGCTACACGCAACCCCTGATCATCATGGCGATCATCCCGCTCGGCGTCATCGGCGCGGTAATCGGGCACATGCTGCTTGGTTATAGCCTGAGCTTCTTCTCGATGTTCGGGGTGGTCGCCCTGTCCGGAGTGGTCATCAACGACTCTCTGGTCATGCTCGACCTGATCAACCGTCTGGTGCGTGAGGGAATGACAATGGAGGAAGCCGTAATGCAGGCCGGCCCACGCCGCTTTCGCGCGATTCTATTCACAAGTCTGACCACCTTCGTCGGACTGGCACCGATCGTGATGGAAACCAGCATGCAAGCCCAGTTCCTGATCCCCATGGCGATCAGCCTCTCCGGTGGCGTAGCCTTTGCGACCTGTTTGACCTTGCTGCTCATCCCCGCCTTGGTCATGTTCCGCGAGGATGTTTTCCGACTGCGAGCTTGGGTTGCCAGCCATCTGATCCCGGTCCCTGAAGAGGAACCGGAGTCCATTTCATCCTGAGGGGCTTGCACCCAGCATTGGCGCATGCGCCAGCATCAGCTGGGGTGATACGCCGTGGTGGTGATAGCGTGTCGGGAGATCCAGTATTGGCGAGGGCCGTTACACATTCTCCCAGTCCGGCGCGGGGAGGGCCGACTCGCCGTATGGAGCCGTGTGGAGCTCGGCCAGACTGGCGAAGTAAGTCAGCGCCTCGGAGAGTCCTGGGTCTTGGGTGGATCGAGCTGCCGAATGCAGAACCTTGACGGCCTCTTCCCTGTAAATCAGTTGGGTGACCTCCTCCTCGCACTTTTGGAAGTCATAATAGCCGTCGAAGGAAATGAACCACCCCTCCCTATCCCTGAGCAGCATGGCAACCCCAGCAATCTGAACCGGATCCCCGGATGTGAATCGGGCTTTGATGCGCTCCATGAGATTCATGTCGAGGGCCAGAAGCATCGCGCACACCTCGCCAGGCCTTAGGCAGAATGGCCTCTTCGGCCAATCGAAAGCTATCTCGAAGCAGGCCTCCGCCAGGCCCTGCAAAAGTTCCTTTTCCTCCTCTGGCCAAGAGCGCCAATCCCCACCCTCAGCATCCCAATTGATATAGAATTGGAAGGTGGAGCCAATCGGATCATCACCCGAAGCGATGAGCTCAAAGACACGGGGGACCATGCAACGAATGTCCACAGATCTTTGATACGCGGATTGCCCGTGGACCGCAATTTGCTCTGCGGTCAACTCGCGAAGGGGCGTTGCATTGATCTCCTTCTCAAACGCATCCCCCACACAACATCCGCATGTTTGGATGGCGCCGGTATGGGGTGAGCTCTTCCCGAACAATAGGTAGGCCTCCTCAACGAGACGGCCGAGCTTATCGACCGGACTTTCTATTTCTTTGGCCGACATGGTTCCATGGTACGGTGTAGCGCACGCAGCATTGCTTCTTCGGCAAGAAAATACCCGGTCACCTTCCAGCTAAAATCTAATGGATAGCAAATCGATCCATGCGGCCAGCCCAATCTGGCCAGGCGCGGTGCTCTAATCTCCCGATATCTGATGCGGCTTGCTTCTGTTGGTTTTGCGATCGGAGCGTCGAGAGCTTCCTTCGATATGGGCTGCTTGGGGCGACGAAAGTAAACCTGGTTCGGCTATCTGGTCCGCCATCATTCGACCAACTGGAAGTCACTCCACAAGGGCTTCGATCCTCTTGAGGCTTGGGTAACCCTGGGTTAGATAGCGCTTCGGATAACGGGCGGAATCGAGCTTCAGATGCTTTCCGAAGTGAGTTACGAAGTCAGCCCATTTCATGCGTCCAATGAAGGCCTCATCCTCCGGTCGGTCCAGGTCGACGAAGGCCACGTAGTCCACCTGGGGCAAAAACGTGTCGACGGTTTTGGTCCAAACTGCCAAGGACGTGTATTCGTCGGTGCCCTCATCTCCATAGAGGGAGAAACTAGAGACATGGACGTCTATGTCCCGCGCCTCGTACAACAGATCGAGCTGCTTCTTCTGCGCGTCGTACTCACTGGCCAGGTACTCGCGCTCCAAGTTGCGAAAAGCCACGCGTTGAGCATGATTCGCGGGGACATTCCATGTCTTCCATTCACCCTTGCGGTAGACGAGTGGAATCGGACACAACGGGCGCTGCCCATTCCTGTAAGCCTCTTCAATTTGTTCAAGGAAGAGTTGTTGCAGCTTCTCATCGCCTGGCTCAACGATCAGCAGGGTCTCACGACTGGGCACGGCGGCAAGTGCGCCTTCGACGACCTTCATGCTCTTGAGCATCTCGACGTCGAACAGATGCGATGCCGCGAAGTAATCATCACCGACCACCGAGAAGAGCCGCCCTGTCCCCCCGTCCACCTTGCTTTTTCCGAGCGTGCTCCACCCCTGCCCAAGTGTCGCCACACGCGCCTGGGCCTCGGCGTGCAGTTCAGCAACGGGTACTTTCCAATCCTCGAGCATGTCCTTGCCGACATACCGAATACGGTCCACCCCATCGATCGCTAGCAAACCCTGAAGGTGCTGTCCAAGCGACCAGATTTGCGGCGCCTCTGCAAGGGGCGTGCTCCCCGCCCCCCCGATCTGAGCATTGAGGTCCAACCACTCCCACTTCGAACGCGGCCAAATCTTGAGGGTCAGCAGATTCCTTACGTCGGCTAAGGGAGGGATGGATTCTTCGACCCTGCCAAACACAAGCACGGTCTTTTCGATGAAATCTCGACGTTCATGCAACGTCAACGCCTTGTAGTCCCGATATAAATTGTCCAAGTGGATGGTCAAACCGCTGCCTGCCTCGACAAGGCGCTCTTCTGCAGCCTCATACGACAATTGTCGGCCCGGATGAAGTCGAGCGAATTCACGTATCAACCTACTTGCAAAACGCTTCATGCCCTTGGAGTCCGATGCCTGGCTGAGGCTAGATTGGGTAGCGACCCGTTCGGCTGCGGGCTGAAACGACAGGGCTGATACCAGTGGACAAAGGGCGAAGCCCAGGCAAATAAGAGAAAATCGCATGCCCCTATTGTACAAATGAAACCGGAACGCCGAACCTGGTTTGCCCCTGTCCATGGAATGAAGCTGCAGGTTCTGATACGGTCATGAACCGTGACGACGCGCGCGGCTCGATATCACGCTACCGCCACAAGGCGGCCGCTGGACTGGAATCATGACCAACGCATTAACAGTTATCTTTCCCTACAGGTACGAAGGGATGTGGGTGTTCGACGATGCGGATGTGGGCCTCACCAAGGAACCCTTCGTCGAGGGCGCCGATGTGATCATCGATCGTGCGCTCGAAGCCAAGGGCGTGAAAGACGCCGATGCGGGATTTCGCCTCCTGTTTAGCGCCGGCGAGTTCCCGAGGTACGACGTGAAGTTCATCTGGCTCCGAGCGGCCGATGGGGGGAACTACTACGCCGCAGAAGGCACCGACCTTGAAGGCTGGCTCTGCCCCGCCCTCTTCAAGTACTTCGACGAAGCCCCGAAAGAGATCTACGCGCGCTTTGAGGAGAGGTCCGCATAGTCAGATTCCAGGTGTAATTCTTGGATGGACTTCGAGGCGGATTCGCATGGGCCACCGATCGAGATTCGCCCTCACTGCGGCGAGTGGCTCGCTGAAGTGTGTAGAAGTGCGCCTGATTCCGTATTGTCACATGGACCGTGTTCCACGAGGATCCGCCATGCGTGAAACCCGGATTGCCTGCCACATCATGCCGGATCGTGGGGATGTGGATGGGCCCGTTTCCCTCCAGACGCCCCCTAACGCAAATCCCACCCGAAATTCCGACTCTTCCGTTGGCGGAAGGGTTGGCGGCGAGTAAATTCGCTGGCCATGATCACCACATACTATCTCCTGCATGTGATTGGCTTGCTGCTCTTGACCGCAACCAGCTTTTCTGCCCTGGGTGCCCCCACCCCTGAGCGGCGCAAGAAGGCGCTCATGCTGACCGGAATTCTCAGCCTCGTGATGCTGGTTGGAGGTTTCGGCCTGTTGGGCCGCCTCAACTACGGCTGGCCCCACTGGGTCATCATCAAAATCGCCTGCTGGGTAATTCTCTCGGCGCTCGCCGGGCTGGCCTTCCGCATGCCCAAGGCAAAAGGGCTGTTGTCCTTGATCGGCATGCTCGCCCTGGCGGTCGGCGTGTACATGGTGTACGAGCGACCCTTCTAGCCCGAATGTTTCATGAAGACGTGCTCCAGGCGCAGCAACTCGGTTCCTGGCAGGGCTTTGCGGATTTTGCCCCCCAGACAATGCAGTAGGGATCCCCTTCACAGGTCCCGAAAGGGACCTGTGATCCGCGGCCGGGACCGGGGCTTACCTATCGAGGAAGGCGAGACTTGGAAAACCCTGTCAGGGAGCGAGAGGGGCCGGAAGGGGCCCGTTTGCGAAGCCTGGGGTGCATGTTCATGGAATATCCGGGCTAGTGGCTCCGACCCGGTCCATGCGGTTTTGAAGGTAACTGCCTGGGTTCCATGTTGATTTGCTTGGCCGGCCCGCCAAAAAGCGGCGATTCAAGCGCCATAGGCCCACTTTTTGGAGCCCCGTGCAATTCGGGGGCCGTACGGATCCAGCCACGCCCGTTCCTAACCCCATGGGGGCTTGCCGTGCTTGCCCCGGGAGCATCAACACGGAACCCAGGCAGTTGCATTTGGAAGTGCGAGTGCAACTCCGCCTGGACCTTCTGGGCCCGTCGAAATCCACATTCCGGAATGAGTTTCGGTTAGGGAAGAAAACCCTTTTGGTAATCCCGCAATGGACCGACCCAAGAGGTCTGGAGACTATCTTCCTTCCCCACCCGGACCTCCAAGATGCTGAAACAACTTCTGATCGCCCTAACCGCCACCACTGTATTCGCTGCCTGTGCAGCTCCGAACAAGGTCGCAGTCGCTGCCGGACCCACCATTGCGGTACACGTGCCTGAGGTGACCTTCACTCCCAGCATTTGGGAGACCGCTGGTTCCGAAATTCTCCCAACGCTTACCATCACCACGCCACCCCACAACGAGCAGGTGATCTATAGCTTCCACTACGAAGGTGATGGCAATATCACCCTCCCCGACCCTATCACCCTGGAGCCTGGTCAAACCGAATTGACCTTGAAGCAAGCTTTCTCCAGCACCGCTGTGGACGAAGCCACCCAGGGCATGGTCAAACTGGTTTGGAGTCACCCGAAGGCACATTCCAAAGTCGTCGGCAAATGGAATGTGGTGCAACGACCCAGCATTCTGCAAGCCCTGAACGTGGCGCGTTGCGACAGGTTGGTCGACAACGAAGAATGGGATGCCACCTACGCAATATCCGTGGAGTTGGATGCCACCCAGGAATGGGTTGATCAGAAAGTGGACACCAGTCGCGTCATTCTCTTCCAGGCAAGTGCTGGCAATGAGAAGAATTCCCCAATCCTCGAAGTCTTCAGCGATGTGGACCTTGATGATTTCACGGGTATTCCCGTCGGGGTCATACCCAGCGGAAATCATCACCTGTATGTGATCTGCGCCAAACGCCCACGTGTCCCCCCCCGCAAACCCCCCTTCCTACACATCGATGTGCGTTCTGGTGGCGACAAACTGGAACGCTTCATCAAGCTGCCCTTCTAACGGACCGTATTTAGATCCCACAAACGCGCTCGGGCCTTGCTCGGGCGTTTTTTTTTTGGACGAGGACCGATGAAAGGGTCGGTCATGGGCAGCGGGGTTTTCGAGGATCGCTACAATCCTGGCATGGAAAACACTCCCCCCACATCCCGGCGTACGATACTCAAGTCCCTGGCTGGATTGGGCATGGCTGCCACCGGCTTGACCTCATGCCAATCCAATTCGAACCTCTCCAATTCGGGGATAGTGCGCAAAGCGAAGGCTGGCGCCCAGTACATGGGGCAGTTCGCCGCCGCTCCCTTGGAGCGCATTCGCATGGGGTTCATTGGAACCGGGGCCCGAGGAAGTGGGCATGTGGCGCAAATGTTGTTGATGGAAGGGGTGGATGTGGTTGCGATTTGTGACAACCATGCGCCGGCTGCGGATTCGGCTGCAAGACGTTGCGAAAAAGCAGGTCGAGCACTGCCTGCGGTTTACGACCAAGGCGACGAGGATTATCTGCGCATGCTCGAAGAAGTTGAGCTGGACGCGGTCATTGTGGCGACCCCGTGGCTCTGGCATGCGCCCATGGGCGTGGCCATCATGGAGACTGGCGCCCACGCCTTTTTGGAAGTGCCCTTGGCCACAACCGTGGACGACCTTTGGAAGCTGGTAGATACGAGCGAAACCACGGGACGCCACTGCATGATGATGGAGAACGTTTGTTATGGGCGCGAGGAGCTGTTGTTCCTGAATATGGTGCGGCAAGGGGTGATTGGCGAAGTGAACCATGGAGAAGGCGCGTATATTCACGACCTTCGGCATCAAGTGAAGGAGATCGAGCGGGGGGAAGGCACCTGGCGCTTGGCCCACCACATCACGCGGGATGGAAACCTGTATCCCACCCACGGCCTGGGGCCCATCGCGCAAATGATGGGATGCGAACGTGGTTTGGATCGCTTTGAGCGCATCGTGTCCTTCAGTTCGCCGGCGCGGGGCCGCCAATTGGAAGCGGCCCGCGACTGGCCCGCGAACCATCCTCGCAATCAGCAAAAGTACATCTGCGGCGACATGAACACGAGTTTGATCCGCACCCAGCATGGTCGCACGATCATGGTGCAACACGACGTGACTTCGCCGCGCCCCTACGACCGCTTGAACCTGATCTCCGGCACCAAGGGAATCCTGGCTGGCTTCCCCACGCGGGTCGCCCTGGATCCGGAAGGCAAGGGTGCCCATGGTTGGACCAAAGGCGATGGGCTGAAGCCGATCTACGAGCAGTACGAGCACCCGCTGTATGTGCAGGTGGGCGAAGAGGCGCGTAGGGCTGGCGGGCATGGCGGGATGGATTTCATCATGCTCTGGCGCATCGCATACTGCCTGCGCAATGGTTTGCCCATGGACCAGAACCTGTACGAAGGCGCGGCTTGGAGCGCGGTTTCGCCTTTGAGCGAAGCGTCGGTCGCATCTCTAGGCGAGCCGCAACGCTTCCCCGACTTCACTCGAGGACGCTGGGAAGCCACGCCTGAGTTGGCTGTTATTGGGTCATAGCCCAACCTGTCAATAGCAAACAAAGAACGCCCGGGAAACCCCGGGCGTTCTTTGTTATGCGCAATGCGTTTGGGTCTCCGAAGAGCCCTATGCACCACAGATCAATCGATCGTAATTTCCATCTCCTTCGGATTCAGAGCCTCCACGGTGATTGGTGTGAAGGTTTGATCCTCGGGAGCACCTTGCATCAACCGGAAGGCTGAAACGTTGTAGGTTCCTGGCTTCAGCGTATCGAAGGTGGCGATTCCATCGCTGTTGGTGGTACCCCTCGGCCCGGCCCCTCCGGTTCCTTCCTCTTCACCTTCTTCCACAATGGCGTCGATGCCCACCAGCGCATGCTGAATTGGGTCGCCTTGCTGGTCCACAACCCGAACGGTCAACTCGCAGCCCGGCACCATGGTCATAACCACGCCGGAGCGTAGCGATCCGTCCGGAACGGTCATTACCTTGGAACGCGCTGTCGTCAGGTTTTGGCCTTCAGCCACAACTTTGAGAGGTTTGCCTGGCAGTACGCCACGCAACTCAAATCGACCTTCCGAGTCCGTGATCGTGGGCTTGCGTCCATTGCCAATAGCTGAGGTCATTTCCATGCCCCCGCCTTCGGAGTCGTCGGAGCTAATCATCACAACAGAGGTCATGACCCTTTGCGTTTGACCGCCCTCTGAAAACTCCTCGGCCGATATGCGGATGCCCTCCAATGGGCTTCCAGCAGCGTCAACAACGCGCCCTGAGATCGTGGCGACCTCCAGTTTGGCTGAGAACTCGTTGGCACCCCCGTCCAAAGTAATCTCTTCGGTGTAGTCCATGACTCGCAGATCATGTTTCACCGTAACAACGACCTTGCCGGGATCGAGATTCTCGAGCAGAAAGCGCCCATCCCGATCTGTTCGCCCTCCATCGTCTCCCCCACCCATCATGGATGTGAACATTCTCGGACCGCCGGCTTGAGCGACGCTAACCCGCGCGCCCACCAGCGGTGTTCCGTTCTCCAAGATGATTCCCTCCAAGGTAGAACGCAGGGGAGCCGCCATGGTCAATACACCCGTGCCGCCTTCCTTGATAGTGACAAGTTTGCCAGTGGGTTCCTCGGATTCGTTCTCATCACCAGAGTCAACGATCATCACAACGCCCATGCCGCTATTGGATCCAGGCCAAGCCACATTGCAGCGGTAGTCCCCGGCAGGTACGTGCTTGAAACGGGCCACGCCCTTACTGTTGGTGGTCTTGCTCAAATTGTTGGTGTCGCCCCCGGAACCTGAAGAGCCAGCGCCGAAGGTGAAGGTCATCTGTGATTCCACTTGCCCCGTATCGGATAGATCTACTTTGACGCCACGGACCGGCTCGTCGTTTTCATCCAACACGGTCACACTGAGTTCACCACCCTTCCACAGCTCTACGCGAAGGGGCTCATCCCTGAATGCGGTCATGTCAACGCCACTGACTTCCGCCCGTGCATAGCGCGCATGGCGTGCCTTGATTTTTCCAGCCGCACCCTTCATGTAGCGCAACGAAACGAGGCCCTCCTTGTCCGTTTTTCCACTTTGTTTCATGGGCTCCCTTCCCATCGAACCCAATGTCACCCCGCCAATGGTGTGTGAATCATCCTCGTTTGACTCCTCGATCGACGTGAGTTCAATTCTGGCTCCATTCACGCTTTTTCCAGTGGCGCCCTCGACAACATGGATCTGGCACAGGACGCCCGGACTCAATCGAATCGTGCCGAGATCCGTAAGCCCGCCCGCATTGAACTTCACGGATTCAACGGTAAACGTCTCATACCCATCAGCCCAAATGTTGATTGCTAGGGGCTTGGAAGAGGGCGGAACCCCCGATACTTCCATGAGTCCCGGGGGGTGTTCATCCACCCCACTCAATGAATGGAAAAACTCAAAATCGTTCGGAGCCAAAGAGTAGTTCTCCACCGGACTCGAAGTCTCAGCATCGAGCACCAGAACGCGCAGGCTGGCCTTGGTGGACCACACAAGATCCACGGTTCCAACCGAGGATGAGATCGTCTGCTCGTCGCACCTAGAGCGGCCTTCACTGAACAGAATGCCGCCATTATTTCCCTTGGGCACAAGGCGAATGCGGTGCTTGGTTTCGGGATGCAGGCCATGAACCGCAAAAGTGCCATCGGCTTGTAAATCCACCGATCGGCTCAAGTTCGGAAATCCATCCACCGCTCCCCCCAGAAGCGAGTCCCGACTCACCATGGGCGCGAGGTCCATGCGCACAGCCAGCACATCCGAGTTGGAGGCGGGACGGCCGACAACCCGGCCGCGTAAACTCGCCCCCTCATTCAACGTCCACAGCAACCCGTTCTGCTGCAATTCGGCGGAGGCTTCACCGCTGAAGATCTGATCGGGATAGCCCTCTGAATTCACCAACAGGCGCCAGCTTCCAGGTTTCATCGTATCGATCGTAAAACGCCCCGCTGCGTCGGTTTCTGCAATGGAGTCCACGTTCCCATCGATCACCATCACGAAGCCACCATCCTGCGGAGCGATGATCCTTGCTCCGGAAACGGGATTACCGTTGGGTCCCACAACTTGCCCGGTCAAGACCAGAGCGCGATCCAATGTCCATGTGCCCAGATCCTCACCAGCCTCGGTTCCCCCTTGGAAATCCATTTCACGGCTCACGAAGCCCGTTCCCGCGATCTTCACGAGGAACGGATCAGCGGAAACATCGAAGGCTACCCGTCCATCCTTCCCCGACTTCACCTTGACAACCGAGGAGCTATCCCAGCCACGTATGTCGAACCCAGCTTCCAGGTTGAGAGACCTCACAAGAACCTCCACGCCCTCCAGTCCATTCCCTTGCGAGTCCGCTACGCGAGCAAACACCCCATTGGAAGGGGCGGTCTTCTCCGAATCCGCCTCCGGCACAGCCTCAGGTTTGCGTTGCGGAACAGTCTGCCGGCCAGCCTCGGTGGCAGCCTTCGCACTGCCGTCGCCAACCAACGCTGCTTCTTGAGTTTCCCCATCACCTGACACCTCCTCAGTCACACCATTCTGCATGCCCCCCGAATCCTCGGGTTCGCTGCCCTTGGGGAAGAAGAAAAATCCTAAGGCAAGGATGGCTAGAACAAACACGGCGAGCAGGGATTTTGCATTCATGGCGAGCAAGGGTAAGGGGGCCAAACAAACGCTGCCAGCCACAAGGCTCCGTGCGGAGTTCCGAGTTCAAGCCGGCCCGTTTTCCGACGGTACGGGGGGGCTTTCGGGATGTTGGGTCCGCGCCTCAATTGTTACGATCCTTACGCTTGAAATACACGGGAGTTGGTTTATGCCGCCCCGCTTCTGGTTCCGCACCGCCCCCAGGGAATGCTCGGATGGCCGTCCTGGCCTGATTTGATTGGAACTCGGATCGTTCCTCACCCGATCACTAGATTAGGAACCAGCCGTGGGCTCCCGCAACGGCACCGAAGACGACAATCATACTGACAGTTAGCAATACCCAATGCATGATTTGAACCAAACGGAAGGTGCGGTCCGGCTCCGACTTGCCATGTTCATGGAACCAGCGGTGGAGGAAAAGGGGCTCCAGAACGAAGAGCACCAGCGTGAAAGCCAACCACACCGCGACCATTCCATGCAGCCACCAATGACTCGCAAGCTGAAACAAGGACCATCCACCCATGCGGTCGATCAGGTAGAAACCTGATACGCCAACGACCACGGTGGCGACCCGGGCAATGCGCGCAAAACGGCCCTCGATGGCTTCGAAGACCTCCACGCGCCGCTCTGGCTGTTCGAACTTCCTAACGGCGGGCAAAATGACTAGGGTGACCATGGCCACGCCGCCGATCCAGATGATGACGCCAATGACGTGCAAGACGCGTGCTAGTACGAAGGTATCGATCATGGGATATTCCTCACGTGGAGGTGCTGCAGCCTCCGATTATCCCCTTCAGACTGAATCGGGCAAACGTTTCATTGAAACGAAGAAGTCGGGCTTGAGTCTTATCAAAGGATAAATCCGGGTCGCCAGCGGTTTCAACACCAGCCTTGACGCAAACCCGGGCCTGCCCCGCTAGGATAGGCCCATGAAATCCTGGTTGCGCCTGGCCCACTTCATCGATCGATGCAATCGGTGGTTGGCGTACTTTGCAGCGGGGTTGACCCTCTTGATGGTCCTGATTGGGGCCTACAACGCGGTGGGGCGCTATCTGGGTAAGTACCTCGGAGTGACTATCACCTCGAATGCGTTGGTCGAAGCGCAGTGGTATCTGTTTTCCATGGTATTCCTGCTGGCAGCGCCCTGGGCATTGAAGGTGGGAGCCCACGTGCGGGTGGACGTGATCCATGGGCGTTTGAGTCCACGCAAGCAGGTCTACATTGACCTGTTTGCGACGATTTTCCTGGTGCTGCCTTTTGTGGCTTTGAGCCTCTACACGTGTGTGGAATTTGCGCAGCTTAGCGTGCAGGCCCGGGAGGTTTCCAACGATCCGGGAGGGTTGGCGCGCTGGCCTTTGAAGTCCATGGTTCCCGTGGCCTTCGCTGCTTTGCTGTTGCAAGGATTGGCTCAGATCATTCACCAGATCGCGTTCTTGCGAGGTTTGGGCGAGGATCCGAATCAGCACGAACCGGAGGGAGGCCTGGAGAGCTGATGGTCGAATCCCCCTGGTGGATCATGTTCGTCATGCTGCTGGCCCTGATCTTTTCAGGCATCCCGGTGGCGTTTGCCCTGGGTGGCGTCGCGGTGGTATTTGGCTTGCTCGGCATCCATTGTGGGTTCTTTGACTGGGACTACCTTGGCCTTTTCCCGGAGCGCTTGTTTGGCATCATGTCCAACCAGGTTCTGTTGGCGGTGCCCTATTTCATCTTCATGGGCACGCTCCTGCAGCGCTCGCGGTTGGCGGAAGATCTACTGCGCACGATCGGCATGTTGTTCGGTCCGGTACGGGGAGGTCTGGCCCTTGCAGTGATTTTTGTGGGCACACTCTTGGCCGCCGCAACCGGTGTGGTCGGCGCTTCCGTGGTCGCCATGGGCGCCATCAGTCTGCCCGTTATGCTTCGCTATGGATACGACAAGAAACTGGCCACGGGTGTGGTGTGCGCTTCCGGAACCCTGGGGCAGATCGTGCCGCCAAGCATTGTGCTGGTGGTCCTGGCAGACCAAATGGGCCAAAGCGTGGGCGCCATGTTCAAGGGCGCCCTATTGCCGGGCCTGCTGCTGGTTGGTTTGTTCACTCTCTATGTTCTGATCATGTCCTGGATGCGACCGGGCACCGCGCCCGCCATGCCGGTCGAAGAACGACCCAAGGATCGTCGCGAACTGCTGTCACAAACCCTGCGCGTGATGATGCCACCTTTGATTCTGATTCTGGTGGTGCTAGGCAGCATCTTCATGGGCATCGCCACGCCCACCGAAGCCGGCGCGCTTGGATCGGTCGGCGCCATGTTGCTGGCGGGAGTGCACGGCCGCCTCACGCGCAAGGCCATGGAGTCCACCATGGTCGAAACCATGCGGTTGACGACCATGGTGCTGTTCCTGCTCGTGGGAGCCACGGCCTTTACCCTGGTATTCCGAGGCCTGGACGGGGACCTGCACGTGTGCTCCGTACTGCTCGACTTGCCCGGTGGCAGGATGGGTTTGCTAGTCGCAACCAACCTGGCGGTGTTTATCCTTGGCTTCTTCATCGACTTCTTTGAAATCGCCTTCATCCTATTGCCCCTGCTGGTGCCCGCCGCCCGCGCCCTCGGCATAGAAGGTGACGAAATGGTCTGGTTCGGAGTGATGATCGCCATGAACCTGCAGACCTCGTTCCTGACACCCCCCTTTGGCTTCTCCCTGTTCTATCTGCGCGGGGTTGCGCCGAAGGATCTACCCACCACGACGATTTACCGAGGCGTGGTTCCCTTCATTATCCTGCAACTCATCGCACTGGCCGCCGTGATCGTATTCCCTGGATTGGTCACATCCCTGCTATGAGTTGACCGGGCCCTTATCTCAAGTTCCTAACGCACGGCTCAATGCGAAGGGAGTGCACCACGATCGAATCACAACCCCTGAATATTTGGCCATGGAATGCGCCCAATGAAACAAGTCACAAGACCAGCCACATCCAATGACGCATCCGTCATGCGCCCAATGCTGTGTGCTTATCAGGAGTACATCGGCCAATTCAGCGGATCCGTCGACCCGCATCGAGAGTTGGAAAATGCCTGGTTCGAGAAGCCTGGATTGCTCTTTCCATTCCTGATCGTAGAGGATGAGCGACCGGTGGGAATCTTGCTACTCATGGGTAGGGCCTATGCGGAAGCATGTGGGGCTGAGGTTGATTACTATATCAATGACCTATTTGTGATCCCGGATGCTCGCGGGAGCGGCACTGCGGCCAAGGCTGTGACTGAGGTATTGCAGCGCTTCCAGGGCACTTGGGGCCTTGAGGTCCTGCAAGAGAATCGGGCGGCATTGGGCTTCTGGAAGAAGAACCTGCCGGGGATCGCTACGGACCTGGAGATCGGTGGTCCCCGCGACCAACTCTGGTACTTTCGGTTTTCCACGTGAGAGTCCGGCGGTTTTGCATCCATTGAAAGCATGGGCTAGCTAGATGCTGTTCGATAGAGGGTCAATGCGGGCCAGGTTCGGAGCGCAGAGGCTGCTGTGGTATCAGGACAAAGCCTGCGGTCGGCGCGGAGCCCGTGATTCAGTGCCGAATTGGCCACTTTGGCAGGTTTGGGGCGCTC
>JAAETM010000619.1 GCA_024228395.1 bacterium | reverse complement strand
GGTGGGTGGTACGGGGGTGTTGTCGTTGACTGGTAATACATTGGGCTTGCATCAGATGCCGCGAGTGAATGAGTCGTACCTGGCTGGAGTGAGGACCTTCTCGGAAAGCTTAGGGCGGTGGACGTCGAAGGACCCGAGTGGCTATGTGGATGGCCCGTCCTTGTATCAGGGGATGCGGGGGAATGTGTTCTCGTTTTCTGATCGGGGGGGGCGGCAAGCGGAAGAAATCAACCCTAATGACTGGAATAAGGCGCTTACACCAGGTTCTAAGGAATGGGAGGGCCGCGGAGAGGAGGCCGGGGTCTTGGTTGGAGTTAATAATCCAGTGAACACCACCTCGTTCTTGAAGGTCGGGTGGAAGCCACGGGATAAGAATGGTGGGCCCGGAACGATAAGAGGATGTACTTTCCCGTTTTGTGTCTGCGTGTTCAAGGTTGTGATTGGAGTTGATATTGATCCAGGATTCGGAGATGAAAGTCCACTTCATGCCTGGTGGATACACGGGCAATGGCCGCTAGGAGAGGGGGCGTCCGATCCGACTTGGTCTGTTGATGGTTTAGAAGCAGGTGAGTGGAGTTGGTTCGATGGAGCCGTCACTGGAAACAGCATGCCGCAAGTGTATGTCTCGTTTGCAGCCAAGTGCGGAACGAGCCGGATGGTAACTATCTCCTTTGCTGGGGCACGCCATGGCCTTCTGCGCACAACAGGAAGTGCTTCTGTTTACTTCACATGCAAAAAAGACAGATTGTGTACCAAGGTTTTTGGCAGTCGCTCTGCGATCCCTGAACCTTCTACGCCTTCATTCCCAGCCCCTCCCCTTCCTGCCACACAGCCGCGTTTGCCTGAACCTACGGGCCCCAGCCTTCCTGGACCGACTACCCCCACCGGTCCCGGGGGGACACCTGGCCCTGGGGGGCCATTATATGAGTCCGAGATTATCGAATGGGCTCCAAGAAGACAGGAGCCGAGTGAACAAAGCAAGCGTCGTCAGCGCAACGAGGATGACGACACGTCCGTTTCGGGGGAAGAGCACTAAGATGCGCACAGATAAGCCTGCTTGTGTTTTTCCTAGGTTGCCGAGGTTATGCAGCCAGGTGTCGTTGTTCTTTGGTATTGCCCTATGGTCTTTTCTTGTTGTTTCGGCATCCGCTCAATCGAACAAAACGTGCCGTATTAGGGGGCTGGCATCTGCTTCTTCTGCCCCTCCAATCGTTGAAGGTCTTGCCTACTTCCAAATCTCAGGAGACACTCGTGAAGCCGTGCTTTATCCATTTGGCCATGATGCCGATAAAGAGCGCAGGGCAATAGTCGTAGGCTCCGCAGGAGCGGAGCTTGAGAGTGGGAAGACATCTATTGGTGTCGTGGGGTCGGTGCTTGCGAATGTATCGAGTAGTAAGAATTTTAGATTAGGGACTGTTCCGGAATCCACTTTTTTCTTACCACATGACGGCCGATTCATAGTTGGTGAGTGGGCTCGAATAGATAGTGATAACTTCTTCCGCAGTGCGCTAATTACCCTATTGGGCGAGGATGGCGACTTCCAAGAAGTTTGGGCTATTGGCCCTGGCGGAAAACCAAAAAAGGTCAATGTCAATGATTCGCCCATTTCCCCGATCGGTGATAAGCCAGTTGCCCGTTTGAATGTCACGGGGATGGTTGGTTGGGAAAGCGACCAGTTTCGCGGGGTGAGGCTAGCAGGAAGCTTTAGTTTAAACGGTATTGATCGGAAGCACTCCGGGAACCGCAAGGACAGATTAATCTCATTTGATGGTGAATCTTGGGTCTTGGACGATTTTTCAAAGCTCCCCATTTCGGACGAATTCAGAGGGAAAAAGGGACAGCGTCGGAGAATAACGGGCATAAGGCTGGCGCGTTCAGGTGACACCTGCCGAGCTATCGGCATCATGCCGTGCTTTCGCGGAGATGATTTTATATTCGTACATGATTGGGTAGGTGATACCAAGCCGGTCATTATTGAAAGAGCGGTATTCGGCGATGGACCCATTCTTTCCAGGGGGATATTGACCCCTTCTGCTGCAAACCCAATCCAGACCGGAGGCGTTGACCACTTCAGTCTGATGCTTTTTACAAAAGATGGCAAGTCGGGGAGACTACATGGTGTTGGCTCGAAGAGAGTTGGACGTTTCAACTTGGGCGCCAACCAAAGCAAGCTGCACGTTGATGAAGGTCTGCAGGGCGCTATGGATGAAATGGACTGGTCGCAGCTGAATATCAATTCCGTGGTAGCGCCCTATCGGGGGCGGGGCAAGGGGATGGCCGGTTTCGCGTTTGTTTATCATTTCCTAGAGTCTTCGACGATTTCCATATCCTACGATGATCAGGGTAAGGCAGTACTCGGAGAGCCAATTGCGTTAGGAATGCGCGCTCAGTTTTCTGGCGCACATTCAGTGATGATAGGGAACTGTGCGTCTGGTACACATGCGTTGGTTGCCCCAAATGTGAGTTTCGGATTGGATGTTTCTCTCCCCAGCAAAGAACCGTTTACGGTGATTTATCTTGATTCGTCTGGCGTGCCAAATGGCGGTGACAAGCTCCCATGGACAACTTGTTTTGCTGAGTCCGCTCAGGTGTTTGGCGACATAGATTGACTATTCGTTTGAGGCACTACAGATACGGCGCCGGGCACCAACCGTCGATTGTTGACTGACAGGTACCGCATCAAAATGGGTATTAGCGAATCCTGATTTTTGCTTCCCTTGCTCCGCCGGTCCCGCCAATAGCCGAGGCCCCCTTCCACCGTTTGGAAGACGCTGCTCCAGGTGGGGCCGCGCTCCTTCCAGCGCCGCGCCAGCGTTCCTTCAGGAGCCAGGGGAGTGTCCTTGTTGTCCGAGTTGTCGGGCTGGATCCAGGCCCCCGCGAGCCCGATTTGGAAGTCCTGGAGCGGCTCGTCGATGAGCGGCCAGACCGCCGAGTAGAACCCCATGCCAGCCGAGAACTCCGACTTGTCTGGTGGGGGCGAGGCCTGGTAACCGATGTAGCCGCGCAGGCCTTGGGCGTGGGCGGCGGGAAGCAACGTCAGTGCGATGAGGAGGCGGAAGAGCATGTCGCCAGTATACCTCCGAGTCCAAATTCCCGGGGGCAAGGATGCTCAATGGGCGGCTCCCCATTCTTTCGACACATTTCCCGGGGCCTTGTTTATCCTGGTCGCATGCGATGGATCCTAACCACAGCCCTGCTCTTCCTCTTGTTTGCCGGCATCCTCGAGGCTGGAACCCACTCCACTCGAAAGGTAACACGGGTGTTCGTGTTTGCCGGCCAATCGAACATGGTCGGTTCCGATTCGCACGCGGGGGACATCAAGCATTTCCCTCCCTTCGAGGGACTGGCAGAGCCCCAGGGGAAGGTGCAGTTCTCCTATGTCATCGGCCGGGAGAACAAGAGGCGCTCCGATGGTTGGGTTCCGCTACAGCCGGTCAATGGCGTCGTGGGTCCTGAGTTGAGTTTTGCGCGCAAGGTTTCCCGGCGCACCGGCGCACCGATCGCGATCATCAAGTGCGCGGCCGGGGGCACGCACCTGGGTGGGGATTGGAATCCCGACGACCCTTCTGGCTTCAAGATGTATCCGCTGCTGCTCGAAACGGTCCGCTCCTCCCTGGGCGCCCTCAAGAAGAAGGGCATCCGCTATCGACTCGAGGGTTTCATCTGGCACCAGGGTGAGAACGACATGTTCAATGACGAGTACAAAGCGAACTACGGAGCCAATCTGAAGAACCTGGTGGGTCGCCTGCGCCGCGACTTGGAGACCCCCGAATTGCCGATTTATCTGGGCGAGCTGTGCACCAAGACGATTTGGGGTATGGACCTGCGCGGCAGCATGGATGCCATCGCGCGTGGGCAGAAAGAGGTCGCCAAGGCGGATCCCCTCGTGCACTACATTCCCACCTCCCATGTGGGCGTGGAGATCGGCAATGGGGTGGGTTTGCATTACCACTACGGCACCTTGGGGCAGTTGGAACATGGCGTGAACTACGCCGATGCGTACCTTGCGGGTCTATCGCTTGGGGATGAGGCCTCGGCGCCGCTGATGAAATGGCCCCATTCCAAGGGTGGTGAGATGCAGTTTTTTGTTCTTGCAGGCCACCGCAACATGGAAGGGGAGCGGGCCTTTGTGCAGGAGCTGCGCGGGGTCAAAGGTGGCAGACAATTGGCCAAGGCCAACGCAAGGATTCCATTCCGCTACAGCTTGGGTGGGGGAGTGAAGACCTCAACCGAATGGGAGCCGCTCGCACCCGCAGGCTATTACGACACCTTCGGACCCGAGTTGAGTTTTGGCAGGGCCTTGGCCAAGAAACTGCGCACTCCGATTGCGATTGCGAAGTTCACCCACAGCGGGTCCCAGATCATCGACTGGACTCCGGAGGGCAGCGCGGCC
>JAAETM010000618.1 GCA_024228395.1 bacterium | reverse complement strand
ATTTGTAGGGTTGCACGCCCAATGACGAGGATTGGCGCTCCCGTTGCATTCTATTTGGCACAGAATCGCCCCCTTTGGACCGCAAGCGAGAGCCGCAGCCGGTAGCGGAACAATGTGCACTTGATCCTCCGGATGCAGGGCCGCACCGTAGTGCTTGGGTCGATCGACCCGCTCCCCACTTCGATCGAGAAAGACGAAGCCATCCTTCGCATTGCCGTGAAGGTTAAGCAGATTATGATGCACCATCGAGTGGCAGAGATCACAAAGTGACGCCAGCATGTCCTCTTCTGTCTTACCGCCATCTGCGCGAAACTCGACGTGATGCACTTGCACACGGCTTTTGTCGCCGCAGTTTTGACAACAGTTGTTGTCACGGGCCTTCACGCGACGAACTAACCAGCCCGGTGTTTTGCCATCGGGGTTCTTTACTGGTCGCGCCGCCGGAACGAGATCGGCATGGTCCATGAGTCGATCGGCCTGTTCGGGTGAAAGCTCCACGTCACCCTGACTCGTGTGCACCCGTGTCCCTTCTGCATCGGAATGGATGATGAGTTGGAAGGCAGAGTGCTTCACCTTTGTGCGCCCCTTGATTGTGCCATCCGCATCCGTGCACAGCAGCAAGCGCGGCAATTGGATCATCATGTCTTCGTTGCTGAGCATTCGACCGCACTCTGCCGACAGCTTGCGTTTCGCGAGCTCCCACATCTCGTGATTTGCCAGAAGGAGCTTGCCGGTCACTCGCATGTAGATATCGGGCAGGCCACCTTCTCCCGGTTTCTTCGGGCGTTGGCCGGGGATGCAGCGT
>JAAETM010000617.1 GCA_024228395.1 bacterium | reverse complement strand
TTCGAGAACTACTCGGTTGAGACCGTGGGCCAGCAGATCAAAAACGTCGAAGTGCCGGAAGAGTGGGACGAAAAACCCCGCATCCTGGTTCTGGCCTGCGAGAACGATGCCTACCCGGCCCTGGATCAGGCCGCGATGAACGGGGTTGAAATCAACCCGTGGGCACGCGTGATACCGGTACGTTGCCTGGGCTCAGTAAACCTCTCCTGGGTAACCGACGCACTCAACAACGGCTATGACGGCATCGTTATGATGGGCTGCCAGAAGGGCGATGACTATCAGTGTCACTTTGTTCGGGGCTCCGCCATGGCGGCTGAACGCATGAGCAAGGTGGGCGACACCCTTGAGACCCTGAACCTTGAGCCGGAACGTGTTGTGGTACACGAGGTGGCTATCACCGATGTGGAGCGCGCACCCAAGCTGATCAACGATATGGCGGAGACGGTCGCGAAAATTGGCCTGAGCCCATTCAAGTTCTAGGGTGATGAGTGAACTACCGGACAGGATGTCCGGGTATAGGCCATACAGATAGGCCGTTTCACGCCAGGG
>JAAETM010000616.1 GCA_024228395.1 bacterium | reverse complement strand
GGTCACGCCGGCCTTCTTGGGCAGGAAGGTTTCCAACAGGGCATAGGTGCCGCCATACAAAGTGTTGCTCGCCACCACATGGTCGCCCGTATCGCAGTGTTGCAGGAGCGTGCACGAGATCGCACTCATGCCACTGGCCGTTGCATACCCCGCTTCGCCACCTTCGATGGCAGCCAACTGCTTGCCAAGCGAAACCACCGTCGGGTTGAAGTGGCGCCCATACAAGTAGCAACCCCCTTGATCGTGGTCGATCTGGCCCTGGAAGATGGCCGGCATGGTGGCCGGGTCCAGCACCGTGAAGGTGGTGCTGGGTTCGATGGAGACGTTGACGCCGCCGTGTTCACCGAACTCACGGTGCAGGCGGGCGAGGGAGGCGATGGGATCGTGGCTGCTCATGGGCCCGATTTAGTGCTATCGCAGGTGCCTCCGCAAGGGAGGAAATCAGCAAGAACGAAGCCGGGACAACATGCACCGCAAATCAGCGCTGGAATTCCCAGGTAACTGCCTGGGTTCCGCAGCGTCGCGGATCCCGACCTGCAGTGTGCGAAGTCCCAGCCCCTCGCCCATCCTGCGACCAGGTCTCAATACTGTTCCGCAAGAAGCCCCTGGGACAAAAAAAACAGCTGGCTCCGAGAGTATCGGAGCCAGCCTATAGAAGAGTCTGAAAATTTTGGGCCCCAGACCGAAATCCAGGGAGTCCTAATGGGTCTGTACCTACTTAACGTCAACCGTCGAGCCGCCCGCCGAGTTAATTCGCTCAATCGCACTTTTTGCGGCCGAAACCACCTCAGGAGGTCCCTGGGCGGCCCATTGGATCAAAAAGGGAAGCGTTTCCGGCGCCGCGAGGGTCCCGAGGGACCGGATTGCGAGCAGCCGAGTGGCCAGGGGCTGGTCCTCAGAAGCCTGGGCGAGCAGCATCTGGGCCGCCCCCACCTTGGAGACCTCCTGGCCCTGGAAGAAGCGCTGCCAGCGCGCTTTTTCGTCGTGGAAGAAGCGGATCTGCTGGAGGGCATCCTTGGCGGCCTTGCGGACCTCTTCGGAACTGTCGCCCAGGACCTTCAGCAGGGCGGGCACTGCTTTTGCATCCAACCTCTGAGCAAGAACATCGCAAGTCTTGGAACGGATTCCATTGTCAGGGTTCGACAACAGGGGAGTGATCAACTCAACGGGGACATTCGGTGCCAATTGCCTCAAATCCTCAAGCAACGGAACGAGCATGAACGCATGATCGATAGCGACGACCGCTTGGAATTCGTCGTTGCTCAGAGTTAGGCCCGTTTCCTTCAGGTAGAACAGAACATCCTCACCAACCTCTTTGTTGGTTAACCAACTGCGCACCTCTTTCTCCCAACGCCCAGGGCCCGGCATGCTGAGCGCGTACACTGCACGTAGGGCAACTCCTGCATTGCCGCTCCCCAGGCTCAGTGAGATGAGTTCCATTCCCGCCGGGTTCATGGGCGCGCTTTTGCGATCAACACCGAGGCAGTGCTTTTGCAACTCGCGCAATCCACTGGACTCACCGCTCTTGGGAAAGTCCCCCGCTTTCAATCTTCGAATCCAAGCCGCTGTCGCCGGAACGACTATTCCCTCGAATCGCCCTGCACGAGAGGATCGCATGCGGAGCGCATCCTGCAGATAAGCATAAGGATTCAATCCGGGGAACAAGTCCGGGTGTTCGAAGTGATGACTCCAAATCGTCGCCAATTGCTTCGCATTATATCCGTGGAAGGGCTTGATATTGCTGCGATCGTCCCTCAACTCGGCCACAAACCAATCGAAAGCGAATTGCCCCTCCTGTGATGTTCGCCGCTTGGGTCCGCTGACACCACGAATATCAGCTGCGGAAGGGTCGTAGAACTTAAACCCTGACCAACCAGCGGTGTCGATCATGGTTTCCACATCTCCAAGCTCGATCAAGCGCGCCAGGATTTGACTGCGGGTACGGATATCATGACGGGTAGTTTCACCGGGCACCTGTGTTGACAAAGCAATCCGTAATTCACTGCGCAATTCGCCCATGACACCGCTACGGGACATTTCGAGTAATCTCTCACCAGCGACCGCAAATTCCCCATTGTCGGCAAGATTCAGTAGGTAGGCGAGGGCGGAAGGGTCGTCAATCTTGACAAGGCAATCAAGCCCGTCAAACCAAAGCTCCCACGCAGCACCGGAGTACTGCTCACGGTCCACGTCCCTGAGTCGGTCCTGCACTCCCATAGCGTGCAAACGCCCAAGGGCAGCCACGATCCCTGGAGTGTTCTCCTTGTTCAGGGTCTGCTTCTTAAGCCAGCCAAGGCTATTGTCAAAAATGGGGCTGGTTTCCATGGCCTTCGTCACCATGGGCAAGTGTGCGGACATGCCTTTCCTAGCCAGCCACTGGCCAGCACTTCGCGGGCTCAAGTAGCCGTGCTCACCCGACTTCACAATGACCGGCAGGGCACGGAAGTCACCATGCCCCTCATAGAAGAGGACGAATTTTTGAATAAGCTGAGTCTGCGGAGTTCGACCTTCTTTGCGCGAGGGGGCGGGTCCTACCTTGGCTATCACATCTACGAAGGTGTCGATTTCCTTCCTCGCCTTCACCGAAGTAGCTTCTAAGTTATCGATTCCCTCGACCCCCTGAATCAGACCTCCTCGAATGTCGAGATCAGGACCCCCAATTGTTTGATCGCCCCAAGCGCCCTTCAACATAAAGCGATCGGGAAGCCGGTCAACAAATTGAAGGGTTAGCAGACGCAGGGAAACCGACTGAAGGCCGTAGCACTCAAGGACTTTGTACCCCACCTGATTGAGCCCCGGGTGCGAGGATTCCAGCATCTCCCGAATCAACTCGG
>JAAETM010000615.1 GCA_024228395.1 bacterium | reverse complement strand
TTTGTACGTAGACGCACCGTCGCAAAGGTGGATTCAATCGGGTTTGTCGTTCGGATATGCTTCCATGTCGCGGCAGGGAAGCTGTAAAAGGCCAGCATGTCGTCCCTGTTCTTGGCAAGGCAAGTCGCGGCCCGGGGATACTTGTCCTTGTACTTGTCGATGAACAGGTCGAAGGCTTTGTTCGCATCCTCTTCGGTTTCAGCCATCCAGATTTGGTGGAAAGCAGCCTTGGCTGCTCAGCGACAATTACACTTACCCGGTGACGACAACGCACGGGGCTGAACCCGGCACTACAAAAGGGCCTCCTTGTTAAAAATGAGGATCGTTACCAACACGTCCCACAGTCCCAAAGCAAGGAGGGCCAGGAGATGCTAAGCATGTCAACCTGGGCCGAAATTCGCCATATGCACCTCACGAGAGGTGTGGCTAAAAAGGAAGTTGCACGTCGATTCGGCGTGAATATCAAGACCGTCAGGAGGGCTATAGAACGCTCTGATGCACCCACGGGACGTGAGAGTCCAGCGCGAAAACGGTTGCTGGATCCGCAACGTGAGAGGATTCTGGAGCTGCTCAAGGAGGACCCAAAGATCACGGCCAAGAGAATTGCTCGGATCTTGGAGCCTGAAACGGGTCGGCTCGCGGGGCGTACCATTCGTCGCTACATCCAAGAGCTGCGTGGGTCACTGCGAAGCGTGGAAGGTTTTGTCCATCGCACGCATGTACCCGGCGAGACAATGGAAGTCGACTTCGGTGAAGCTTGGGCGACGATTGGAGGTTATCGCGCCAAGGTGCATTTCATGGTCGCAGCCCTACCCGCCAGCAACTCGTACTTCGTCAAAGCCTACGCTCTTGAGCGTACGGAGTGCTTGTTAGACGGGATCGCCAGCGCGTTCGTTTGGTTTGGCGGCGT
>JAAETM010000614.1 GCA_024228395.1 bacterium | reverse complement strand
CAGGCGGTGGTGGGGACCGGGGCCGCAGACAAGGAACAGGTACAGCACATGATTAAACTGATCCTGCAACTAAGTGAGAAACTGGCTGCGGATCAGGCCGATGCCCTGGCGGTGGCCATAAGCCACGCCCACTCCAACAGCACCCTGCTCAACATCAAGGCCGGAGGGCGCAGATGATCGGTCGACTACGCGGTGAACTGATCTCGAAAGATCCCCCCTTTCTGCTGCTGGATGTCAACGGCGTGGGGTATGACGTGGAGGCCCCCATGTCTACCTTCTACGACCTGCCGGCACCAGGCAAACAGGTGGTGCTGTTTACCCATCTGGCCATCCGGGATGACGCCCACGTACTGTATGGTTTTGCCTCGGAGTCAGAGCGCTCCCTGTTTCGCGCCCTGCTCAAGGTGAGCGGCGTGGGGGCCAAGATGGCCCTGGCCATCCTCTCCGGCATGGGCACCGATGAGTTTGCCGCCTGTGTACAGGTGGAGGATACGGCGGCCCTGGTGCGGCTGCCGGGGATTGGCAAAAAGACCGCAGAGCGATTGATCGTGGAGATGCGTGACCGTCTGGGTAAGCTGGATCTGGCCCCGAGCGGCGCCGTATCCGCCGGCAGATCCCAGGCGGTGGAACACAGCCCGGTGGTCGATGCGGTGGGTGCCTTGATTGCGCTGGGCTACAGGCCGAATGACGCCAGTCGCATGGTGCGGGCCATCGATAGCGAGGGTCTCTCCAGCGAAGAGATTATTCGGGCATCACTCAAGGCCGCAGTCACGGCCTAAGAACTGGAACACACTATGTCAGGACACGATCCCATAATCATCCCCGAGGCCGTATCTGATGATGCCGCCGTGGATCAGGTGATCCGCCCCCGCAGTCTGAGCGACTATGTGGGCCAGCCCACGGTGCGGGATCAGATGGAGATCTTTATCCAGGCGGCCCGGGGACGGGAAGAGGCCCTGGACCATGTGCTGATCTTCGGCCCGCCGGGGCTGGGTAAGACCACCCTGGCCCATATTGTTGCCAACGAGATGGGAGTGGGTCTGCGCCAGACCTCGGGGCCAGTCCTGGAAAAACCGGGCGATCTGGCGGCCCTGCTGACCAATCTTGAACCCCATGACGTGCTGTTTGTGGATGAGATCCATCGGCTCTCAGCGGTGGTGGAAGAGGTGCTGTATCCGGCCCTGGAGGATTTTCAGCTGGATATCATGATCGGCGAGGGACCGGCTGCCCGCTCCATCAAGCTGGATCTGCCGCCGTTCACTCTGGTGGGCGCCACCACCAGGGCGGGTCTTCTCACCTCCCCTCTGCGGGATCGCTTCGGGATTGTGCAACGGCTGGAGTTCTACTCCACCCAGGACCTCACCCATATCGTGCAGCGTTCATCCGGGATCATGAATATTGAGATCGACGACGCCGGGGCGAGTGAGATTGCGTGCCGCTCCCGGGGCACCCCGAGAATTGCCAACCGCCTGCTGCGCCGGGTGCGGGACTATGCCCAGGTCAAGGCCGATGGCCGCATTACCAAGGAGGTGGCCGACCTGGCCCTGGGT
>JAAETM010000613.1 GCA_024228395.1 bacterium | reverse complement strand
GGGTGATGAGCTTTTCGCCTCTCGGATATTCGGGAGGACAATCCAGCAGTATATTGAATTCGTTGAACCGGTCTGCCGGGGATCGAGCCCGTTGCGTCTGATCCTACATATCTATCAGCCGCTGTCCGCGACACCCTGGACAGGAGCTGTCTCCTGTTCATGCATGAGCTCGTCGCCAGTCGGGTCTGCATAGCGAACATAATGTGTGAACCTTCCCAGGTTCACACCCCGGAGGACGAGGTTCGCCGGCTCGCTGGCCTTCTCTTTGACGATTTCGTTCGGGCCGAGGGCGCTCTTCTCGATCCTTCGCAAGTTTCCTCAGGCAGTGCCGCAAGAGGCCTGTTCTGCAGTTCTTTCCTCGCCGAGTATGGCTCGCAATCTGGCAGCCCTATTCGCGACGAACTTCCCGCCCCCCTCGACGTCATGACGATACTCGGAGAGCGGCCCAATCACCGCCTGTCTAACGAACTCTGCGCCTACTGGTATCCAGGCTGGAGGCGGCACGAACTACTATTCTGTTCCCCGGTCGATCATCTGTCGGGGCCACAGAGCCTTGCAGCATTTCTCAAGGAAGGCTCATGCTGAACGCCCGCACAATAAAGCAGTTTGCCGACGACAATGCTGCGATGTCCGACTTTGATCGCCTCGTGCATCTCCAATGGGCGCTGTTTCACGTTACGAGCGCCGGAGTGCCCTGCCCCACCTCGCTTCCCCCCGCTCTCCCGAAACTGCCCGCTTGGAATTCCTATCCACCCCCTGCACGCGGCCACCCACCCTCGCGCAAATGGCCGCGCACTACGCGAGCGCCTCTTGCAGGGATCCCCTTCGGGCCGAACCACATCTACCTAACTAGACAGGGTGGATGGATCCGCCTGTGGGTCCCGAAGACCTCCCCAGCGCTACGGTTCTGCACTCAGGGACAACACACACTTCCATGCCCTTGTTCGTGTGGATGGGAATTTCGAAAGGGCAGTTTCGGGGGAAGGACGGGGAGGAACAGCGGGCTTAGCCGTGCTGGCCCAGCAATGCTGAGGCCCAGACCTGGGTGGGCCGGAACCACACTACCGGCTCTCCATGGGCGCAAATGGAAACTTGTAGGGGCGATCTTGGAATCCACAGGAGAGAGGACTTAGGTAACTGTCAAATTATGTCGAGGTTCCGTTTGTGTGTCTTGCGTAGTCAAAGCCCAAGACGTAACACCTCCACCCCCGTGGATTGCCAAACCAATGATCATCTGCAATTCGAAAAACCTGACTATCTGGAGCCTTGTCCTACTCTTCGCTCTGTTGTTCGCTGCTTGTCATAGCAGTAAGGACCCTGCTCCGAAATACACGGTTGGCGGCACCATTTCTGGTCTGACTGGTACCTTGGTCCTGCAGAACAACGGTGGGGATGATCTGACGCTGACCGCGGACGGTGCTTTCACTTTTGCCACCGCTTTAGCAGATGGATCCGCTTATGGCGTGACGGTTCTTACCCAGCCGGCGGGGCAGATTTGCACGATTACGACTGGAAGCGGCACGCTGGCGGGGGCGGATGTGACGAACGTCGCCGCCAACTGCGTCAACAGCTACACAATCGGTGGCAGCGTTTCTGGTTTGACCGGCACCCTGGTATTGCAGAACAACGGCGGGGATGACCTCATCCTGACCGCGGATGGTGCTTTCACTTTTGCCACGGCTTTGGCCGATGGCTCGGCTTATAACGTGACGGTACTCACCCAACCTGTTGGGCAGATCTGTACCATTACGGCCGGAAGCGGCACGCTCTCGGGGGCTAATGTGACGAACGTCACTGCCAACTGC
>JAAETM010000612.1 GCA_024228395.1 bacterium | reverse complement strand
TCTGGCAGGTGGACCCCGCCATCGGAAAAGAGTGGTTCGGCAAGGTCATGCACACCGGCGCCTACCCCTTGAAGAGCGACTCCTACGGGGGCTCCTTCATCTACGGCATCGCCGAGGACAAACTGGCCCTGGGATACGTGGTTGGTTTGGATCACAAGGACGCCAAACTCGATCCCCACGCCCTGTTCGTACAGTGGAAACAGCACCCTCGGATTCGATCCCTGCTCAAGGGTGGCAAGGTTTTGCGCTATGGCGCCAAGACCATTCCCGAGGGCGGCTACTTCTCCATGCCCAAGCTGTACGGCGACGGGTTTGTGCAGGTGGGGGACACGGCTGGTTTCGTGGACATCGCCAAGCTCAAAGGCATTCACCTGGCGATCAAATCGGGCATGCTTGCAGCGCAAGCCATCCGCGAAGCGATCCAGAAAGAGGACACATCCGAGGCTTCGCTCAAGCGTTATGACGATCTCTTTGAAACCTCCTGGGCCAAGGACGAACTGTGGAAGACCCGCAACTATCGCCAAGCGTTCGCCAAGGGCATGTTCACGGGCATGCTGGACTTTGGCGTGGCCATGGTCACCGGTGGACGCGGCCTGGTCGCGCGCCGCGACGGCCATGCGGACCACACCACCATG
>JAAETM010000611.1 GCA_024228395.1 bacterium | reverse complement strand
CTGGCAGCGGATTGCACTTGGATGTCACCCTCGGTCCTCCCGCCCACATCGGCTACTTCCTAGTCGGCTCTGGCATGCAGGACCCTGGGACGCCCCTCGGTAGCGGCCGCTTCTGCCTCGCCACCACCGGCGGACATGTGTTTGGGCGCTACAACATCGCCGGAGGAGTCCACAACTCGGTCGGCCTCTTCGACAACTCTGGACACTTGCAAAACTTTGCGGGCACGTCCTCCACTGGCTTCGGCTTTGATGTCCCCACCGACCTGCCGACCATTGGCGGGGCGATCACATCCGGTTCCACCTGGCACTTCCAGTTGTGGCACCGCGATACTGGTGGCACCTCGAACCTGTCCAACGCTGTGCAAGTTTCGTTCTAGGCCCTGAACTCTGAAAATCGGCGGTACTGCCTTGCGTTGCAAGGTCGTACCGCCGTTTCCTTTTCCAGCGATGACGACCGCCCCATCCAACCCCAACTCACCCAGGGACATGCAAGACCTGCCCAGCACTTTTGCTTGGCAAGACTGTTCTGAGGTGTGCTCTAAGTTCCGACGTGCTGCTGAGGCCCAGGGATTTACGGTGGAGCTCAACCGGGAGCGCCATCTCTTTCGAGCGGGGGATTGGCTTTGCATTCCGCCCCTCGTATTCCCGTTCCCCGAGGGCTGCGTCGACCTGCCCTCGTACCTGCAAGACCTGCCCTTCGAACCCGGTCGCCAAGTGGTCGTGATCCTACAAGCCGGCGCTGCTGCACTGGGCCTGTTTGAAGGCGGTGAAGAGGCCCGTACCAAAGCACTGAAACGTTATGTGGTGCGCGGTAGCGGTCGATCGCAAAGTACACACCTGAAGACCAAGGGCAAGTCGCGTTACGGCTCACGGCTCCGACTCCAAAATGCCAAGGCCCTCCTGGAAGAAGTCAACGAACGGTTGGTCGATTGGTGGGCGGACAATGGCGTCCCTGAGTTTGTGTTCTACAACGCCCCGGTGCGCCTATGGGCGGACCTCTGCAAGGCCAAGCCATTTCCTCCCTTCCTGTCGAAGGGTCACGTGGCCAGTGAGGACCCGCCCCCCCAGATTCGAATTCCCTTGGACCTGGCCGTCCCCACCACGGATGTGATGCTCAGGGCCTACCGATCGCTCAGTCACGGGCGAATTGTGCACGAACGGGATTAGGGACTGATTCCGAGGGCCATGGGTGGATTGAAAGCTAGTTTCGGGGGAAAGCGGGCCGCTATGCTCATTCCCATGCGCACCCTTCTCCGTTACTTCCTTCGAGGTCTGTTGGTTGTCGGCCCCCTGGCCGCCACCGCTTGGATCGTGGGTACAGTCTTCCTCTGGATGGATGGGCTGATGAAGCGCATCCTGAAGGACGATGAGCTGTCGGTTCAAATTCCAAACACCGACTTTCAATGGACATGGGGTGTTGGCGCCGTCTTGACCCTCGCCGCCATCCTCTTGATCGGCATGCTAACCTCCAACGTGGTGGCGCGTTGGTTCATGCGTCGAGTGGATCGACTCATCGATCGCCTTCCCGTGGTCAAGCAGATCTATTCCGCGATCAAGGACATGCTCGAGGCCTTGGTCAGTGAGAAGAAGAAATTCGACAAGCCCGTACTCTTGTCGTTTTCCTCCACTCCCGAAGTTGAGGTCATTGGATTCGTCACGCGCGAGTCCTTGGCCGAATTTGAGCGGGAGGACAAGGTTGCCGTGTACGTGCCCCAGTCCTATAACTTCGCCGCCAACCTGATTTTGGTCCCGCAAAGCCGAGTCACCCCCATCGACCTACCCGCCGGAGATGTGATGGCGTTTGTCGTGTCCGGTGGTGTGTCGGAGTCCACGCAGCGCAACCTCGACGGGAAAGATCAGGGCTGATCAACGCGGATCCCAAAGCCCGCGCAACTCCGCGATTCGTTCTTCAGAGTAGTTCAGCACCTGACCGAGAACTTCTTCGGTGTGCTCCCCAAGCAATGGCGGGTGCCGGAGAATTTGGTTCGGGGTTTCCGAGTACTTCACCGCGGGCGCTGCCAAGTGCAGGTCGCCGATGGTCGGATGTTCGATCGTTTGTACCATGCCGCGTGACTTGACCTGCGGATCATCGAACAGGTGCTGCATATCGTTGACCGGCCCGGCGGGCACGGAGGCCTCCACAAAGACCTCCATCCACTGATCACAGGTCTTCGAAGCCAGGGACTCTTCGATCATCGCGATCAAGACCGAGCGGTGTTCCACCCGGCTTGCATTGGAAGCAAATCGGTCGTCCTCAAGCCATTCGGGACGCCCCAAGGCCTTGGCAAATGCCTGCCAGAGTTTCTGATTCGCCGCCGCGATGGCGATCGGCCGATCCGCGGTTGGAAACACCTGGTAGGGAACGATCGACGAGTGGGCGGTGCCCCAGCGCGTGGCTTCCTGGCCGGCCACCAGGTAGTTGCTGGACACATTCGCCAGCGCGGAAACCTGCACGTCCAGCAAACCGATATCCAGGTGCTGCCCGCATCCCGTGCGCGCCTTGTACAGCAGGGCGCTGGTGATCGCGCCCGCCGCATGCACACCCGTCAGAACGTCCGTGATCGCAACACCCACCTTGCAAGGCTCGCCGTCGCGCTCGCCCGTGATGTGCATCAAGCCGCCCACCGCAGACAAGACCATGTCGTACCCGGGCCGGTCCCGATAGGGCCCGTCCTGTCCATAGGCGCTGATCGAAACATACACCATGGTGGGATTCAGTTCGTGCAAGGCCTCATAACCAAGCCCCAGCTTCTCCATCAACCCAGGGGTGAAGTTGTGAACCAGCACATGGCAATGGGCCACCAAATCCAAGATTGTCGTCAACCCCTGCTCGCTCTTCAAATCCACCACAATCGAGCGCTTGTTGCGATTGCAGCATAGGTAATACGCGCTTTCGCCCCCCACAAAAGGAGGCCCCCATGTCCGCGTATCATCCCCCACCCCAGGCCGTTCCACTTTGATCACATCGGCCCCCTGGTCGCCGAGCATCATGGTGCAGTAAGGCCCCGCAAGAATGCGTGAGAGGTCGAGGACGCGGTATCCGGAGAGGGGCAAGTCGCTGGCAGGTGAGTCGCTCATGCTCGCAACATAGCAAAAGTGAACAGGCCCCCGCAAATCCCTACAAGTCGACTACCGTCACTTGACCGGCGACAACCTGAACCACGCGAGGTTTGATCAAGTCCCTATGGCCTGCCAATGGTGACGGTTGCCACTCTTGCAGGCGCAGGTGATAGCGACCTGGGAGAATGGGTTCGAGAAGTGAGGTATTGGCTTCAGACGCAAGCCCATCCTCTATGAGCACTCTGTCTTCGTCGATAGGAGCCAAGTAAGCCCTCCATCCGGCTCCCACGTAAGGGTTCCATCCACCCTTCGGGTCTTCATGGAATACTTCTAATCCAACAACTTTCACTCCGCCGTGAACCGGTAACACGAGCTCGAACGGTTCAAGTCTAGGCAGACGAATGGTCCGCTCATGGGACACGCCTCCCACACGAATATCAACCTTGATATCACCTGAGGCGAGATGAAACAATTGGTTGAGACCCTCCTCGCCACGATGAAAATGTCGCTGATGGCTGGCTCCCATTCCCTCAGGGAGAGACGTCACATGGGCCTTGAGGTTCATGCCATTCGTATCGACTACGCGAACCTGGAGGGTATTGGATGGTTCGAGAATGAGGTCTCCGAGGTCTCCCCCCTTTGGTACGGAACATCGATAGTCAAGCTGCGCAAACGTTCCGGAGGTAACCCGTAGCCAAACACCTTCGCCTCCCACGTCACTGAACGAGAACCGGCCATCCTCATCTGTGCCCTGAAAAACAGATACGCCCATCATCCTCACGGTGCATCGGGCAGGGCGCCCGTGCTGGTCTAAAACACGTCCCCGCAGATCGTGTAGTTCATTGGCAACCCGAATCCTCTCTACCCGATGCTCACGGGCAGACATCGCCTCAAGGACCCTGTACGCCATAGTGTGGTTGAAGGCGTCTCGTACTTCGATTCGAAAAGGAATGCCTGGTTGAATGTCGAATATCTGAAAACGGCCGGGCTCACCAGGGGGTGAAGTCAACGAGATGTCTGCTCCGTTTGGGCTCGCCCGTATGGCCCGTGAACGACTGGCCCCGAGTAATCCATACGCGTGAGCCGGCCCAATCCCATTGTCAAAAAACAACCGCTGCTCAGAGAGCAAGTGCAATCGAAGCCTCTCATCAGGCTGCGCTCGGGCATCAAGGACTTCAACTTCAAGCAGCGTGGTTTTGTCGAGTGTAATCGTCGTTGGCCCTTCACCTG
>JAAETM010000610.1 GCA_024228395.1 bacterium | reverse complement strand
TCTGGCAGTACATGGCGGCAGCGGTCTCAAGTTTGGGGTGATTGAGGCGCTCCGTTCAATGCGGCCCGGGGAGAAGGAGCTGGAACTGGTGCATCGACTGGACCGGGCCACCTCCGGGTGCCTTATGATTGCCAAGCGTCGTAGCGCTCTACGTAGCCTGCATGAACTGTTGCGAACCAATGGAGTCGATAAACGTTATATAGCCTTAGTGGCAGGGCGCTGGGAGCGTGATCGTGAGAGTGTGGATGCGCCTCTGGCGAAGAACCTGCTCCAGGGTGGTGAGCGGATGGTGCGGGTGGATCCTGAGGGTAAGCAGGCGTTGACCCGCTTCCGGGTGTTGGAACGTTTTTCCGATGTAACACTGGTTGAGGCAGAACTGATGACTGGACGGACCCATCAGCTACGGGTGCATCTGGCCCATCTGGGGACTCCCATCCTGGGGGATGAGAAGTACGGTAACAGCCTGGCCAATCGCAGGCTGAAGAAGCAGGGGCTGAAGCGA
>JAAETM010000609.1 GCA_024228395.1 bacterium | reverse complement strand
TTCCTTCATGGAGGTGCAGGAGGCCTTCGCGCGCAACATCTTGATCGGCTTCGCGCGCCTCAACGGCCGCGTGGTCGGCATGGTGGCCAACCAGCCGTCGGCCCTGGCCGGCTGCCTGGATATCGCCGCCAGCGAAAAAGGTGCGCGTTTCATTCGCTTCTGCGACGCCTTCAATATTCCGATCGTGACCTTGGAAGACGTGCCCGGATTCCTTCCCGGCACCGACCAGGAGCATGGCGGCATCATCCGCCATGGCGCCAAGTTGCTCTACGCCTACTGCGAAGCCACCGTGCCCAAGTTGACCGTTATCACTCGCAAGGGTTACGGCGGCGCGTACGACGTGATGGCCTCGCGCCCCACGCGCTCCGATTTCAACGTGGCTTGGCCCGCATCGCAGATCGCCGTCATGGGTGCTGCGGGTGCAACCAAGATTATCCACCGGCGCGAGATCATGGCAGCGGACGATCCGGTCGCCAAGGAAGCCGAGAAAACCGCCGAGTACGAGGCCGCCTTCGGCAATCCGTACAAAGCCGCTGAGCTCGGTTACATCGATGACATCATCGAACCCCAGGACACCCGCCCGGCCCTGATCGCCGCGCTGGAGCTCCTGGTCACCAAGCACGAATCCGGGCCCTCGCGCAAGCACGGCAACATTCCTCTCTAATCCAAGGAGCCAAACCGTGTTCAAAAGAATTCTGATCGCAAACCGGGGCGAGATCGCCCTGCGCATCATTCGCACCGCCCGGGAGATGGGCGTGGAATGTGTGGCTGTTTACTCCGATGTGGATGACTGCGCGCTGCATACGCGCATGGCCCACGTGGCCGTGCCCCTGCATGGCGTGACCCCCGCGGAGAGTTACCTGGATATGGACAAGATCCTCAAGGCGGCCGCCGACACGGGTGCCGAGGCGATCCACCCGGGTTATGGTTTCCTCTCTGAGAACGCCGTGTTCGCACGCCGCGTGACGGAAGCGGGTTTGGCCTGGATCGGTCCTCCGCCGGAGGCCATCACGGTCATGGGCGACAAGATCGAAAG
>JAAETM010000608.1 GCA_024228395.1 bacterium | reverse complement strand
CAATCTTCTATGCGGCATTCAACGAGATCGAAGCAAGAGTAGCACTTTGAGACGCATCTGTGCTCCCTCTTGGTGTTGAAGCCGCGATTGCATCGGTCGCACCAGTAAGCTCTGTTGAAGAGCACGTGTGGCTTGGAGACCACCAGGAAATGTCCGTTCTTCCCATTCTCGTCGCTTTGATGGTAGATGTGCAGGACCTTCTCTGAGGGGATCTTGCCTTCGAAGGTCAGGAAGTTGCAACACCGCGACGAGAAGATCTTGATCTGGTACGTCGGCTCGAGGGCAGCCTGGAGCTTCCGGATCTCCTGCTCCCCACAGGGGCCCTCGTGATCTTGGAGGCCCGCCTGCCTCATCAGCCTCTGGGCCAGTTGTTTCTGGGGGGACCTCCTTGAATCCCGGATACTGGACCAAAGTTGGGCCAATTCCGGGTCTTCCTCCTTGTCGATGCGGGCCATTGCGACAACGAGTGCCCTGGGTAGGCACAGGTCGTCGTGGGGGTTGGAGATGTTAATGAAGCAACCCCCACGCTTCCCACAGTGCTGCTTCATCCAGCTTTCGTGTTTCCATTTGTTGAGGTGAGGTCGCCCTCCGCGGGTTTGGGAGATCCGCGTGAAGACGACCTCCAGTTCGCTGTCCAATTTCAGATCTTCGTTGGATTGGACCAGCATCTCCCAGACTGTCAGGATCCTGTCCGCCGTCATCTCGGATTGTGCGCGGAAGGGCATGATGAAGGACCCCTTGGTGAGAGAGGGGTGATTGATCTGCAGCCCGATCAGGTCCGTTGACTCCCCGTCCTCAAAGGCCCTCCTGAGTACTGCCTCGAAAGTGTCGAGGAGTACTT
>JAAETM010000607.1 GCA_024228395.1 bacterium | reverse complement strand
GCTACTGGAACGGACAGTTGCTTTTCATCCAGCAGCGCCTTGCCATCCTTTTCCACAATCACATAGTCATACCAAGCGGCCAGCGCCTCTGGGATCACCTCATGAAAGGCGATGCCTGCTGGAAGCAGATCCGATATCGGGAGGACGCTCTGTATGAAGCACTCCTGCTTCTTGGTAATTGTCTCCTGACGGCGATCGCCGCTCTTGCGGTAAAAGGCACTGACCGGCAGACCTGAAACTGCGTGTACGGATCGGCCTGCGAGCCCCGCTTCCTGCAAGGCATGCTGCGTGATAACCCGATTCAAACCGGACCATGGATAGCCTTCAAAATGGGTAGGGGCGCCATCAACTGCACCGACCGAGTACTGCGCATCCTCCGTCTCATATTCAAAGATGCGTGGCTGACCCTGGTGGATCCAGGTCACACCGGCTTGCCCAGTCCGTCCTCGCGACGGAATAACGATCAGGCGACCATCCGGCAAGGCGACCTTGGTATAGGCATAGCCATCATCAAGGCCAACCGGGATGGGGTTCATGGGTGAGGCATCTGTCATGATGTTTCTTCTCCTCTTATTCATTTGCTATCAATCAAGGGTCCGTGGCCCCTAACCGATCACCTTGCCCAACGCGGCAAAGGGTTTGCCGTCGGCTTTGGCCTGGACCGGTCTGGCCTGCAAACTCGGTGGTACTGCTTTCGGCGTAACCGATCTTGGCGATTCTCCCGCCAGCCATCGGGTGAATTCCGTCGCCGAACCATGTTCTCTTTTTTCTGGCATGCTCCGAAGCACCAGGCACTCCGAACGAAACCCTTGCACCAGCAACCCACGTAACCACTCCTGC
>JAAETM010000606.1 GCA_024228395.1 bacterium | reverse complement strand
GTGCTCTATGACCCTTCTCGCGAGTTTGACTTCGAACGGGCCCGTGAAGCCGGAGTGACCAATTTTGTTGCGTACCCTGCTCCACCGGTCCTCGTGATGGGACTGGTCGTTGCCCATGTTTTCGAAGAGTCAGCGGGTGCGGGCGTGAAGAAGTCGGGAGATTTCCTTCCGTTGGAAGCTTTTCAAGATCACTTGGATGATTGCATCGCCCAGAGCCGTTCCAAGGAAGAGAAGGTCGCTGTCTTTTGCATGTCGATGTTGGCCCCCTTCGGGTCACAAGAGTTGCCCAGTCCGGTGGATCCCAAAACGCGTAGGGCTCTGGAGGCCTGGTTTCCGGAAACGATCAAATCGGTTCTCAGCGATTTCCTAAAGATCCACACTAATTTGGGCATTGCTGCGGAGAACATGCGTTGGGCTTGGGCCCAGCCAGGCCAAGTTGTGATGGTCATCCCTGATCTCAAGCGGATTCAGGACGTGGCAAAGATAGGTGCTTGCGTTATCGAGGCGGTCACGGATGCACCGGCGGGGGTTCAACTGGAATACATGAGCAGCGTTTTCACGGGTGTTGCCGTCAACCCGGGAGATGCTGACAATGGCGAGGGCTTGATCGGCAACGCGATCGTGGCAGGAAACCGTGCATTGAGCGAGGGCAACATGGCCTTGACTTTCCACACCGACTCCATGGGGCAGTGGGCATTTGAGCGGCTGACCCTCGAGGAAAGTCTTCAGGGCGCGTTGCTCAACGACGAGTTCCGTGTTCATTATCAGCCGAGGTTGGATGCACAAACCCGCGAGATCCTGGGTGTCGAAGCCTTGGTTCGTTGGGTCCATCCCCAATTGGGCATGGTGTCTCCGGTTCAATTCATCCCGCTGGCCGAAGAAACAGGACTGATCGAACCCATTGGCGAGTGGGTCCTGCGTGAAGCCTGCCGCCAGAACCAATCCTGGCGCGACGCGGGCTTCGCACCCATTCGTGTGTCGGTGAACCTCTCTCCTGTTCAATTCCGCAACCCTGAATTGCCAAGCGTGGTGAAGAAGGCGCTGGTAGATGCTGGTTTGCCCACCGATGGACTAGAGCTCGAGGTCACGGAGAGCATGTTGATGAACAACCCCGAGGACACGGTCCGCACGCTCACGCACTTCAAGGAAATGGGGCTGAAGATCTCAATCGACGACTTCGGAACCGGCTATTCGAGCCTGAGTTACTTGAAGCAGTTCCCCATCGATTCCCTGAAGGTCGATCGATCCTTCATTCAAAATGTCACAACCAACCCGGATGATGCGGCCATCACGACTGCTATCATTCTGATGGGCCACAGCCTCAAGCTCAACGTGGTGGCAGAAGGCGTGGAAACCGAGAGTCAATTGTCCTTCCTGCAAGTCTTGCAGTGCAACGAGGTCCAGGGCTTTTTATTCAGTCCGCCAGTGCCCGCCGACCGTATGGAAACCATGCTGACGAGGGAAGACGCTAAGCAGCTCGATTGAAGCTTTGACCGGGCTTGGCAAGCTTGACATGGAACGTGAAGCTCGTGCCGTGGGGCTCGACAGCTTCGTGCTGCAAGTCACCACCCATGGTTTGCACCAATTGTTTGGCAAGTGCCAGACCTATGCCGAAGCGGTCGCTTCTGCTGCTAACTGCTCCAGCTTCGTAGATGCGCCCGATCGTATCGTCAGGCAATCCGGGGCCGGTGTCGGCTATGCGCACGTAGAGGTTGGGCGTGTCCCAATTATCGCCGCACTCCAGCCAAGCCTTGGCCGTGATGTTGGCCTGTTCGGAGTGACGGAGTGAGTTGTCCACCAGGAGTTGCACAAGGCGTTGAATCGACGTTCCGTCTGCTAGATAGGTCTGGTCAACGCCCTGCCCCAAGTCTAGTTCCAACTCACAGCCTTGACCGCTTGCGCGGGACTGGAAGGAATCGATGGTCGTGCGCAGGGTTTCACCGATGGCGACGTTTTCCGCCTTGGATTTGAACTGACCCTGTTCCAACGAAGTGAAGGTCATCACGCCATCAACCGTGCTGAGCAGGGTGCGGTTCCTTTCCAGATCCACTTCGACATCGGCCATATCGGGCATGGCCTTTTCGACCGTTTCAATGAGGGCTCCGAGATCTGCTGATACTTGCCTGGACAGTTTGCGCAGGAAAGAACCCCGCATTTTGCTGTCCTTGTCAGCGGCGGCTTTGCCTGTGCGTAGGGCCTTATTGACCGTTTCCAGAGATGCCGCGTAGGCCTTGGCCGTGCTTTCGGCTTCTATGAGCTGCTCGGTCATCAAGTTTTGCTTTTTGCTGGTGTTCCACTTGGTAGTAAGAGTGGACGCCAATTGACGCGCTTCCACGGGATCAAAGGGCTTCTTGAGAATCAGAAGTTTGTCCGATTGCCCCAGTTCATTGGCCATTTCCGACCAACTGTAGTCGGAGAAAGCGGTACAAATCACACACTCGAGACTGGAGTCGGCCTTCCACATTTCCTTGATCGTTTGAACGCCATCCCATCCGGGAGGCATGCGAACGTCGACGAAGGCCATGGCGTACGGATTGCCTTCTTCCGCCGCGGCGATTAGCATTTTGAGTGCTTCCTCGCCCTGGTAAGCGGAATCTATGAGGTACTCCACTTGGGCTTCTGTGCTGGCTTTCTCCCCAAAGAAGGCGGAGCGTGCGTCGCTCAAGGAGGCACTGTCGGCGCTACCTTGGGGGGAGAGGATCTTTTTGAAGTCTTCGTGGATGGCTGGGTTGTCATCGACGAGAAGAATACGGTTGATGCTCATGACTTGGCGGGGGCTTGGCTTTGGACGGTGGTGGAAGGGATCTTGAGAGTAAAGGTGGCGCCCGTTCCAGGGCCGTCGGAAGCTGCGGTGAGTTTTCCATTGATTTCGGTAGCGGCATTGGCAGAGCTGTGTAGCCCGTATCCCATGCCGGATGATTTGGTTGTGTAACCAGCGGTGAACACCTGGGTAAGTTGGTCTTCTAGAAGCCCCTTACCCGTGTCCTGAACTTGAATACACACGGTGTCCTGCTCGCGGAACAAGCGCAGGGTGAGAGAGCGTGGCGTGATCTCCGTCATTGCCTGGCGCGCGTTCGTGACCAGGTTGACAAGGATTTCCAGCACCCGGTGGCGATCCACTCGGATATCTGGAACGTCGTCGTAGATACGCTCTACCTTGAGAGATTCGTCGGCGAAGAGGGCTTGATCGGAAATCCGGGTGGCCTCATCGATCAACTCAGCCAGGTTGGTGGGCTCCCGCAGATCATTGCTGACCGCGTAACTCTGTTGAGACTTTACCAGATCGCAGATATGTTCGACGCCACGGGCAAGGCCTGCGACCTCTTTCAGGGCGACATTGCGTTGCGTCGTCAATTGACCGGAGAGTGCGGAGAGGAAGGGTTGCAGGTGCTGTCCACGCGCATCATCCTTCACGAAACTGGCAAGGTCGCCAGTGTACTCGTCGATGATTTGGGTTAGCTTTTCCAGGTCACCCACGGACATGTCCGTGAGCTGTTGGTTGACCATTTCGGCTGCCACGTTGACGCTGCTTAGAACGTTGCCCACGTTGTGCAAGATGCCTGTGGCAACCTGTGACATGCCAGCGGCTCGCGCGGTTTCCACATAGGCCGAGCGCGCATCTTCGAGCTGTTCCATCATGCCGTCGAACTCACCGGCCAAGGTGCCGATTTCATCGTCCCGTTGCATGTTGATTTTGGCCCGGAAGTCCTCGTTGGCACCGATCCATTGGGTGTGCTTCGTAAGACGGGATAGGGGGCCCAGAACGATGTGTTTCATGAGGCCAAGTAGAACCAACAAGAGCACTGCGCCACCCGTGATGGTGGAAAGCAAACCGGATTGAAGGGCTACCGATCCCGTTGCGTAGATGTCCCTGGGTATTTCGGCGTGAAGGATGATCTCGGGCCGCTCACGAATGTCATTGAAGGCCGCGTAGATGTTCAGTACCCCATCGCTCTCGGGGCGCAGGATCGGCTCGGTTGAGGAGGTGATAGCCGGGAGCAGGGCGTCGACGTCCTCGGGCAACTCCTTGCGCCCATCCGCTTGTATGGCCTTGAAAGACACTTTCGTTTGGTCGGACAGGGTTTGGGATAGGGTGCTGTCCAAGAAGCGCCCCATGATGATCGCGCCGTGGTCTTGACCGTCACTATTGCTGCGCCGAATGGGGTGCGAGGCTACGATGATGGGACCGCGTTCGGTCATCAACACGCCGGATCGACACCTGCCGTTGAATGCGGTGGCTGCCAGCGGGTGTCCCGGCGCAAAGAATTCGCGGGGAAAGAGCTGCATCTCGACTTTCACTTCGGACGTGTTGTCTTGGATACGACTCCAGAGCACAGGTAGAAAACCCTGAAGGCTGGTGAGAGTTCCTTCGTCATCACCTTTGGCGGCCAGGGTTTCGTCCTGCGTGGGGCCCACGATGAACAGCAGGTCGATGCCTTGGTTGGAGAGGCGCGCGGGAGACAGGTTCTCCAAAACAAATGCCGGGTCGCTATTCTCCACGAATTTGAAGAGTGCGTCCCATTCAGCCCAGCCGCGGGCTAGGCTTTGCATATCATCGACTTCTTCGTGGATAGCTTCCTTGACACGATTGATGTCGGCCTTGGCAAGGCCTTCCTCCAATTGCTCAAAGCGCTCGAAGAACACCATCTGCTGAATACCGTGATTGGCCAGCGCAAATAGGCCAATCACGCCAATCAGGACAAGTGTGATTTTGGTTAGGAGTGACATGGGGTGCGTCAGTGGCGGGAGGGAATGTTGCTAGAGGGATAGAGGGAATTTGTGTTTTTCGTGAGATAGTGCAGGATGCGATTGGCATCGTTGCGCACGATAGGACTGTGGTGTTCAGAGAGCTCTTTGAGAAGCGGCGCCAGATCCGTGAAGGGCGGACGCAGTGATTCGAGCGTGGCGAGTGCGAGTCGCACCACCTCAGGGCGTGGATCTTCAAGCATTCCCATCACGTGCGGTGCGATCTCCCGGCGAAACAAACGCTTCCCAGCGAGTTCGCGTAGGATGCGAGCCACATCCTTCTCGGTGGAATCGCGTAGGGTTTGCAGGGTGGCGGGAGATTCCTCGCACCACCAATCGGTCTCTTCCTCGAACCAGTGGAGCCATCGTTCTGGGTGTCCCTCGATCGTCATCGCAGTGATGCGCTGCAGAGCAAGAAGCGTTTCGTTGCGCACGGAGTCCGCGGTATCATCGAGCATCAGAATCATTGGGCGGATGCTCGTGGTGTCATCCGCGTAACCCAAGGCGCGCACGGCGGATTGCCGCGTGTGTGCATCAGGACTCCCCAATAAGGGACGAATCGCACCCAGGCCAAAGGACGAAATCCGTAGGTGTGGCTTGCGCAGGGCCGCAGCGAGCTGGGTGAGGACGATGGCGTCGAAGTGGTGGCGTTTTCCAAGACAATTGACCAAGGTGTCCGGTGTTCTCTGGACATCGCAGCTACCCAGGATGCGCAGCAACTGCGAATCCAAGTCACGTGTTTGTGAACCGTAGGCGTTCTCAATAACTCGCAGCGTAAGTGCGTCTCGATCGCAAGCTCGCAGTAGGCTTGTCTTGAGGGGACGCATGAAGGAGCGCGTATCGTAGTCCTGTTCCTCAGCCTTCCTCGGAATTGCGAGAAGGTCGACCAGTTGGGAAACCTGGGTGGCGCCGCCAAGGATTTGGATGATCTCCATGGAAACTAGGCAGTGCCTATTCCATTCGACCGGCTTCCAGGGTTTTTCTTCATGCCGCCGAGCCGCGTAGGCACAGGCTTCCATGAGTTGTTTCTCGACCTGCTTCTGAAGTGCTTCATCCCCGTCCTCTTTCAATACTCGGATCAGGGTGGTGACGGTGTTGCGCGGTTCTTTCGATACTACATCTAGCCAAACACTCGGCGCTTCAATTCGCCCGCTTCCTAGGCCTACGATCAAGTCCTTGAGGGGGTCCTCATCCATGCTCCCGCAGACCCGCGGTGCCCCGAAAAGGGTAAGCAGGATGAGCAGGGGCAGGCGCCGGTAGGGAAGAGAGGTCGGATGCATAGTGGATGTGTGGGCTAATCACCGACTACGAGATCGGCGTTGCCTGTCTTTTCGTCGACTGCATCGACAATGACCTTCGGGGCACGTTCGTCCAGGTAGAGCCCGTCCTTCTTCCATTGCACCGTATAGACGTGGTCAATGTCTGTCCACGGGATAGCAATGGCGGTGCCAACATAGGTGGTATCCATTTTCGTAGTGGACAGATACTTCATCTTCACATCGACCTCTGGTGCGCTGGTGGCGCTGAGCTTGGTCATGATGCCATTGAGTTGGATTTTGGAGTCAATGTTGCCTGGCCCACGCGTCAGAAGCGTGTCAGGAACATCCAGGATCTGCCATGCCACGATGGTGGGGGTCATCTCGACTCCGAACCCGCCCTTTTCGAGCTGTGGCGTGAAGGAAATGTGGGCATCGGCTCCAATGCTGAGTGACTCAGAAACGATGGATCCAGCGATGCGCAGGTTTCCAGGAATGTCGACCGGTGACTTAGGAGCAATGATCATTCCGAAGAAGGCACCCGAGCCCTGCATGGATATGATCGACTTATCGGAGCTATCGGTCGTCAATGCGAACAGGGAACACTGGGTGGGGTCCTCTCCCACATTGACCAGGTTGGAGCCCGAATCGAAAATCGTGGTGCCGGTTGAATAGATTCCAACGGGGCCCTCGGTGGTGTCTATTACTATCTGCCCACCGTTGTAGACGGTCAGGTTCTCAAGGCGCACGCGCATGGGACCCTTGAGGGTGAGCTGGGTGCCACTTGGGACATTGATGTTGTCGTAGGCCTTGTCCGAATCGAGTGTGATGTTAGCGCCCTGGCCCGACAAGAGTAAGTCGCCCCGGCTAGGGCCAAGGCGGGGAATTTTGAAGGTCGGCAGGGTGATGCCGCGGCTGGATGAAGCTGTCGTACCTGTGACGATCACTCCCGGGTCCAGGTCTGCGATGCCATTGGGGCCGGGATGAATATTGCCGTTGATTTGGGTCGGTGAGCCCGTGCTTTCGTTGGAAAAAACTGTGATGTCACCGTTGCTTCGTACCTTCGTGGGCTTTGGTTCTCCCGGTGAACCCTCCCCCCTTTCGCCTTCACTGGTGACCTCCAATGTGTCTAGCTGGGCCCCAGCGCCGATGGTCACATCGTTGAGCCCACACATGCCCAGTGATCCTACTTCATTGATCGATCGGTGCAAGACCATGGACAGGGTGAAGCGTCCATGTCCGACCATACCGGTGGATTCGAGTTGAACCTGGTCGTTGGGAAGGCTGGTTGCTTCCACCCAGAAGTAGCCAGTGCCGAATTCTGCGGGTTCCTCGGGGCTGGCGAGCATTCCACTGCGACCCTGGGCGACAGCCAAGAAAGCTTCCGACAAACCCGCTTCGGCCACGTACAAGGCCAGGGTTGTATCGATGCCGACGATTTGCTTCTTGGTGCTCACGGTGCTCAACTGCACCAGGCCAGCGCCCATGGCGGTCACAAGTGTGACGAAGAAGAGCGATGAGATGAGCGCAGCACCCGTCTGGTCGTCCCGATTTTTGCGTCGTAGGCTCATTGGTTAGTTGCGACAAGTGACATTCACTTGCCGATTGGCTGGAACGGGTCTTCCCGAAGAGTCCGTTTTGGTGACGGTCAATGTGATGTAGACCTGCATCTCTTTATTGCTTGCATGCTGTACGTGGAACGAGAGCCCTGGCTCGTCGACGAGCCCATTCGCGTTGTCATCACTCAGATTGATGATCTCCTTGTTCTGCATGGTCGGGATACTTTTGGACCATTGAATTGTTCTTTCGTTGGGCAGACCAAGCGATTGCGTCCACACAACGCGTCCCACCTCATTTTCGGTGGGACTCCACTCAATGCGTTCCGGGTCGCCCATGACATGCACGCCGGACTGCACCCCAAGGCTGGTGTTGAAATCGATTCGATCGTTGGACGCAGGAGCGGAAACTTGCGGGTAAACGTTGTCTGCAGAAGCGGACATCAGAGCCAATTTGATGCGGTCCAGGGTGAGGTCGAGTTCGCTATTGAGCAGTTCATGCATGACGCCGTTTGCCGTTGCATGGGAACCCGCACGTGTGACCATCGCAATGTTGATCGAGATCAATGCGAATATTACCGAGGCGATCAATACCTCGATCAGGGTGAATCCGGAGCGGCTGTTGACCTTCATCGCAGCTCCTTCTGAACCGCCGAGAACATCGATGATATCACCAGGTGTCCTTCGCCGGAAGATCCAGTCCACTCGACGAGAATTTGGATTGGGAGAACGTTGTAGTCCTCCGCGTGGTCGTTGTCGTCGATCACCAAATCCCCGTTCAGGTCGCGGGGCAAGCTCAGTTCAGGGATGTTCAGGCTTTCCCGCAGATTGCCTTCCAGAACCGGAAGCATGATGAAACCCACGGCTTGCGCGCCATTCCTGGGGGCCAACCCAGGCGTGTTGAAGGTGGATCCTGGAGCCGTCCCAGGCCCGTCCGGGTCATCATCTGGGTTGTTGTTGTAAAGAGTGAAGAGGTCTTCGAAGGGTGCTGCTCGCATGTGCTCGAGCGTGTTCATGGCAGATTCCACCGCCAGGGTGCGCTCCTTACGAGCGGATGAATGCACCATGGCCGCGGTGATTGTGCTCGACAACATGTAAACCGCTACGGAGATCACAGTCATCGCGATCATGACCTCGACCAGGGTAAGGCCCGCGCGTCTTCCGCGTTTGTTTGAACTTTGGGTTAGGCACATGGCACTAGCGGCCCTTCGCTGAAAGGGACCGACTTTACTTTTCGGAATACCCAAAGAACGATCTGTAGCGCTCAGGAGTTCCGAACCAGCGCACTCTGCCAATGGGGCAATATTTCTCAGGCCCCGCTGGAAATGTCTCTAAATGATGCGCCCCCACGGCCCGTGGTTCCCCATGTGGGTCACACGTTCCATGGGGGCGGCAATCCCAGTTGGAGTCTTCAGGCGCCGCAGCGCGTCTGATATTCCTCAGGGTCGAAGGAGTCCACCTGGATCAGGTCGTGCATGTTCTCCAGGGCCTCGCGCAGGATGATGACCTCCGCTTCGGTTAGCACGCCTTTCTCGAGGGCTAGGGGCAGCAGGGATAGTTCGGACCCCCGCGGCAAGACGCGTTTACGCACGGCCTTGGCCAACTTGGTCCGTACCGGCTTCAAACGCTGAATGCGCAGGGCTCCCGCTCGCAAGGTGCCCAAACCGGGGCGATCCTCCGCGGGTAGGTGGGAGTCGGGGCACAAACGTTCGCGCGCCACTTCGTCGAGCACGAGCAGGCTACACAGCTTGTGGGTTGTGATATCCCGGGGCTTCTTGTAGCTGCGACCCCAGGGGAAGATCATGCGCCGCACCAGGTTGGCGGCGGCGCGGTTGGGCAGGTTGTCGAGCAAGTCCAGCAAGGCTTCCTGGCCACGATACAGGCACTCCTCTCCGGCCCAACGCAGGAAGACTTCATCTTCACCGCGTGCACCCTCTCGCACGAAACGGTGCAGGCTGGCGGAGCCGAAGTACATCCATGCCAGGGCATCGGCCAGTCGCCCGGAAAGCTCTTCGCGCCGTTTGAGGTCGCCGCCCACCGTTGCCATGGAAACCTCGGTGCAAAGGGCGAATCCGGTGGAAAGGCGTTCGAGCCCGCGCACCAGCCAGGCGCTAGGCGCCGGTCCCTTGGCGGGAAGCGGAGATCCTCCGAGCAGACCTTGGAACATGGCACGGATACCCGTCGAAATGCCAGCACCCACATGGCCCGCGAAAGCCTTGTCGAACGCTTGCACGTTGCCCGATTGAACCGCCCGAACCTCGTCGAATGCGAACTTGTGGCAACGCAGCATGCCTTGACCAAAGATGATCAGCGTACGTGTCAGGATGTTGGCGCCTTCGACGGTGATTCCGATCGGAATCGACTGGAAGTAACGTGCGAGCACGTTGCGCTCGCCACGGCAGATGCCAGCGCCTGCTAACACGTCCATGCCGTCGTTGACCACGTCGCGCATGCCTTCGGTGCAGTAGGCCTTCATGATGGCCGAGATGACCGACGGTTTTTCGCCGTGGGCCACGGAACTAGCGGTCAGTTCGCGCGCCGCATTCATCATCCAGGTCTGACCGGCGATGCGACCGATGGGGGTGGCGATGCCTTCAAATTTGTAGAGCGGAGTGTTGAACTGCTCCCGCAAGACCGAGTAGGCGGCCACTGTTTGGGAGGTGGTTTGCGCTGCGCCGCAGGCCAAGCCCGGGAGGGACAGGGCGCGTCCAGCGGAGAGGCAATCCATCAACATGCGCCAACCCATGCCGAGGCCTTTTTCCTCGCCAATCACCAATTGGAGCGGGATGAAGACATCCTTGCCAAAAGTCGGGCCGTTGATGAACTTGACGCCCAGGGGGTCGTGGCGTTCACCCGTGCGAATGCCATCCAGGTGCGTGGGAACGAGGGCGCAGGTGATGCCCCAGTTCTTTTTGTCGCTGAACAGGCCGTCGGGGTCCTTGGCGACAAACGCCAACCCGAGCAGGTTGCAGGTGGGCGCCAGCGTGATGTAGCGCTTGTCCCAGTTGAGCATCAGGCCGAGTACTTCTTCACCTTCCCACATGCCCCTGCAGATGATGCCTTCACTTTGAATGGAACCCGCGTCGGAACCGGCGTGGGGTTCGGTGAGTGCGAAGGCCGGCACGTCGATGCCCTTGGCCAAGCGCGGCAGGAAGTGATCCTGCTGCGCTTTGCTTCCGTAGTGCAACAGCAATTCCGCCGGGCCCAGGGAGGCGGGCAGCATGACCGTGATCGCCAACGTCACGTTGTGGCTGGAAACCTTGGTGATGATCGCGGATACAGCCTCGGCGGAGAAGTCCAAGCCGCCTTGGGCTTCGGGGATGATCAAGGCCATAAAGCCATTGTCTTTCAGGTACTGCCAAACCTCGGGGGCCAGGTCGCCTTCCAAGTCGACTTGCTCGTTGTCGACCATGCGGCAAACGGTTTCGACCGGGCCATCCAAGAAGGCTTGTTCCTTCGCGGTGAGGCCTTTGGGCTTGAAGGCCAACAACTTGTCCCAATCGGGTTTACCCGAGAACAGGTCCGCATCCCACCAGACGGTGCCGGCTTCCAAGGCTTCCAGTTCGGTGGCGCTGATGCGCGGGAGCATGGGGCCCAGGATCTTGAGCAGTTTGGAGGTGATTAGGGATCGGCGCAGGCCGGGGATCAGCAGGACGCCGCCGATCAAACCGAACAAGATGGTCCAGGTCCAGATTTCAGCGGGGCAGCACGCTTGCGTGCAGCGGTTCGAAAGGAAGAGGAACGAGGCCGCGATGGCGCCGAGTCCAGGCCTTCCTAAGTAGCCGAGTACAAGGAAAATGAGGGCACAAGCGAGGAGGGTAACAAGAAGAGTCATTGGGATATTGGATAGGTAGCCGTCCTAAAGATCGGCACCGTGGGGTGGGGGCTTGAATAGGGAGTTCCTGGAGGAATACGAGTCCACGCAAATTCCCCATCTAGCAACTCAATCATCGTGTTTGAGCGGACGTCCACGGTCCCCAATCCGCCACCCTTGATGGATGCTAAAGCCCAAATTCCCGATGCACCCAAAAGGGCCGAGAGAACTCCCAATTGCGCTCGGCCATGCCGCACACCAGGAGGGGATATAGGCGTTCGATGGCGCGTGCCTTGTCGGGTTCGATGCCCATACCCTGGCAGTAGCGATCCAGGATGTTCTGCTCTGTCTCCGATAGTTGGCGATCCCTCAAGCGATGCCATTGCAGCCGTGCGGACGAATGGCGCAGGTGGGCAAAGAGGTGCAGCAGGTCGGCGTAGGGCAAAAAGAAGTCCTCGTAGGCTCCCCAGTCCAAGATCCCATGCAGCCTGCCCTCGCCGGTGTTCTGAACGTGTTTGGGGCGCAGGTCCGCGTGGTAGAAAACCGGCTGGAATTCCCAGCCCAGTAGGCTCTTGCGCCCTTCCTCGAGCATGTCCATGATCGCGATAGAGGTGTCCTTGCGCCCACTAAGCCGGCTCACACGGCGAACGCGTTCCCCTAGCAGGCGGTCGAAGAGTTCATCGGTGAGGATCTGGTACTCGCCAAATTTCAGGTTCAGTAAGGAGTCCGAAACCTCGCTCAGCATGCGCATTTGTGCGGGTGAGCCCTGGACCAAATGGGCGCCGCTACGGTCGGGGAGTCGGCGCTCGCAAATCAGCCACAGGCCTTCGAGTTCTCCCATGAACAGGGGCTCCGGCACCGGCACACCCGGGTGGAATTCGCGCACGTGCTGCAAGCCCTTGAAGTGGGACTTCGATAGGCGGAATTTTACGTTGCCAAAGGGAATGTGCAAGGTCCAGCGGCCGCGGGAGTTGTTGGAGTCCGGTTCCAACATGGTTTGCACCACGCACACGTTGCCGCGGGTTGAGATGATGTGCTCGGCGACGGGTAACGGTTCGCCAATGTGCTCCGAAAGACCCTGCAGGATCCGTTCGAGGCGACTTTTTCCAAGACCGCTCTTTTGTTGGCCAAGGAATACGAAGGAAGGCGTAAAGACCGGGAACAGCCCGAGCTTGTGGCCCAGCACCTTGACTCTATTGGTGCGTTCCTTGGGCCCTACGGTCAAACGCGGCAGGCCTCCGTTGAGCTCCACCAAGTGGCTGCACTCGAGGCGGTGGGGGTAGAGCGCGAAGCTCTTTACCATTTTGAAATCCCTGGCCAAATCGCGCTTGAGAGCTGCGTGGCGGCCTTCACCAGACTTGGGAGATAGGGTGTTGCGCACCAGATCCCACGGTTTGGTGATCTCAAATTGGCCGCGCCGGCCCAAGGCGCGCTTGTAGGCCATGGAGTTGTCTGCGATGCGTACGAAGGCGTCACGGGTGAGCGCATACAAGGCGTGGATGTGCTCACCCCAGAGCGGGACCTCCCCATGGGGCCCCAGTTCGGCGACGACCAAATCGAAGGACCCCGATTCGAAGGGAAAGGGTCCACCCTGGGGGGTTTGGCGGTAGCGCACCATGCCCGGTGAAAACTCCGCATCCCGCAAACGGGCGAAATCCAAGCGCACTTCGTCATGGTCGCAGACCGTCGTGACGTAGCCCCCATGGGCCAGGGCCGTGACCGTGCCACTCAAAGCGTCGCCAAGGAACAGAGCTCGGCCTCCCGCCAAACCCAGCATGGTCAGGAATGAACCACGCCCCTCCTGCCCGATCATCAGGAACTCGTCGGCTAGCTCGGGCCGCATTTCCTTGAGCAGGGCCTCCATGTTCGCCTTGAACGGCTGCAGGAAGTGACCCCGGGCGATAGCTCGTTTGAGCGCACCGTGAAACCCAAGCTCTGGTTTCACATCCCTGGGGGCCAGGTCGTGGGGATTGTGGGAATTGGAGGTCGGCAAGGCAGATGGGGGATTCGGCCGCTATGATGCCACACCATGAGAGTGTGCTGCATCGCTTTGGACTGCCAGGCCCAAGATTGGAATGCCAATCTGAGCTCCGCCCTGGAACGCCTCCGTGAGGCCGCCCGCCGGGGGGCAGAATTGTGCGTCTTGCCCGAGATGTGGCCCACATCGTTTGGGGCCGAGTTTGACCAGGCTGCTGAGGATTTTACTGGGGAGGCCTTGGCACTGGTTGCGACCCTGTCCGGCGAACTCGGCATTTTTGTGGCGGGTTCGGCCTATGGCCCGGTTATCGAAGGTCGGCCCACAAATCGCATGCACTTGTTCGCCGACGGCGAGCTGATTTGGTCCTATGACAAGGGCCATCTTTTCAGCCCGACTGCGGAACATCTTTCTTTTGCCCAAGGACCCGAGCCGCCGACCGCCGTGGAAACGCGCCTGGGCCCCTTGTCCGGCGTCGTCTGTTACGACCTGCGCTTCCCCGCTTGGGTCCGTCAGCCGATTCTAGCCGGAGCCCAAGTTCTACTGGTCTGTGCCCAATGGCCGGTTGCCCGCACCAGCCACTGGCGCGCCCTGGTTTTGGGCCGCGCGGTGGAAGGGCAATGTTTCGTTGTTGCTTGCAATCGTAGCGGCACGGCCCTGGTCGGCCGCCGCAAGATGGAACTGAACTTTCCCGGCAGCTCCCTTATCGTAGATCCTGAGGGCAACGTGCTGGCGGAAGGGGACGAAAATAGCTCCCTGATATTCGCGGAGATCGACCTCGCCCTGGTCGAAGATCAACGCCGCATCCTCCCCGTTCAGAAGGACGAACGCAGACCCTAAAAAGCGACAAGGGGGACACTTGCGTGTCCCCCTTGTCAGGAAGCTCAATAACTTTCTCTCACACCGGAGGCAGGGGTTTATCCCGCAAAATCGGAGGTGAATCTTCTTTCCCACGCGCATCGGGCGGAGGTGTGCCGGGCACGTGGAAAGTGGGGCTGATCTGATCGGGGGCGGGCTGTGCGTCAACAGCGGCAGGCGTGCCAAAGGAGGCAGCAAGAATGAGGATCGTGGTCAGCATGGTGGGGGTGGTGGCGGCTAGACTGGCTCGCGCATAACCCCCCTATCGGAAAACCTTTCCCAGTGCTTTAGGCCTTTGCCGTCGAATCGGGAATTTCTTTCCCAGGTGGCGGATGGGCCATCCTCGCCCACTCCCAGGCAAGGAAAACGCTATGAGCATGGGAGGGCAGGCAGCGCGATCAATCCACCCACCGCGGGACGGGCGGGTGTCGCCTTCTTTCCGTTCGACCGCTTGGCCCGGAAATTCCATGAACTCGCCCCCCAGGTTTCATGAAACACCCGGGCTAGGTGGGGAGTTGACCTTCGATCGACAGTGCCAGCAACTCGATCAGGTGTAGGACGCGTTTGGGGGCTTGGACTCCGCCGGTCCATTGCATTTGGCAGCCGGGGTTGGCGGTGACCAGGGTTCTTGCGCCGGTGGTTTCGAAGTCCTGCAGTTTGCTCGCGAGTAGGGCCTGGGATTTCTCGGGGTGCATCACGCTGTACAGCCCGGCGGACCCGCAACATGCTTCGGGGTCGGACAGGTTCACCCGTACGAGCTCGGGGATGGAGTCGATCAAGCTTCGAGGTTCATCGCGCACTCCCTGTGCATGGCACAGGTGGCAGGGATCGTCATAAGCCACGGGCAGGAACTTGGTCGGAACAGCTTTCATCTTGGAGGTGAGCCGCTCGCGGCCGGGCGCCTGTTCCAGCAACACGGAAGCGTCGACCACCAATCCCGCAAAACGCACCGCCCGTTCCGCATATTTCGAGTTCCCAGCCAACACCCGACCAAACTCATCCATGTGCGCGCCGCAACCGGCACTGGCGCTCACCAGTGCCTCGGGCCAACCCAGGTCATCGGCCATATCGATCCAAGCGCGTGCCATATCCCGCGCCGCTTCACCTTCGCCACCATGCGCGTGCATGGCGCCGCAGCAGGGGCGAGGTTTGGGAGCACGCACGTCGTAGCCGGCCAATTGCATCAAGCGCACCGCCGCGCGGTTCACGCGGCCAAACAACTCGGGCATGACGCAGCCTTCCAGGAACCAGACTTCACCCTGTTTCTTAGTTTCTGCCCGCGACCACTCGGGTAACTCGGTACGTTGTGCAGCCGCCGGTATAGGGGGCAAGGCCCGCACGGCTGGATCCATCCACTTTGAAAGGCCAAGGCGTTGCAGCAACCGCACACTGCCCATGCCAACGGACAACCGCTTTGGTTTGTTCAACTGTCCCAGCATCACCCGCATCTTACGAGGGAGCCTAAACCCCTCCGCGCTGGCCTCCTCTCGCGCGATCTCCATCAACCCGCCGAACGAAACCCCGGCCGGGCAAATACTCTCGCAGCGCCGACACACCAGGCAGTCCTGAAGCTCATCCACCAGGTCCCTGTCGAATGGCAGGCGGCCTTCCCCGTGGGCGCGAATCAAATGCACACGGCCGCGCGGGCTTTGGGATTCGCGCCCCGTGAGTTGCCAACTCGGACAAGTGGGCACGCACAACCCGCAGGTGATGCAGTCCAAAGTGCTAGGGAGTTTGATGGATGCGCTGGACATGGTATGGCTCAGGTTTGACGCGGTTGAAAGCGATTGTTGGGGTCGAATTGCTGGCGCAAGGCTTCCACGGTTTGCTGCAAGGGGCCAGAAGTTTGGACGCCCGCATTCCTAACCCTTGAGCACAATGCTCCCCGAACCGAAAGCACCGCACCCATGGCGCCCAGTTCCCCACGCAGTGCAAGTAGGGCAGACCCATCGGGAAACTGCGCACCCTCCAGCTTCAACAGCCAATGGGCCACATCCGGCTGGAGCAAACCGGACACCAGCAAATCCCGATCCCCAAGCCAGCCCCAAACGAGTTGCTGAACTTCCTCGATGGCGGTTGGCTGGCACGTGATCGAAAGCCAAGGCTCGCAAGGACCCAACTCAAAAGCGGAGAGCAGTCCCGTCCGTTCTCGAGTTGCTTCAGCCCCCCGCAGTTTGACCTCAAAGTCCATGGCCAAGGCAGCGGTCCTCTGTCCATCCTCCACCAGCCCCGCAGACCCCTGAATACCGCAGCTCAACAGGCTCTTCCCTTCCGCAGAAATCTGCAAAAGCAGGGCGCAACCCGGCAAGCGCGAGGAATGCAAGCGCCGCACCGCAGCCACTCCCGCTTCCGTGGAATCGTATTCACGGGACAGGTGCGCCGTATCCTTGGGCCGATTGTGCAACCGCAAACTCGCCTCCAAAATCATGCCCAGTTGACCGCGTCCACCAGTGTGCAAGCGATGCAGGTCAAATCCCGCCACGTTCTTGACCAAGCGTCCGCCCGTGATAGCGATCGATCCGTCGGCCATCAATATCCGCATGCCCAGTACCTGGTGCCGCAAGGCTCCGAACAGGGGGCGATCCAAACCAGAAAAGCCCGCGGCGATCACACCTCCAACCGTGTGCGAAACGCCAGTATGCAAAGTAGGGGAAATGCACTGCCGATTCCGGTCGACGAGCTCCTGCACATCCTGCCAGAGCACTCCAGGCTGCACGCTGATCGTGGCCTCGCCCGGTTCGTAAAGTACAACCTTTTCCATGCAGCGCGTGCTCAACCATAGGTCGAAGGCCGCAGCGTCCGGTTGCACGTGGGGCAGTTGCCCACCGAAGCCCACGGGCAGAACCCGCCAGTCCTGCTGTCCCGCCAAGAGCATGACCTGCTGAGCCTGCTCCTCATTCTCGGGCAAAGCGATCGGCGCAATGCTCGCATCGCACGCGATCCCAAGACCCTCAAGCGCCTCGCAAACATCAACCGCTTCAGCCTTCACGCCCGGCCTCCCTGGTCCTTACCGTCGTACTGTTCCTCGTACCCCGCCATGCCCGGCAGGTACGGCGAACGCGTACGCACTTCGCGGCAGCCACGAACTGGCAACATCTTGCCCGGGTTCATGCGCTGGTCAGGATCCAAGGCCAAACGTGGAAGATTCTGAACCGCGAGGTCAACGTCGGTGAACATCAAGCACATGTGATCCCGTTTTTCCAAACCGACGCCGTGTTCGCCCGTCAGCGAACCGCCACGCTCCACGCAGGCTTCCATGATGCGTTGCCCCGCCAAGAGCACTCGCCGCACCTGGTCGGGATCGCGGCGGTCATAGGAAATGTTCGGGTGCAGATTGCCATCGCCCGCGTGAAAGACATTGGCGCAAACCAATTTGAGCTCCGCGCATGTGTCGGTTGCGATCTGCACGATTTCAGCCAAGCGCATGCGCGGTGCAACCACGTCGGCCACATACAGGTCCGGGGCGATGCGCCCCATAGCACCATAGGCACCCTTTCGCCCTGCCCACAGCTTGCGCCGTTCCTCTTCGCTGCTGGCGCTGCGCTGTTCGATGGCGCCATGTTCCTTCAAAAGCCCTTGCAGACTGCGCACCTCGCCGCGGACTTCATTGGCCGTACCGTCCACGTCCATCAGAAGCACGGCTTCTGCGTCCCTGGGATAACCCGCAGCGAAAACACTCTGTTCCACAGCCATGATGGTGAGCTTGTCGAGGATTTCAATGGCGGAAGGCTGCATGCCCTTGGCGATGAGGTCGGTGACGCTTTCACAGGCCGCGCCCAGGGTGGGGAATATTGCCAAGAGGGTTTCGATCGACTCTGGGATGGGGACCAGGTCGAAGACCAATTCGGTCGCCATGCCAAACATGCCTTCGCTTCCCACCAGCAATCCCAAGACGTCCAAGCCTTCCGGGTCGACAGCCGGTTCTGTCAGGTCGATAATCTGCCCCGCGTGGTTGACCCACATGGCGCCGCGCACGTGTCGCGAGGTTGCCCCGTGCTTGAATCCATGGGGCCCGCCAGAGTTTTCAGCGAAGTTGCCACCCAGAGTGCAAGCCATTTGGCTCGAGGGGTCAGGGGCGTAGAAGAGACCGTGGCGCTCGGCGGCCCTCGAAAGTTCCGCGTTGATCACGCCGGCTTGCACGCGGGCGACGCGGTTCTCTGGATCGATTTCCAGGATGCGTCGCATGCGTGTTGTCACGATGCTAACCCCACCGGCAATCGGCGTGGCACCGCCCGACAAACCCGTGCCCGCACCGCGCGGCGCGATGGGGATTCCAGCTTCAGCGAGAAGGACCATGCAGCGGGCGGTCTCCTGTGTATCCGCAGGCAACAGAACCCACTGTGGAGTTTCGCGCAGGATGCCGAGGCCATCCGATTCGTAGCTGAGACGCTTGGCGGGGGAGTCCAGGAATCCGTCGGGCCCCAGGATCGATTGCAATTCGCGGGCTAGAGCTTTGGGGTCCATGGCATGGGCAGCATAGCGCGGATGGAGCCCCCAGTCGATAGGCGCTGAAAGATGCAGAATGCGTTACAGACCGTAGCGGGCCGCACCCAACCAACCCGCATCGGACCCCAGTTCCGCTTCCAGGATTTGTGGCATGCGGGCGGTAAAGTCGCGCTCGCGGATGCCCTCCTGAATGCCGGGTTTGAGCATGTCCAAGGCCGCGCCAAAGCCGCCGCCGATGATGATTGTTTCCATGTCCAGCAGGATCAGAATTTGCGCCAAGCCGCGGCCTAAATCCATGCCGATGGTCTCCAAAAGGTCGCGGGCTGGGCCGGCCGATTGGCGGGCGGCATCGGCCAGCTGGCTGAGGTCGGTGGGCAGGCTGGCATTCCTCGCCAAGCGTTGCGCTGCGGAAGCGGAAGCGAATGTCTCCAGGCAGCCATGGTTGCCGCAACCACATGCTATGGGCGCCAACTCACCCTCGTGGATTCTGATGTGTCCGACTTCGCCGCCGCGGCCCGCGGGGCCTTCGAAGACTCGGCCATTCAGGATGATACCGCCACCCACCCCGGTGCCGAGAGTCACCATGACCATGTCGTCGTGACCCCTTCCTGCACCTAGCCATTGCTCGCCGAAGGCAGCCAGGTTGGCATCGTTTCCCACGCGGATACTGGCGGCCTCGCGGCCCAGCCGCTGTCCCAACTCTTGGGCCAGATCGCAACCCTCAAGGGTTTTGAGGTTTGGGCTGTCCGTCAACTTGCGGGATCCAGGTGCAAAGACACCGGGAACGCCAACGCCCATGGGGCACGTGCAGCCCAGGGCTCCAATCCAGTGGGCCAGGTCGTCCAGAAAGACTCCCGCGCCGGAATCCAGGTTGGTGGGCAAGGGTACGCTGACATGCCGCGTGCCATCGGGCAGCAGCAAGCCGCCTTTCACCGACGTGCCCCCAATGTCGATTCCAATCGCTCCGCATTCGGGGATCATGTCCTGCAGCGGCGTGGAGCTTGCGCTAGTCATCTACCTTCCGCGCACGCGCCGGGTCACGCGGCGGTAGGCTTTGATGTATTGTTTGGCGCAGGCGTCCCAAGAGAAGTCAGCCTTGAGGCAGCGGTGTACCAGGGTTTTCCACTCGGTGGGATGTTTGAAGGCTTCGCGCAGGGTGTCAATGCCCCTGATCACTCCTTCGGTGGTGTACTTGTCGAAGGTGAAACCATTGCCCTTCTTGGGTGATTGCGTCATGTCGATGACCGTGTCCTCCAAGCCGTTGTTTTGGAAGCAGAGCGGCGGTGTGCCATAGCGCATGGCGATGGCGGCCAGGGCATGGGTGGAGTAGTTGTGCGCTGGCATGAGCAGGGCGTCGGCACCGGCCAGGATCTGGTGGGCGGCGTGCACGTTGTAACCTTCGATGACCTTGCAGCGGCCGGGGAAGGTCTGCTCGATCATGTGCAAGCGTTCGATGATCTCGGGTTGACCCGGTCCCATCATGATGAGCTGAACGTTGCGTTCGAGCAGGGGCGTGATGGCGTCAATCAGAATGTCGAAACCGTTGTCTGCGTCGAAGCGCTCAAGTACCAGGATGATCGGTGTGCGCGCGGATTTGTCCAGGTTGTGGGCTTCCTGCAGGGTGACTTTGCACTTGGCTTTGCCGCCCAGGGTTTCGTCATCCGAGCCGTAGTTTCTCTCGAGCAGGGGATCGGTTTGTGGATCCCACTGGCGATAGTCGACACCATTCTGAATACCGACCCATTCCTTGTGTCGGCGCCCGAAGGAATCGTCCAGGCCGTCGCCGCGGCGATAGCGTTCCAATTGGTTGACGCGGTGGGGCAGGTGCGTGCCGATGATGGTGGCAAACTCGGCGCCTGCCTTGAGGTAGTTGACTTTGCCCGACAGTTCGATGCCTTCGATGGCGCGGAACAGGTCGTGGGGCATGCCGATCTTGGGCAGGATCTCGCGCTCGAAGGAACCCTGCATGGCGCGGTTGTGGATACCCATGTAGGTGCCAGCACGGCCGGCGGGGTGGTCCTTGCGACCCGCGTAGTGCAGCTTGTGGTAGACGGGCAAAAGGCCCAGGGTCCAATCCAAACAGTGGATCACGTCCGGCTTGAAGTCGGTGATCGGCAAGCCGTCCAGAACCGCCTTGGAGAAGAGTGCGTAGCGCCACCAGTTCTCAGGGTAGGGACCGTCGTCGTCCCCGTACGGGTGCTTCTTTTCGAAGGCCTGGGGGTGATCGATCAGGATGATGCGCAGGTCCGCCAATTGGCCTTCCCAATAGGTGACCTTGGTGGGAGGGCTGTCGCCGAGTTTGATGTCCAGGTCGCCGATGCGATTGAGCTGATTGAATTGCTTGGCGTCAATGTCGGTCGTGAACGGCAGGAATATCAGGACGTTCGCCTTGTTCTGCGCCAGGCTTCTGGGCAGGTACTCGGCGATTTCGGCGAGGTTGGTCCGGCGGACCAACGACAGCAATTCAGGGGAGGCAAATGCGACTTTCAAATCCGATCCAATGTGTCCAGGCCGGGCGGGAGTACCGGTTTTGGAGGCTCTAAGGGCGGGGCGTCGCTTCGAAATCCGAAGAAACGACCGTCGATATGGCAGAAAGGTAGGAAAGTCAGGGCCCCAGGGGGTCGGCTGTCTGGCGATTGTCTGCGTAAGGGGTGCTCTAATAGGTACTTATGACGCCTCGATTCCCGAAATGGGGTCAGCGGAGCCCGCGAGCTGTCTCATAAAGCTCCACGGCCTCCGGCAGCAGCGACTCGATTTGTTCGATTCGATGCTTCCCGGTGGGGTGGGTGGAGAGCCACTCCGGGGGACCTCCTCCGGAGCCAGCGGACATGCGCCTCCAGAAATTGGCGGCCTCCCGGGGATCGTAACCGGCGCGGGCCATATAGCGCAGGCCGCTGCGGTCCGCTTCCAATTCAGCATCCCGGCCAAATCTGAGGCTCAACAGATTGTGACCCAGGTTGGCCAGGGACTTGTAGTCGTTGCCGGCCAGGATCTCGATTAGGGTGGAGATCCCCATTTGGCGCGTGACGGCTTCGGTGCCGTGGCGTTCCAGGGCGTGGGCAATCTCATGGCCCATGACCACGGCAAGGCCAGTTTCATCCTGGGCCACGGGCAGGATACCGGTGTAGACCGCCATTTTTCCGCCGGGCAGGCAGTAGGCGTTCACGGTCTGATCGTTGTCGAGTAGCTGGACCTCCCACTGGAACAGGTCGACCAACTCGGGTTTTTCCGTTCTCGCAGCGTCCACCAAGCGATTCATGATCCGGTTGACCATGCGAACATCCGACCCGGATGAGATGACGTTCTCTTCCGCCAGCATCTTGTCATAGGTCTGCAGGCCCATTTGCACGTCTTCCTCGGGTGTGAAGGCGTTGATCTGACAGCTGGAGGTGACAACCAACAGCAGGGCCATGGCGACATGACCCCCCAGTGCGGACCAGGAGTCCATGCGAAACAGGCCCGTCCAGGTCCTGGAACGGTAGGATAAGCGCGGCCCGGAGGCCTCGGTCGTCCGGGAAATGGGGTCGGATGTTATGTCTGCCTTGTTCATGTCGATTTCCTCGGTGGGGCGCGGGTTCCTCCCCGCGGTCGCCAGAAAGTCAGTATGACCAAAGGTCCCTGAACCGCAACCCCCGGCTTGAGCCTCCCAGCCTCCACACCCACCATGAAGAAATCTCCCGTGCTCCTGGTCGTCCTCGACGGTTGGGGCGAGCGTGCCGATAGCGAGCACAATGCCATCGCCCAAGCTGCCCCGTACTTCCACGAACTGCAGAGCAACAATCCCTCCACCCTGCTGACAGCTTGTGGCAAAGGGGTTGGATTGCCCGAGGGCATCATGGGAAATAGCGAGGTGGGGCACATGAACCTGGGCGCCGGTCGCGTGGTGTATCAAGATATCAGTCGTATTGACAAAGCGATCGAAGAGGGCGGCTTCCAGGCCAATGGCGTGCTGCGGAAACTCATGGATGATGTGCGTGGCGAGGGCAAGGCGCTGCACTTCATGGGGTTGGTTTCCGATGGCGGTGTTCATGCCAGCAATCGGCACCTGTACGTGTTGTTGCAAATGGCCGCCGATGCTGGATTTGCGAAGGACAATGTGTTCGTGCATGTCATCACCGATGGCCGCGACACCCCGCCGCGTTCTAGTGATCGTTTTGTTGCTGAGTTGGAAGCTAAGGTCGAGGAGATAGGTGTGGGACGCATCGCTTCGGTGATTGGGCGCTATTGGATCATGGATAGGGACAAGCGTTGGGAGCGAGTGCAGCGCGGTTACGAAATGTTGTTGGGCGGTGTGGGCGAGCAGCATGCGTGCGCCTTGGACGCGGTGCGGGCTTCGTACGCCAAGGACGTGAACGATGAATTCATCGAACCTTGCATCATCGGCAAATCGGAACCGGGACGTCTGCACGTGGGCGATGGGCTGTTCCTGTTCAACTATCGTTCGGATCGCGTGCGGCAGATTTGCGAGGCGTTGGACTTCGATTCCTTCGCCGGCTTCGAGCGCAAGTCGCGCGCCAAACTGGAGATTGTGACCATGACGCAATACCGGTCGGACTTCCCCTTCCCCATGGCCTTTGCCCCCCAGAACCTGGAGGAGCTTTTTCCTGACATCGTTTCCAAGGCGGGGCTCCAGCAAGCGCGCATCGCGGAGACCGAAAAATACGCCCACGTGACCTTCTTCTTTAGCGGAGGCCGCGAAGCCTTACTGCCGGGGGAGGATCGCGTGCTGCTACCCAGCCCCAAGGTCGCCACCTACGACCTGCAACCGGAGATGAGCGCCCAGGCCATCACCGATGCCGTGCTCAAGAAGTTGGCCGACGGTGACACCGAGGTGTACATCATCAATTACGCCAACGCAGACATGGTGGGGCACACGGGCGATATGCCTGCGGTCTTGAGAGCCGTGCGTTTCATTGACGCATGCCTCAAGCAAATCGTTCCCAAGGTTGTCGAGCTCGGCGGAACGATCGCGATCACCGCAGACCATGGCAACGCGGAAATGTTGTGGGATGCGAGCACGGATCAACCGCACACCGCACACACTTTGAACCTGGTGCCTCTTGTTCTCTGCGGCAAGTCGGTTCAAGGCCAGGACATGCGCTCTGGAGGCATGCTCGCCGACGTGGCACCCACCCTGCTTGCCGTGCTTGGACTCGACCCTTCCACGGCCATGAATGGCCGTTCCTTGCTCTCCTAGGGATTCGCATTAGATGAACACCGAATTTGCGCCGGGCTTTCAGGCTCGTATTCCTGTTGGGTTGCTTGGAGCCACCGGTTCGGTGGGGCAGAGGTTTGTGCAATTGTTGCACCGCCACCCTTGGTTCGAATTGGTTTGCCTGGTGGCTTCCGACTCACGCGCCGGCGAAACCTACGGTAGCCAAGTGACTTGGGCCCAGAACGATCCCATGCCCAAAGCCATCGCTAACCTGACCTTGGCCAAGGCCATGGACCTAGACCCGCCCCAGACGCCCCTGGTCTTCTCGGCTCTGCCCGCATCAGCCGCAAGCCCCATCGAAACCCTGCTTTCAGAGCATGGCATATTCATCGTGAGCAACGCGGCCAGCCATCGCACCGATGCCGACGTGCCCCTGCTCATTCCTGAGGTCAACGCGGCGCACTTGGACCATCTGAATGGCAAGTGCTTGATCACCGGGCCCAACTGCTGCGTGGCTGGACTGATGCTCGCACTCGCGCCCTTGCACAAAACCTTCGGCCTCAAACGCATCTTCATCGCCACCATGCAAGCCCTCTCCGGCGCCGGCCTTCCGGGCGCCGCAGGACCTCTCGCCGAAGCCAACGTGCTGCCGCAGATCAATGGCGAAGTCGACAAGGTCGAAACCGAACCCTTCAAGATCCTCTCCACCTGGCAAGACGGCAAGTTCATCGCCCCCGACTTCCAGATCAGCGCGCTTTGCAACCGCGTTCCCGTGGTCGACGGCCACACCATGAGCCTGTCGCTGGAACTGCAAACCCCCGCCACATGCGAGCAGCTCATCGAAACCTGGAACACCTTCCAAGCCGAACCGCAATCCCTCGGACTACCCAGCGCCCCAGCCCAGCCCGTTCAATACCACCCCGAGTTCACCGCCCCCAACCCGCGCGAGTACACCCCACGCAACGGCGGCATGACCACCCACATCGGTCAACTTGCCCCCTGCCCAATCCTCGGCCACAAATTCACGTTGAGTACCCACAATACCTTGCGCGGCGCGGCTGCGGGCAACCTGCTGATCGCGGAGTTGTTGGTGGCGAAGGGGTTGTTGCCGAACTAGATCCCAGGCCGCATGGAGCTCGCATCTATTTGCGTACCCATATTAGCCCCGGGGTTCCACTTCTGATCCACTGATCGGATTTGGCGGTTTCATTGTGGATGAGCAAGGCATCTGTTTCGCTGCCAGCGGGGCCGGAATGGCCGGACCATATTTCTATGGGTTGGTTCTCCTCACCTGGTACCAAGATGCTGAGTGGGGAGTTGGGTTCGACAAACAACACCAAAGGGCGCCCACCAAACAATGTGAAGGAACGTTCGCCTATGGCAGTATCGGGGGCAACATCACCGTAGCGAATGGTGTAGACAACAAAAGAGCCCGGGGTGGCCGGCTCGGTTCTTGAAAGGCTTGAGATTCGAATTCGAGCCGCGGGAAACAGGAAGTCAATATTGGACGCGCCGGTCTTGCAAATCCTATCGATGGTGAGTGGGACACTTATCCCTCCCAAGACTTCCACATTCTCTTCATCCAAGGTGATGCGATAGGAACCTTGGCTGAGCCCCTTGAATGCGAAGCGTCCTTGATCATCCGTTGTTGCCCTTGCTTCCAGGGATACGAGCTGGCCCTCATCCCAAATACAGGCTCGGTTGTTCATGTGAAGGCGGTTGCCCGGCTCTTTGGTGATGCGTTCCGCCATGAGAGTGAGCTGTCCACCGCCAAACCCGTGGATACGCCCCGATAGTCTTGCGCTCGGCGGAAATTGAACCGGGCTATCCAGAGTGAGGTTCTTTTCTAGCTCAATGGAGACGGGGAAACTAATCGGGGGAAGGTGTTCGGCCATGACCACCAAGTGCAAGTCCCCTGCGTGGATACTAGAGGCATAGAACCGCGTGATATCCTCAGTTCGTTCGATGGATCCTCGGGCAAGAAGTGAGTCTCCTCCCGGTTTGCAAAGACCAATTGTGAGCTGCCTATGCCGCATGTCTATTTCAGCGCCGGGGATAATGGTATCATCGGCGCGCAACGGGAATTCATGCGCGAAGATTTTCGTGAGGGTGCTGAGCTCGCCCTCAATCCACGCCCTGGGGCCGCCTGCGGGAAGCACGGGTATGAAGGAGTCCACACCCATTTGTACAGAAGTCTTGGTAGAACTCAGCACTATGAATGGCTTGGATTTTACGTCGTAGTCCAGACCCCGGACCTGAAGAAAGTACTTGCCTCCTTCCTGTGGGACCAGGTCGTACACTTCGATTTCGTAGGCATCGAAGTCACCCAAACGGGCGCCAGTCAATCGTGTGGTGTGCAGGATTCGCTCGGGGCGCTGGAAACGTCCACTTTCTCTGGAAATCGAACGCTGGTTTCCACCCTCTCCAAGGCAATGCAGATCAAACGTGAGGTTGAGGCGCGCAGCAGTCGGGATCCAACTCAACGCTCCGACCAAATTCAAAGCGCCCCTTTTGCAGTCGACCTGCAACACGCGCCGAACGGAAGGCGAACTCTTGATGATTGGGGCAAGACTAGGTGTCTCGGTCTGCACGCCGACGATTTCCTGGACCTTCTCGGATGCCAAGGCCGTCGACCTAGGTTGCGCGGGAGACACGGATTCAATGGGGGGGGGCTGTGCCATCCATCCGGATAGCAGGACGGAGCAAACCACCACGCACAATGTGCCTGCGAATACAAAAGCCCACGCCCTGCGATTCGGTCGCCGAATCCTGCGCTTGAATATGGAATTCATGAGGCTTCAGTATTGCATAGTTTGGGGATTTCGCAGCCATGTCCACGGCAATTGTCCACTGGGCCCAATCGTAGCAATGGAGCTTCAGACCTTGGTTTGCGGCGACAAGGTGCCAGGACGCCGAAATTGAGTCGATGGACCCCACCGCCTTCGCCATCCGGCAAATAGAGGCAGGGTCGCCGACTTGAGAGGTAGGAGCTACCAGAGCTTAGGCAGGATGACTTCCTTCCGGCTTCCGGGGGGACCGGTGGTTCCAGACCGGAGTACGTCTTCTTCGCCCTTGTCATTTGTGTACGTGATTTGGAGGGGCGTGTTGGGCAATGTCAAAATGTCGCTCAGGTCTCCTGGTATGAGTTCGATGGAGATGGGCAGGGATCCGGGTGAATCGGCTTGTTGAATCTTGAAGTGATAAGTGGTTGCCCCATTGCGCATCGAGACCAGGTCTTGAGTTTTCGCGCACAAGACCACGGATAGTTGCGCCGTGGACAGGGTGAAGTCCAAGTTGGCGTTGGGAGCCTGGACCTCTTTGTTGATGGCCAACAGGCTCGAAGTACCGTCAAGCAAAGTGAAATGCGTTCCGTCCACGGAGATTCTGTAGCGCCCCGGTGCGGCCCCTCGAAGGCGAACCGACCTGCACCATCGCAGTTGGTCTGCGCGTCGAAGTGCATAAGTTGATCCCCTTGCCAGACGCACTCTTGATCGAACCAGGTGAAGGGTACCTGTCCGGATTCCAGTATACGTTCAGCGATGAGAGCGAGTCCTCGTTGAGGGTGCAATCCGTGTATGCGCACGTGTCCAGTGAGGGCTGCGTTGTGCGGTAGCTCAATAGGAGACCGTAGCTTCACGGTTTCCCGGATTTGTAAATGTACGGGCAGGCAAAGCGGAGTTTGGTCGATGGATGCGATCTTGGCTACATACAGAAAGTCTGCAAAGCCCGATCGGTAGGTGTCATGGGTGAAGAGCAGACGGTACTTTTCGATTCCCGCGCGCATTCCAGCTGTGGCTTCGATTTTGAAGGTACTGTCGCTTTGAACCTGAGCATCTGCGAGCAGAGCAAATTCGCCTTGTTCAACAGTTCCCGTTCTTACTTGGGAACCATCTCTTGTGGTACGCTTCGGAGCCAGCTCCCGTTCGATTATTCTGAACTGAATACCCGGTAAATCGAAATCGGCAACCCCACTCACACTTCTCCGGAGCCAAACTCCTCCTGGTGTGGCGACGCCTGGGATCGCTTTTCGGGTGGGAGCGAGAGCCTTGGGCTCGATCGAAGGATTGCCTGTTTCCTGTGCTACTTGTGTGTTGTGGGAGTTTTTGGGCGACTGAATGTTGCCTGACTCGGGGTTGCCAGTATCTTCAATCCCCAAGAGCTGAGTAGCACTATCCGGCGAAGTCAATGCGGCAACATCCTCCGCAGGTCTCTCGACCGATATCGCGGTTAAGATCGAGACAGATGTGACCGTCAGAGCGCCCAGAGCGAGCAACGTGCCCAGGGAAATAGAGGCCATCAAGGAGCCGGGGCTGCAGCTCTGGGTGCGGTAGCCTGCTGTGCATGCTCCAGCACTGCCGACCGCAGGGAGGTCAGACTGCGCGGTTGCGCCAAAGTTCCCAGCAGGACTCCAGCCGGCAGGAAGCGGCGTAGTTTGATCAGGCCGCGGTGGATTTGGGTGCGGACCGTGCCGGGAGCCTCGTTCAGTGTGCGAGCGATCTGCTCGGGGCGTTCACCTTGCACCAGGTCCTCGGCATCGGAGCTGTGTTGCACCATGTGCTGGGCCAGGGAAAACAGATCTCTCGCCGTGCGGTCAAAGATACGCGTCAGGGCTTTGGTGTCACCCTTGTGGGGAAATCGTTCGAAATTGCGTTCTATTGAGCGGTTCATCGAACTCCCATTGTTGCACGGAACGCGTGCGCTACAGGGAATTGAGATTTTTTGAGGGAAGTCTTGTGTTTCAAGCTCTAGGCACCGTGCCCCTTGCCTCCCATAGCCCATCAGGAGGCGATACCATTCACCGATGGTCAAAATAGAACTGATGGATCCCACCGGGTGGGAGAGAGTGCGGGACGTACGTTTGCGTGCGCTGTTGGATACGCCGGATGCGTTTGGGCGTTTGCATTCGGAGGAGGCCGACCGGGAGCCGGCAGTGTGGCGTGATCGGTTGGCGAACCAAAGCGTGGCCACGTATCTCGCGGTGATCGATGGCAAGGATGTGGGGCTCGTTTCAGTTGCGGACTACGAGGGCAAGTCTGGAGCTGCGGGGCTGTTCAGCATGTGGGCCGCGCCTGAGGTTCGGGGGAGTGGCGCAGCGGCTGGATTAATGGAAGCAGGTATCGCATGGGCTCGCGCTGGAAAATTCGATCGCTTGCTTTTGGATGTGGGGGACCGAAACCCACGGGCCATTGCCTTTTATGCGCGCTTTGGATTCGAGCCGAACGGTGTGCGGGGAACCTTACCAGAACCCAGACAGCACATCTCCGAGCATGAGCGCGAGCTTCGGCTTTAGGTCCTCTACCGCTGCATTCGTCGATACACCAAAACATCATTGCCCTGCATGTCCAACGGAAGGTCTGACATCCGGAACTTCTGGACCAGGTCGTACTTGAACTCCCGGCCCATGCCTAGCAGGACGTCTTCGTAGAATAGGTAGTCGCGTTCTTTGAAGAGGCCGAGTTCGCGGTTGTTGGGATCTTCCACAATGGAACCAGCTCGCTCGTAGAAATTGGGATCCTCGATCGTGTTCTCGAAGAGCTCGTAGTGGCGTTTGCAGAGCACGAGCCATTCGGGGTGGTCGTAGACTGGAACAAACTTGTATCCCTCGGGAGCGCTCGGGGCTGCGTACCGGCCAAACATGGCCGTGGGGCCGTCGCCCAGGGGACCGGGTTCAATGTTGTCCCGGGCCCAGGCATCGAACGCATAGCGCGTATCGCCCACGTAGCGTTGGCACACGGTCCAGCCAACGAAAATGTGGCCCAGGATCAGGTAGAGCAGGGCCACTTTCAAGCCGATGGGCTTGAAACTCGCGAGTTTCCAAAGCGCGTAGCCTGAGAACACGGCGGCGAAGGGCATGAGCGTGACCGCGTAATCCGGGCGGAAGGCTCTGGCTGAAATGAGCATGTAGATTGCCATGCACACCAGGATGGAGGCCGCCGTCAGTGACCTTTGGGCGAAAAGGCTGAGCGCCACGCCAATGCCCGCGGGTACCATGATCCACAGGGGCAGGCAGGTGAATAAGCCCTCAAGAAAGCCTGCCGTGGAGAACTTGGCGGCCTTCATCTTGTTGTCGTATTCCCACTCGATCGATCCGTAGAAACTCGAGAAGTCGTAGGTGGATCCAGGCACAAAAATTATAAATGTCAGGATACAGCTTAGGGTTGCAAGGGCCAAAAAACCCGAGGCCTGAGAGGCCGTAAACGCCCTGCGCCGGACACCAGCGAGGATGCTGATGCCAATGGCCAACCACCCGATGGCGGTCGTATATTTTATGGCGATCGAAACACCCATGACCACCCCGACGAGCCAGCCCTGCCGGGGGCGTATGACCTCGGATCGATCGATCCGCAATAGCAAGTAGAACAAGCCGAGCAAGGCATAGGCCGAGGGCACGTCGGTTTGCACCAGGGCTGTTGATGCAACCACCCAGCCTTGGATCGAGGATGCCGCCACGATGAACAGGGCTGCGCATGGGTCGAACATCCTTTTGCCGAACAGCCAGAGTAGCCACATGGCTCCCAACCCGTAGAGCAAGATGTTCAGGGCGCGAGTGAAGATCAGCGCACGTTCGTAGCTTGGACCCCCTGGCAGGGAGGCTGTATCGTCCCTCAAGTCCAGCGCTCCACCCACCGCCCACCAAGCGACGCCATAGGTCGTGTGCAAAAAATGTGGGTAGCGGTAGTCGTGGTACTCGGTCAGGAAATCCGGAAAGTCGTCCGCGCTGCGCACGATCTTGGGCTCGTCCGGGTGGAAGTTGTACTGCGTCGGATTCAGGAACGCGGAACTCCACATTATGGGGATCGCTCGAAGGATCGTCCCGATGACGATGATCAGCGCCAGGATGCGCAGCTGCTTGGCCGTGGGCCGCAACCTGTCGGGTGACGATTCGTTGGTGGGGGAAATCATGGGGGGGTGGTACTGTTTTTCCCGTAGCACATGATTCCAGGTAAACGGCCGAGCAAAGTCAAGAGTGTCGATCCCGGACAACTCCAATCGGGACCCCGGGAGCAACGGCGTTGCTTTTTGCAACGCCGCTGCTCCCGGCTCCGCGATCGAAGTTGTCCCGATTCAGTACTCCGCCCGGAGTTTTGTTTCGTGGGTCTCGATCTCGTCGAGTTGCAGGCACGACCCTTCCTTCAATGGACGACGGAGGTTCGAGTTCAAATGCCGAAAGTGAGCGCCGATCTAGCAGTGCCTAGCGGCTGATAGATTTGGCATACACTGCCAAGTCCGCCTGGACTGCATTCAGATGCTCCTTGGACATATGTTGTGTCGTCCTCTGGATCATGGTCATGAACCAAGCCTGTTCGTCCTCGGTGGCGGGGCAGCCGATGTTGCTCGGGCCCCTATCCGTGGGACGAACGCCGGTGACCAGGAGCTCGCCCTCGGAATCGGTGATGGCCATTCAGGGAATGCTGTCCTTGTCGGTGCCACGGATGCGCATGGCAACCTCAGCCCCGTTCTTGTGGCGCTCGGTGTCGATCTTGAGCAGCACGTAATCTTTGGCCATCGGCGTTGCGGTGGCGGGT
>JAAETM010000605.1 GCA_024228395.1 bacterium | reverse complement strand
TTCGGGTCCACGGCCAGGGCGGCCGGACGAGAACGCCGGATCACGTGGTTCGGTACCCGGCAGCGCACCGGTGGCAGCTCGATGTGGTCGGCGCGGTGCAGCTCCAGCATCAGGGAGCGGCACACCATGTCTTTGAGCTGGCCGTTGGGTTGTCGCCAATCCCAGCGTTCGCAGAGTTTCTTCGACAGCGCTCGGCGGCTGGCCTCGGGGTGTTCGTCAATCAGGGCGTTGATGAAGGCCACGTCTTGCGCGCGGATCTCCCGGCCCCGGTAGCGTAACTTTACTTCCATGGCGGGTAGGATACCGGGTCCGGTTGTGGAACGCAAGTGCCCGGTGCTGTTTTTCTCCGCCCCCGTTCAGCCTTGCGGACTCACCCGCCGCCACGGTGGCGGCGCCTGTGTCCCCTCCGGGTTGCCGGCGCTCAGCAGCACCTGCAGCTCGTGGGCCTGAAGTCCCTTCACCGCCTCGGCGCCCCCCGGCCAGAAGCGAAACCGCCCCGTCGAAAGCCTTTTCTGGCAGAGCCAAAATCCTTGACCGTCGTAGGCCAAGATTTTTATTGCCTTGGCGCTACGGTTGCGGAAAATGAAGAGTGCACCGGAGAAGGGATCGCTTTGCAACGCTTGGCGACATAGCCGCGCCAGTCCATCAATCCCCTTGCGAAAATCCGCCGGATCCACCGCCACCAGGATCCGCATCTGGGGGGTGATCTGGATCATCGCCCAGGCCTTGAGAGCACTTCGGCCAAGGCCACGACATCCGCCGGATTGTGACCGGCCAGGCGCAGGGTGAACTTTCCGCGTACCCCCTCGAACTCGACTACGCACTCCGCCATCCGGGTTACGGTGTCCATAGCAAGCTCGACGAAGGTCGGCCCGGCAGTCGTTGGCGAACTCTTCGTCTGCGGGCTCACTCCATTGCTTCTGGCGACTCGACGCTTGAGTCTCGTGTAGTCCAGGCCAATGGCTCGGGAGACGGGGTTTACGCCAAGTTCTCTGGCAGCCAGGGTCGCCGCCTGCCACAGCTCCTCTGGAATTCGTCGTCCTTTACGCCCCGTACTGCGCCAGCTGGCAAAACGGCGCTGCGCTTCTTCCAGCACCGGCGCCACCGGGTGTGAAATCTTCTGCCCCATTCGCTATCCTCCCCCTTTGAATCCAGGTGTTGAGGATAGCTGCGTCGCTCCCCGGCGTCATACAGGCTTACCGAAAGGACACGGAAGACCGGCATCTATCGGCGCCGTCGACCTGCCGAGA
>JAAETM010000604.1 GCA_024228395.1 bacterium | reverse complement strand
GTGCCCAAACAATGGTACTGACCTGGCCCCAATGCAGATCGTGCAACCAGGGAAAGCTGAGAGCGAAAACCAGACTGTACACAAACACCAAGCCGCGGCTTGGGCGATGCATCCAACGCAGGCCGGTGAAGAACAGAATGGTGCTGGCCAGGGCCAATACGGCCAACCAAACCCAAGATGCTGCGGCTGCGGAAAGGCCTCCCAAGGGTGCAAGCCAAATGGCCAACGCGGGCGGATACAGGAATCCTGGCTGCAAACCGCTACCTTCAATCAGGGCCACCGCCTGGCCATGGTAGGGTCCGGCAAAGTCCTCGAACGGGCCGTGGTTGAAATCGACTCCCCCATGGAATCCCTGCCAGGAACCGAAAGCCCAGGCGTGATAGGCGAACGCCAAAGCAAACGCCAGCGCGATCAAACCCGCTGTGCTTGGTTTGGGGTGGTTATCGAACCAGAGCTTCATCGCAGGTCCTCCACCTGTTTTGCCAAACCCTTGAAATCCCAAACCCCCGTTTGCGGCGGCGCGCAAACCAAGCGCAGGGGTTGGTCCAGGGTCGGGTGCGGAATGCGTAAGGCCGCTGCATGTAAAGCCACACTACGGTCCGGCAATGGTCTCTTGGCGCCATAGCGCAAGTCCCCCAATATGGCCGATCCCTGGCTGGCCATGGCGACCCGCAATTGATGGGGTCGGCCGGTATGGGGCTCGAGTTCCATGAGCGTGCGATGACCTTGGGTTTCGAGGGTCTTGTAACGGGTGCGGGCGTGCTTCGCTCCAGCTTGCTCCGATGGCACAAGACGGACCGTATTGCGCTGGGCATCCTTTAGAAGCCACTGCTCCAACTCACCGGCCCCGGGATCGGGAGCCCTACCCACCACGGCCCAATATATCTTCTCCAGGTCGTGACGCCGCAGGGAATCGCTCAAGCGCGAAGCTCCCTTGCTGGTGCGTCCAAAAACAACCACGCCGGACACGGGTCGGTCCAATCGATGGACCACTCCCAGGAACACATTGCCGGGTTTTTGGAATTCCCGGGCGATCCAATCCCGCCCCCAATCCAGCAAACTGGCGTCTCCACTCGAGTCCGGAACGCTGGGCAGGCCGGCGGGTTTGCGCAGTGCCAACACATGATTGTCCACATGCAGGACCTCGGGCTCCCCTTGGGGATTCATGAAGCGGGGAGGGTGAGATAATGGGTGCAGAATCCTGCGGGAAGCAGGCGCTCGCTTTCATGTTCCTGGAGCGCCAATTCGCCAGCGCTCACGGTGCCATCCCCATACTGTCCCATCAGATTGGCGAAGGCCAAGGGCGAATAACCCACCGCATAGGTGGAGAGGATCAGGAGTGCTCTGTCTTCCAATAGGGACATGGCGGATTCCAACAGTGGCGCCAGGCCTGTTTCTAGCTGCCACTTCTGGCCCTTGGGGCCGCGACCATAGTGGGGCGGATCAAGGAGCACGACGTTGTAACGGGACCCACGCCGGGCCTCCCGCTGAACGAAGGACAAGGCGTCCTCCAACAAGAGCCGCATAGGCCGGTCTCCCAATCCGGACGCCTGTGCATTGTCGGAAACCCAATTCAATGCCTGGCGAGAGGCGTCCACATGGGTGACCTCATAGCCGGCTTGGCAGGCGAGGATGCTCGCCGCCCCGGTGTATCCAAACAGATTCAGCAGGCTGGGCTTGCCCCCGCTGAACCCACCCGCAAATTCTGCCACCCTGCGCCAGTTGGTGGCCTGCTCGGGGAAGAGGCCCACATGCTTGAAATTCGTGGGACGGATAATGAAACGCGCGGCCCCATCCTTGCAGGTCCAGGACAGTTCCTTGGGGATCCGCCGTCCTTGTCGATCCAACCAATGACCTCCCCTATCCGACTCCCGCACAAACCGATAGTCCGCTAGGTCCCATAGCTCCTGGGCCAACCTGGGGTGCCAGAGGGTCTGCGGATCTGGACGGACCAGCACACGCCCGCCGAAACGCTCCAGCTTCTGGCCGCCACCGGAATCGAGCAACCGATAGTCCTCGAGGGGCGCAATAGGAAAGACTTGGGGTAACACACCCCTAGCTTACGGGTGCGGCGGGGGCTCGGGCCAATAGAAAGGCGGGAGGCTCCAAAAGGAACCTCCCGCCAGAATCAAAAATCCTCCGGGACACCGGGGAAAGCCGTGATCGGCGTTCTTGCCTTAGGAGACTTTGCCAGCTTTCTTGCTGCTGCAACCACCTTTCTGAGAGCCGCAATCGCTCTTCTTTGCTTTGTCGCCACACGCAGCATCGCCTGAGCAACCAGTAGCTTTCTTGACTTTCTTGGCCTTGGCAGCGCTGTCACATCCCATGGCCTTCTTCAGCTCGGGAGTGCACTTGGAAGAACCGGAGCAATCAGAGGCTTTCTTGACCTTACTAGCGCAAGCGGCCTTGTCGCTGGTACCGGAAGCGATCTTGGCTTTGGAGGAGCAGCAGCTCTTCTTTGCCTTGACTGCGGGCTTGGTTGCGGTCTTGGTTGCGGTCTTGGTTGCGCAAGCGGCTTTGTCGCCAGCACAGGAAGCCTTCTTGGCCTTGGATGCACAGCAGTCCTTCTTGGCTTTGGCTTTGACTGCGACCTTGGTGCCACAGGCGGACTTGTCGCCGCAAGAGGCTTTCTTGATCATGGTTGCGCATGCGGCTTTGTCGCCAGCACAGGAAGCCTTCTTGGCCTTGGATGCACAGCAGTCCTTCTTGGCCTTGGCTTTGGCTGCGACTTTGGTACCACAGGCAGCCTTGTTGCCACAAGCAGCTTTCTTGATCATGGTTGCGCATGCGGCTTTGTCGCCAGCACAGGAGGCCTTCTTGGCCTTGGATGCACAGCAGTCCTTCTTAGCTTTGGCTTTGGCTGCGACCTTGGTGCCACAGGCAGCCTTGTCACCACAATCAGCCTTCTTAGCCTTGGCGGCGCAACAATCGGCTTTCTTTGCGGTTTGGGTGGCGACAGCTTTGGACTTGCAGGTCTCGACGGAGGCCGCATCGCCGGATTGAGCCCAGGTCGGAACAGTCAGGCAGATCAGTGCGACCAGGGAGAAGAGGCTAGAACGAATCATTTCGAATAGTTTGTTTGTGGAGAGGCCTGCAGCGGCCGGATTCTGAATCTGGGGCCCGGTGCCCATGGATGCGGCATTGCGCAAGATTCCGAGGAGGGGTCAGTATACGGGAATAATCGGACTTCGTGAGCCGCAACTGACCCCTTATTACCCGGCATTGACCAAAATTGATGCCAATAGCCCCCTTATCGGCCCGAGGGGTTGCGAAGCTCAAAAAGGTCCAATGCCGCATTGCAGGAATGCAAAGCGAGTTTCCAAGTCGGTGAGTCCGTATGGGGGAGCTCTCCACTCCAATTCCAGGCTCCCTTGGCATCCGCCCGGCCCTGCCCAATCGTCGTCCATCCCGCCCCCTCCGTATCTAGAACTCTGAACTCGACACGCTTGCGGGGGGGCAAGCCGCCCACGCCAAGCACCACCCGGTCGGGGCCCGGCCGCGCATGAGCCACCGCATGCACAGGCCTCTTCGAATCCAACTTGGAGTAATAGAGACCTGGACTCCCCTCCAGGTGAACCCTCGCCCTAACGGAAGGCTGAAACGTAGCCACCCCATGTCCTGGAGCCCCCAGGCCCAAGATCCTCGACCCTGACCGGATGGAGCGACCCAAGGCCACATCCCGGTCCCCACCCGCAAAAAGCAGGGGTGTCAGGCCAGACCGCCAGTTTACCAAGCAGTACACCTGACCATTCGCTCCTGGAGCTGCAATCCAAAGCCCTTCATCTGAAAAGGAAAGCTCAGTCCCAAAGCCGCTGGCCCCGGAGCGCAGGGGGGCATGCACCTGATTGCGAAACCGCCAGGGACCCGCCGCCCGTCGTTCAAAGAGGTGCACGGTCCCTGCTCCTGCGTGGGGAGCTCCAATAGCCAAACCCAAACCATCTGGCGTGAGGGCCACGGAGGATCCAAATCCCGCATGGGCTTGGGCCGCAGCTCCCTGCCGCAACTCCTGGAAGGAAGAACCCAGGGTCAGGGACTGCTGCATGACAAAAACAGCGCCTCCCCCCTGCTGGCCAGGTGCCCCAACGATCAGCGATCCCCCCGCAACAACAAAAGCCTCCCCAAAGCGAGCACCCGACTGTGGGCTTGGGGAATCCGTCTGCGATTTGAATCGATGACCGGAGGGTCCGAGCACATAATGCGCCAGATGCCCTTCCTGGTAACCCAAAGAGCCGGAAGCGAAGGGAGCTGAGATCCAGAGCCCGCCCCCGTTCCATTGCAAGGCATGGCCAAAACCGGCGTTGGCTTCTGGAGCTCTGGGCTCGATCCTCCGCAACCAATGGAATGTCTGGGCACCTGCCTGCAACAGGTGCACGGCCCCGCCCGCAATCCCTCCGACCTGCTCACCGGGTGCGCCAGCCGCAAGCACAGGATCACCTGCCTGGCTTGCAAGGCTCCAGCCCAATGACGACCAATCACGAAGGCCCGGCACCGAAATTGCCCGGGCTTCGCCCACCTCCTCACTCCAGAACCAAAGCGCTCCCCCCCGGTCGCCATATAGATAAGAGCGTGGGGAACCGATCACCAAGCGCCCACCCACCCAAACGAGCGAATGACCAAAACCCGTGGATTCCCCATTGGCCTGCTGCGGAGGCACTTCCGGGTCCAACACCATGCGTTGAGCATCCTTGTCCCCGGCACGTGCGCCGCTGGCGCACAAGAAGATCAACGAGCAACACGCCCACACCTGACTCCAATTCAACATAGATTTCCTCCGGGCCCCTTCGCACCATGCGATTTCGACCCTTGGTCTGACAAACGACACGCTTTCCAGATCCATGGCATCAAGACCTGCCGACCGCCCGAGGGTGGCAGGTGATTTCAGAAAAACTGGACGCCACAGCCCGGCGCCCCCCCCCGATGACCACCGGGGGATCGGGCAGATTGTGCCGGCGTGCGAATGGAGTCCCCTTGGGCCCCCGCTGCAAAAAGGACCGAAATAGGCGTGCTGGAGGGCCCAAATCATGGCGGCCGAGGCTCCTGGAAAGACCATGCAGAAAGTCCTCCCCAGGATTCCCCCAACCGGTACGCGCCCGTAGACTCTCCTCCCCATGTCAAAAAACCTGCGAATCGGTTCAGTCCCCTACCTAGTGGGACGCCCCTTAGACCAAGGCCTAGATCAGGAGCCCGGCATGGAATACTGCCAGGATGTGCCGGCGCGGCTGATAGAGCGTTTGCGCAGCGACGATTTGGATGTGGCCCTGGTCAGCTCCATCGAGCTCTTCCGCATGCCTGGATACACCTATATTCCCGAGCTGGCTGTGGGCACCCGCGGGGCCGTTTCCAGTGTACAGGTTTTCCTGCGGCGCCCCCTCGATGAAATTGAAGTCATCGCCATGGATCCGGCCAGTCGCACATCCCAGGCCCTTGTGCAAATCCTGTTGGCGAATCGACCCGAAGGGGCCCCAACCTATTTGTTCCCCGGGTTGGACGAAGACCAAAGGGACCTGCCAGCCGGTGCCTGGCTTTCGATCGGAGACCGGGCCCTACGCAATTTCCATGCAGGTACGCACAACGTATTCAACCCCTCAGCTGCTTGGGTGAGCGCGACCGGTTTGCCTTTCGTTTTCGCCGCTTGGATCGTGCGCCCGAGTGTAGACATTGCGCCACACTTGCCCGCGTTCCATGCAGCCCATGAACTCGGTGTGCGAGCGATTCCAGAGTTGGCTCGAGAGGCGGGCGCAAAGTGGTCCTTACCAGCTACCGTTTGTGAGGACTATCTCAGCCGCGAATGCGTTTACAACCTGGGTACGGACATGGGGTCTGCACTGGAAGCCTTTGGGGAACGGGCCAGTGCGATTGGGTTGACCGATTCGAAGGCCAAGCCAGAAGCCGTGCAACGCTAGTGGTTTCGAGGGGGTAAGAAAGGTGCTGGGTTGCACAGGGAAGGGCCGACTTCGCAGGTGGAGGGAGGATGTGCGGCGCACGCCATGCTCGGCGACAGCTGAGCAAGCTATGCCTGAAACCTACTTCGGTCGAGTGGGCAGGGGTGGTTTGTCCAGGTTCGCTGGCAAAATGCGGGTCAATTCTGTGCGTGCAGCCAAGTACCACTCTCCCGTCGTTGTGGTCGAATCACCCGAGCCGTAATTCTCAAATTGATTTGAGAACAACCAGAGTTCATCGCCGCGCTTTTCTGCCGTGGTCACGGTGAAATCATCCCAGGTGTAGGTGTAGATCGTGAGGTCCAACGTATTGACCGAACCCGGCTCAATCCAACCGCGACGGCGCTCGTGATGCCGCTTGTCGCGGCTTATCACCATTCGTTCCCACTTGCTAATATTGTCCTTGGGAAGGTTGAGTACGCGCTTCGCAATAATGGTCAATCCGGCATCGGTGCTTGCCACAGCCGGCATGCGCACGGAACCCAGGGCGGCCACAGCGCATTGCTTCAAGTGCGTCATGGCAGTGCGAATCCTTTGCCGCTGAACGGCCCGATCAGGAAATGCACGGTTTTTCTCCTCTGCAGCAGACAGGCTGGGACCCGGCACGCAAGCAGCGTCCATGGCCTTGTCATAGGCCTCCACATTTCCAATGGTAAAAGGAGCCCTGATTTTGAGCGGCAGAACCTTGCGATCGTACTTCGTCGCGAAGCTCTCGATGCGCTTCTCGATATCCGCCGCTTGACCCGGGTCGCCGTTCAGTTTCGCGAGCCCCCCATTCAAAAGGCCTTCGAAGTCGTCCAGATTGCTGGTAACCAACTTCACATTGGAATCTTGGGCAGGGAACGCGGCCAAACGCTTGCGGAAGCCCTCGATTTCCCTGCGCACGCCGCGCACACAGCTGGTGTCCGCGAGCAGGCGCAAGGGTACGACCTTCAAATTGTTCCAAGCGTTGCCGACCTCCTTGTTGAGCTCGACAAGCCGAGCGTAGTCGTATGCGGGAACCGGTGCAGGTTTCGGATCGGATTTGGGCTTCGGGTCGGGCCCGGGGCCCGGTTGCGGGCGGGGTTCTTGAGTTTCGCAACCACCTTAGCCCGAACCGTTGCCAATCGGGTGTTGGCCGCTTTCCATTCTGTCGTTCCATTTTGAACGACCGCATTCAAGCGCTTTTGAGCCCAATTCAAATCGGAGGTGAGTTTTGCGCCGGTCCTCTGATCCCCCGCCTGCATGCTAGCTTCGGCGGTCTCGACTTTGACGATTCGGGCGACAGCCTTGGCCACCATGGGGTCGCCTGCATGCGCTGGCACTGCAAACAGAAAGAGGATCAAAAACAGGGGGGCGATGCAGCGCATGACTTTGGGTGGTGAGTGACTCCGGGGCAGTATTGCCCGCCCGAGGAATGGAGGCGTAAGAACACGCACCCTTCCAAGCGCATTTTGAGGCTCAATTCCCTCGGGCAATCTCCAAATAGGGCTCACCCCGACGCCCCATCGCTCCCGACCACCAAATTCACATATAACATGAGGGACGAGGACGGCGCTTTGCGCTCAGGGATTATGCATCCCACCTGCAGTTAAGTCCCTGGACTCCGACCTACAAACCCCCTAAGTTGGACCCACTCGCCGAACCGGTCGATACAGATGATCTCCCACCGAAGAAACACCCCCAAGGCGGGAGAAGCCACAGCCCAAAATGCGCTCCCCTGCGAGCGGGTCATGATGGTGCGCCCGAGTCGGTTTGCTTGGAACAAAGAGACCGCGGTGTCCAACAGCTTTCAGCAGGCCGAGGACTCCAACCACAACCTGGAGGTCCATCGGCTCGCCATGGCCGAGTTCAAATCCATGCATGCAATGCTCGTGAAAGCGGGCATCCACGTCCATGAATTCAGCGACAGCCCCACCCCCACCACTCCGGATTCTATTTTCCCCAACAATTGGGTGAGCTTCCATGGGGATGGCAGCGTTGCCATTTACCCCATGCTAGCACCCAACCGCAGGGATGAGATTTGCACCCATTGGGTTGAGGAATTGGAGGACACGCTGGGTGTGAAATGGACCCGGCGATTGGACCTTCAGCCGCTCTGCGAGCAGGGACATTACCTGGAAGGCACGGGCAGCATGGTCCTGGACCGCGACAACAAGGTGGCATACGCCGCCCTATCTCCGCGCACCACGCAGAAGGGTCTCGATGCTTTCGCTAGGGGGCTCGACTATCAGATTCACCCCCTACGCACGTCGGTGCAAGGTGCTCCTGTCTATCACACAAATGTGATGATGAGCTTGGGCAGAAGCCACGCCCTGGTCTGCTTACAAGCGATGTCCAACAAAAAGGACCAACGCACGCTCGTGGAAAAACTGGAGCAAAGTGGGCGACGGGTTCTGGAGATCGACCGGGACCAAATGCTCCACTTCGCTGGCAATCAAATCACCCTGGCCAACGCCGCCGGGGACCCCCAAATCGTCATGTCCGAACAGGCCCTGAAGAGCCTGCGCCCTTCCCAGGTCCGATTGCTGGAGGGGCATGGAGCCATTCTGGCCCCATGCTTGGAGACCATCGAGCGCCATGGGGGCGGCAGTGCCCGTTGCATGCTGGCCGAAATCTTCACTCCAGGGGC
>JAAETM010000603.1 GCA_024228395.1 bacterium | reverse complement strand
TCACGATGTCCGCGCCCGTCCCTTGGAATGAGCGGGGATTGGCCGTACCGGTTTTGCAAAGGCTCTGCCAATCACCCAAGCGTTGCGTGAAAGAGGATTACCGAAAGAAGACTGAGCCGGCGAGGGAAATGGTCGAGGTCTTGGCGAGCTGGCTGCCCAAAGAAAGAACCGTACATCTGACCGGAGACCGTGAATACGTTTGTAGTACGGTACTTCGCGTAATGGACAGGAGGACAAATTTCACAGGCTCCACGCCTATGAATGCTTCGCTGAATGAACAGGTAGCGAGCTACAGTGGAATCGGGCGTCCACGGCTAAAGGGGCAGCAACTCCCTAATCCAAAGACCTGGACCACCAATAAGAAAACCAAGTGGAAGCGCATCAAGCTGAATCTGTATGGAAAACAGATGACTCTGCTCGTGCTGACTCGGAAGTGCCTTTGGTACACGGCCACGGGTCAGAGATTGGTACACGTCCTCGTGACACGGGACCCCAAGGGCAACTACGAAGACCGCGCCTTCTTCTCTACCAATCCAAATGCGAACCCGGCGCAACTGCTTGGGCTCGCGGATCCGCAGAATGGATTCAGCCGCGGGCGCAAGGAACCAGGCCGCCCCAAACCCGGACCTCAGCTGCGAGGCAGCCACGGACAAAAAGCC
>JAAETM010000602.1 GCA_024228395.1 bacterium | reverse complement strand
TTCACCGGCATAGACCCGCACCACCCATTCCGGGACGCACTTCCAGAGAGGGAGGCGTTGCGACACATCTCCGACCCGATACGCAAAGCGATCAAGGCCAGTGACTGCAACCGCGCCATCCTGGTGGGTCACAACGCATTTTTTGACCTTGGGTTTATCAATGCGGCGGTGAAACGCAGCGGCTTTAAGCGCAATCCATTCCACCCCTTCAGCACCTTCGACACCGTCTCCCTGTCTGGGCTTATCTATGGCCAGACGGTCCTGGCCAAGGCGGCAGCGGCCGCCGGCATAGAATGGAGCAACAGTGAGGCCCACTCCGCCATCTATGATGCAGAACGGACCGCCGAGCTGTTCTGCATCATGGTAAACCTATGGCGTGAACACGCCCCCATGCCCGGCCTGGAGCTGGCAACCTGAGGAGCGGCAACCACCCCCTCCCGGGGAAACGAAGCCACTACACGTACTTGGAAACCGCAATAACCGTGGTAGCCAGGCCCAGGATGAGATTAATCCCTATCACCTTACGGATAGTGGCCATCTGAGCGGCGGCGGCGGGGATATCCTGCTGCTCCAGGGCCAGCCCCATGCGGATACATTTATGGACGCTGTGCTGCGCATGGATGTGACCACCCTGATCGTGGATGATCCGGTAAAGCGGGTGGATAACATGACCATGGCCTGGGGGCTGGAGGCGCGGGTGCCGTTTCTGGATCATGAGCTGGTGGAGTTGGCCGCCCGTTGCCCGCCGGAGCTGAAGCTGCGTCAGGGCGGGAAATATCCCCTCAAGGCCATGGCCCGT
>JAAETM010000601.1 GCA_024228395.1 bacterium | reverse complement strand
ATTTTCGTTTCGGCATTTGTGGCCTATGTCCTGTCCTTTGCCCTGGCCGAGGGCGCGACCTATTTGAATGTCTTTCGAATCGCTGGAACGGTGGCATTCTTGACCTATGGCGTGAGCGGTGTCTCCGATTCCATTTGGAAGGGTCAATCCTGGTGGGTGACCTTCAAATTTGGCATGGATGGACTGATCTACGCATTGGTGACCGGCGGAGTTTTTGGCACTTTTGCCGTCTAGCAGGACCGAAACATCCACGCACTCCATGGCCTTGAGCACCAATAATCACGACCGAGACAACGCTGGGCTGACCCACGTTTACTCGGTGGTTTCCCGTCGCTCTCGAGGTGTTTCCATCGGCATCAACCTCAACACGAACAATGCGTGCAATTGGCGTTGCGTGTATTGCCAGGTGGAAGGTCTGGTGAAAGGCGCTGCTCCCACCTTGGACGTGGAGCTTCTGCGCGCAGAGCTGAATGGCTTTCTGGACCAGGTCCTAGACGGCGATTGGATGCAAGAGAACGCTCCGCCTGAAGCCCGGCGACTGAATGACATCGCGTTCTCCGGCAATGGCGAAGCCACCACCTGCCCGCAGTTCCTTGAAGCGATTCAGGTCGTTGATGGCATCATGGATGAACGCTCCATGGGGGATGTCAAGTTGGTTCTGATAACCAACGGTTCCATGTTGCACAAAGAGAGCGTGCAGGCAGGCCTTTCCCGCATGGCAAAGTCCAATGGTGAAGTGTGGTTTAAGCTCGACGGTGGCACCGAGGCGGAGCGCTTGGCGATCAACAGCTTGGCGGTCCCCGATTCCCGGGTGCGCAAGAATCTGGCGCAGTGTGCAGGGTTGGTTTCCACTCGCATTCAAACCTGCATGTTTGCGCGCCATGGCGCTGCGCCCAACGAGGCCAGCACCCAGGCCTACTTGGATCTGCTCAAGGCCCAGCTTGACTCCCAAGTTCCAATCAAGGACGTGATGCTGTACGGCTTGGCGCGCCCTTCGGCACAGGCGGAGGCCAGCGAACTCAGCGCCCTGTCGGACGAATGGTTGGGTGCCATGGCTGACCGCATCAAGGGCCTAGGGTTGGCGGTGACCACCTATGGCGCAAATGGAATGTTGAGCTAGCCCACGCAACAACCCAAGGTGCCCAGTGGGTTACTTGCCCAGTTCTGCTGCCGTGTAAGGCACGTTTTGCGAGCTCTCCTCGGCGCGCACTTTTCTTGCCTGTTCGGCGGTCACCGCGGAAGCTCTGTTTCCCCAGCTGTTTCGTACGAAGGTCATCACATCGGCCAAGTCTTGGTCGCTGATCGTTGAGTTGCCGGAGAAACCGGGCATGGCGAGCGGTAACTTGTACTGTACACCATCGACTTGAATGGGGCCGGAAAGCCCGTGCAGCAGGACCTTGGTGAGAGTGCTGACCTCGCCCGTAACCCAGTTTGATTTTGAAAGGGGTGGGGCGAGCGCCATCAGACCGGCGCCGTTTGGGCCATGGCAGCTTGAACATGCAGCTTTGTTGGCATAGACGTCTGCACCGCGCAGGAACGATTCCCGGTCCGCAGGAGAAAGGTGGACTCCAGGAGTCGTTTGCGTGACCGTGACCTTCTTCAGGGAGTCACTGAGAAGCGCGGCCAGTTGTGGGTCGAGAACTCGGCCATGGCTCTTGAGAAAAGACCCGACTTGCAAGCCGAGCCCACTGACGATGGCTTCACGGAGTAACGGGAGATCCGAATGGGACGAGAGAGTCTTGATGGCTTGTTGCGCTAGCCCAATGGCCGCTAGGGCGCGCACATGGCTGTGAAGCTCCTGGGGTTTTGACTCGAATTGGGCGACGGCTTCTATCACGAGCGGATCCCGGGATTGTCGTGACGAAATGATGTCCAGTGCGGTTGTGGTGACATCCATGTTGGGGCTCTTGAGCGCCGCGAGCATTGCCGGCACGGAATGCAGCCCGAGCCCATCCAGGGTCCAAAGCGCGTGGATTTGAGCCAGGGGGTTCTTGGAAGCCACAACGAT
>JAAETM010000600.1 GCA_024228395.1 bacterium | reverse complement strand
CGGGCGGACAGTTATCCCATTCCGGGATGAGCACGGGACCCTACTGTATATGGACATCAAGAACGATGGGCTTATGCGGTGGTTCAATCACAAGCTGAGTCCGCAGCAGGTCAACCGTGTATGGAGTGCGCTGGCGTTGCACAAGAAGCTATTCACCTTCTCAACGACCACGGGCCGGGTATTGTTTCAGGCGTTCCGAAATCCCTTGAGGGATATGCGGACGGCAATAGTCAACACACGGACGAGTGGGTCCTCGATGGGTTACATGAAGGATTGCTTGATTGCGATTGGACGAGAATATCAGCGAGCGTGGGGAGGGAAGGAGCCGATGACAGAGGGGCAGAAAGAGTTCTTCCGGTTGGGGTTGAGCTACTCGGATGAGATGTCGCAAGATGCGTTTGCGGGGCGTAGGACGATTACGGGCGTAGCCGGCGGCAAGGTGACGAAGATAGAGAATGCGTGGACCTGGATGCTCGAAATGCTACAAGCGCCAGAGCGGGCGGTGCGGACGGTAGAGGTGCAAAGATATGGCAAGGAGGTGCTGGCCGAGAGAAACGCGGAGTTGCGAGCGGCACAGGGGAAACTGACGAAATACGCCACGGAGATGCGCGGGGTGAAGAAGCTGGAGGCGCTAGAGGAACTCTCCTTCGATGATAAGTTGGACTTGCTCTTGGCAGCTAAAAGGGTGTCCACAAACTTCACCGTTGCGGGGAGAACCGCTCGGGTGTGGAATCGGTTCATCCCGTTCTTCAATGCACAGATCCAGGGCCCCCGAGATACATACAGGGCTATTATGGCCGATGGGGACGCCGATAGGCGGGCGGACAAGTTGACGTTGGCGGCTGCCCATTTTACGGTGCCCGCGCTAATAGCCTGGCTGTTCGTGAAGGACGAGGATTGGTACATCGAACTCACGCCAGAGGAAAAGGCGAGCGCGTGGTATGTTCCTGTGGGAGGGGGTGAATGGTTGACCCTTCCCTTACCCTTCGAGATCGGCACCATCTTCTCCGCCATGCCGGTGTTGCTCGCCGACGCGGCGTATAGGGAGAGCCCCAAGGAGACTGAATGGTTCGTCTCGCGCTACGTGGCAAACCTAATGCAGGCTGGAGAACACCTGTGGGATGCTGCGCCTGGAATCTTTCCGCCGTCTGTGCGAGCGGCTACGGACATG
>JAAETM010000599.1 GCA_024228395.1 bacterium | reverse complement strand
GAGTTCGACGCTTACTCGGCGACTTCGCGGGCTGTGAAGCCCGAAACGTTCCTCGGAATGGTCTGGTTTTCAGGGTGCCAGGTCAGGGAGGGGAGGGGCTTCCACGGGTTCGAACGGCGGCTGTCGGTGAAGGATGAGCATACCGGCGACGAGGTCGGTGCGGTCTCGTTCGGTGGTACGCACCGCGACCTGGTGATGCTGGAGGTGAAGGGGCAGGACACCACTAGGACCGTCGCCAGGCTGCGCGATGAGGTGCCAGACCATGCTTGCACCCGGGTCGACTCTTGCCACGATGTGGACGTGCCTGGTGCGTGGGATCAGCACCTAAGCGTGCTGCTGGACGTGAAGGCTGAGTTCAAGCTGAAAGGCGAGCGGCGAGGGGATTGGGACTACCCCGACGATGGCCGCACGATGTACCTAGGCGCGCCTACAAGCCCTGTGCGTGTGCGGCTCTACGAGAAGGGCAAGCAGCCGGAGTACCGGCATTGCGGCCGGAAGAACTGGGTCCGCCTGGAGGCGCAGGTTCGGCCGCAGAAGGATGCTCGGCATGAGTTCAACAGGCTGAGTCCATCCGAGGTATGGGGGGCGTCGCGCTTCACCAGGGAGCTTGCTGCGCGGTGTTTCCAGCTCGATGCGGGTTCGTTTCCTGCAGGTGGGTTGAAGAAGGAGAACGACCTGGAGCGGCGCTTGCACTTCCTGTGCAAGCAGTACGCACCGACGTTGCTGGAGCTCAAGGCTGCCGTGGGTAGTTGGGAGTGCGTGGGCTTGTCCCTGGAGCAGCTTGTAAAGGCGCAGATGGCCGGAGGCAACCGTGGTGGACGATGAACGCTTCCAGGAGTGCCACGACATGGTGGAGGCTCTGCATGGGGCTCTCCTGGGTCTCCTGGTACATCGTCCGGAGCCGTTGGCTTGGGAGCTGGCGGAGCAGGTGCTTGAGATGGCCACGGAATACCTGGGCTATCCCACACCGAAGGAGGTTTGATTTTTCGTTACGCGGCGCGTAACGGTTTAGCGGGAGCTGCGGGCACGGCAATGCCTGCAGTCCCTAACCACAACGAAGCTGATAAGGAGCCTCGACCATGGCTGATGCCGATTCTATCCTCGCGTCCCTCGAGCGCGTGACTCAGGCCGTTCTGGCCATCAAATCCGTTGCCAATGCTGCCCAGGGCGACAGTCCCATGCGGCAGGATCTCTCTGCCGAGCTGGCCTTCGGTTTCTACTGGATGGCTGATCGCGCTGTTGACCAGGTGGAGCTGGTGAAGACGATGGTTCGGGAGATGCGCGATGCAGGCTGATCTCACGAGCTGGACGCAAGAGCGCATCGCTCATCTCAAGGCGCAGGTGCGCAACCTGTACTGGCACATCCGCAACAGCAGGCGTGGCTTGGAGGACGCCTACCGGCGGCGTTACTACCGGCGCATCGCCAGGTGCAAGTCGGAGCTGCTCGCTCTGGGTGTGAGCTCACGGGAGTGGTTGGATTACATCGCCTGTTGCCGTCGCAAGACGTGTCTCGGCTGTGCTCACTGCGGTGGGCGTTGATGGCAGGCGTGGGTCTGAGATTGCGGGGTATGGGGACGCTTTAGTCCCCATGCAAGCGCTGCGGTCGTGCGGCGTGTAATACGTTTTGCGGCCAAAAGCCTATCCTGCCCTAGTGCCGGAACCGCTTTCTGCAAGCCATTGCTGAGCTGGCAACCAGGTCGCGCCTGGTCATTTCGAAGGATGCTGCATAACTCTTGAAGTGCAGCACTTTTCCACTTATGCTGCTCCTGTCGCATCCATCACTTGACCAGGAACAGCCATGCCCGCAGCCAATCCCCGCGTTTCCGTGACGCTCACGCCGTCCATGGACGCGATCCTGAAGCGTTTGAGCGATGTTTCGGGTCAGAGCAAGTCATCCATCATCGCGGAGATCCTGGAGCAGTCTCATCCTGTTTTCGAGCGTATGGCGGCCATCCTGGAGACGGCGAAGACAGCCACCCAGGAAGCCAAGGAGCGCATGGCTTCGAACCTGGAGGATGCGCACGCGAAACTGCTGGAGCAGGCGGGCATCGTTGGCGATCTGTTCGAGGAGCAGACGGCTGACCTGGTGGGGGAGCTGGAGCAGATTGGCCGGCGTAAGGGCAAGGTCGCCGCGGGCGGGGCGCGAGGTACGGATGGAGCGGCAGCGACACCGGCCTCGCGCATCGTGCGCGGCGGGATGCGTCGGGCGCTGGCGGAGGCGAATGCCACCCCCCTTGTAACACGGGGGTCGGGTACCCCGGTAACCACCCCGAAAAAGAAGGGCAAAACTGCCACAAAGCCAACAGTGGCGCGGGTTGGGGGGGAAAATGCCTGAGTTCGACGCTTACTCGGCGACTTCGCGGGCTGTGAAGCCCGAAACGTTCCTCGGAATGGTCTGGTTTTCAGGGTGCCAGGTCAGGGAGGGGAGGGGCTTCCACGGGTTCGAACGGCGGCTGTCGGTGAAGGATGAGCAT
>JAAETM010000598.1 GCA_024228395.1 bacterium | reverse complement strand
TCTTCACCCCACAATGCGAACACTTGGTCCGCGGAACCTGGGCCACAAGGGTCGTCTGGAACTGCATCGTGTCAAGATACCGCCATTGCCGTTCCGGAGCATGGTCCTTGAGGGGGCTTATGGCCTCACAATTTGGACAGCACCACAGCCGATTGGCAACCGTGTGCAGGTGAGTGGTTACTCGATTTTCGGTGAGGGAGAGATCAACGCTTCCAACCCTCCAGGAATCATCGAGGCCAAGGAGTTGCGTATAATGTTCAGGAAGATCAAGCATATCCCGATCATTGACTAGATTCCTGATTGCGACAACCGCGAGCCACTATATTCCGGGGAGAACCCCTATGGCCTTCGTGAAAGATGTGGGCTAGCCGATACCAGGTATTGGGCCTTCACTTATCTCGACAGCGATTGGTAGGTTGTGAAGTCGCGTACATTTCTGCGCTTGAGACCCAACGACGACTCTTATGAATTCACCCACCCAACCAGTTGAGCACCTCGTGCATCTGATGCACAGCCTGGAGGTGGGAGGCTTGGAGCAAGTGGTGCTTTCGCTCATCCGGCGGGCCCGGGCGGAAGGTTTGGACCACAGCATCGTGGTCTGCGATCATGCCTTCCGTGATGCGACGCTAGATTTCGATCCAGGTGACTTGCCGGTAACGCTGATAAGCCGAGGCCCAGGACTAGATTGGAGTTTCGTGCGGCGCTTGCGGAAACACTTGCGCCAAGTTGGGGCACAAGTGGTGCACGCGCATAATGACACGCCAATTGTTTACGGCGCCTTGGCGGGGATGCAACCCTTCGGGAAGCCACCTGGCCTCATTGGAACCTTTCATAACATGCCCCATTGCGGCGGCACTCTAGCACGGCGCATGACGCGATGGGCGTCGGGGCGCGCGCGAGGATTGACCAGTGTCTCCGAAGAGTTGGGGCAGAGGATAAGCACGCAAGGTTGGTCGGTCCCTCCCACAGTTCTCGAGAATGGTGTGGACCTGGATCGATATCAACCCGAGGGCCCGAATGGGCAGTGGAGGGAACGCAGCCAGGTCGCCGATGGAGAAATCCTCGTCGGGATGCTCGCCCGCCATGTGCCGGTGAAGCGGCAAGCGGATCTGCTTGCTGCGGCGAAACTACTGCACGAGCAAGGTCGGCCGGTACACACGCTGTTTGTGGGGCAAGGCCCCGATCGTGAAGCGTTCGTGTCCCATTCGCAAGCAACACCTGGTGTGACATGTTTGCTCCCTACGCCCCATGTGCCAGATCTGTTGCGCGCCTTGGACATATTCGTGTTGTGTTCTGATCATGAAGCGATGCCTCTGGCCCTGATGGAAGCCATGGCAGCTGGTCGTGCATGTATCGTGACCCAGGTGGGGGGCATGCCCGACTTGATTTCGGGCCCAGATGGCCCTGTCGCATGCATGGTGCCACCGCGCGATCCCAATGCCCTGGCAGAGGCGATCGCACGGCTAGCAAGCGATCCAGCCCTGCGAACGAAATTGGGTGGGTTGGCCCGCAATCGAGCAGCTAGTTTCGCCTTTGACAAGCGCTGGCCCGACTATTTGCGCCTGTGGGCGCGGGCCACCGGACACCAACACGGCGAGAGTCCTTAGCCTGGACACTTCATGAGCACGCACCCCAGGCTTCGCAAGCGGGCCATCATGGGGCGGGCGTGGTAGGAAGGGTTTTCGCTTGAGGGCAGATCCGGAGTGGCAAAGTTCTAGACTTCCCTTATTATGGGGCCTCCAGATGTCGCACGCCGTCCTGCTGCTGATCCCTGGAACACTTCAGTTTTTGTTTTTATGCTCAATCCGTCGCATGTCATACGAGTGCTTCGTCCCCTGCTAAGGGGGCGATCACGGTTAGGTAAGATTCTGAGGGGAATCGATGACGGTGTGAGCCGTGTCCACCATGGGCTTGCCGAACGCATCCCAGCCTTGATTCGGCCTCAGCCACGGCAGTTGTCTATTGCAATTACCGCTACGTGCAACTTCCGCTGCGTCGGCTGTCGGTATGGGCGGGATTTCATGGTAGGAGAGCAGCTATCGCTGGAGGTGATACGGGGAGTATTAGATGATGCGCGGGCGGCGGGTGTTAATACGGTCCGGTTCTATGGGGGCGAGCCTTTGCTTCACAAGGACCTACCTGCGATGGTCCGGCACGCCACGGATGTTGGGCTGGATGTGTACGTAACAACCAATGGTGTCTTGCTCGATTCACGGGCGGATGAACTGGTGGATGCCGGGTTGAAATGGGCCTCGCTGGGCTTTTATGGGTTTGAGGAGACCTTTGACAAATACACGCAGCGGCCGGGCAAGCATCGAGAGTTTGTGGATAGCATTCGTGCCGTACGGGAGCGTCACAGGGACACGCTGGACCTCCAGCTGAACTATGTGGTGGTTCGGCCACTTGCCTCCCGTGAGAAATTAGGCAGGGCGTGGGACTTTGCGCTGGAGCATGATCTGTACTTCCACTTGGATCTGTACGGCTATTCGGTTCCTTTCTTTGCTCGAGGACCAGAGGATTCGCTTGCTTTCTTACCCGGCGATGAACCTATGCTTGCGGATTTGGTCGAGTGTTTGTTGGAATTGCGACGCCTGCGTCCAGATCGCTTTCCCCACGCCGAGTCCTTCATTCGTTCCATTCCGGATTGGGTTACCCTGTGTGAGGACATGCGAGTGCCGTGCGATGCCTATCAGCTCCTGTGGTTGGGTGCGGACGGATCGTTGCAGTTGTGTGACACGGCCTTTCCCTTGGGCAATGTGAACGAAAAAAGGCTGAAGGACTTGGTTCTGAACAAAAAACACGCGAAGGCTGCGCAAGATGGTTTCCTGCTCAATTGTCCCAATTGCACCTGCAAGGTGGACAGCCGAATTCGGCGCCACGGCCCAAGCTACCGCAAGTATTCCAGGGAATTGTAGATCATGTCCAGACGATTGAGTGGAAAGGGAAGGGACCTGATTCGCGAGGCGGTGCGGAATAGGCCTACTATCAAGCGGATGCTCATTGAGGCGGACGCAAACCTGGACATGTGGAAGCACAGCCTTGCAGGTCGCTTCCCGTCCCTCATTCAACCTCGCACTCGCAAGATGACCGTGGCTATCACCGCGCAATGCAACCTGCGCTGCGTGGGATGTCGATATGGTCGTGACTTTATGCTGGGGGACAGTTTGTCCTTGGAAATGGTTAAGTCGGTTATGGATGACGGGAGGGCCGGAGGCGCTGAGACGATCAGGCTATATGGCGGTGAACCCCTGTTGCACAAGGACCTGCCAGCCATGATTGAGCATGGTCTGTCGATCGGATTGCGTGTATATGTAACCAGCAATGGTGTCTTGCTCGAACAGCGAATAGACGAGCTTTACACTGCAGGTCTGCGCGACATCACACTGGGCTACTATGGCACAGGGGCCACCTATGACGCCTATGTGCAACGCTCCGAGCGCTATGTCGAAATGGAAAAAGGCATCGCCGCGATTCGGGAACGTTGTGGGGATGACATGAACCTGCAGCTCAACTACCTCGTCATGCGGCCCTCTTGCGAGGTAGAGTCCCTCGAAAAAGCCTGGGAGTTTGCATTACGGTACAACATGACCTTCCACACGGATCTCGTGCATTATTCCTTGCCGTACTTCACGCAAGGCCTGGACCAAGAGATTCAATTCCGGCCCGAGGATATGGGTAAGCTCAATCTGCTCACCGAACGCTTAGTTCAACTCAAGCACCAATATCCCAATCGCATTACCGAGTCCCTAGCCAGTCTACGCTCCATCCCCGACTGGCTGTCCTGCGGCCCAGACATGCGCATCCCGTGTGATGTCTACAACATGGTTTGGATCGGCGCGGACGGATCGGTCAAACTCTGTTACGTCACTTTTGATCTGGGAAACCTCCACGACAAACCCCTGGCCGAAATCCTGTATTCCGACGTCCATGTGAAAGCCTCCCAGGGAGCCTTCAACTTGGATTGTCCCAATTGCCATTGCGAACGCGATAGCCGGATTAGGCGGCATCGTGGGAGTCAACGATGGTATGGGGAGTGATGGCTGTCCAGTGTCCCGGCTCGTGGCTGTCTAGACGTGGGCGCTTAGGGCGGCTAGGACGGCGTCGGTGAATTCGGTGGTGCCGGTGGCGTTGTGGCGTTCGCCCTTGGGCAGTAGGTCCTTGGTGCGCAGGCCGCTCGCCAGGGCGGCGT
>JAAETM010000597.1 GCA_024228395.1 bacterium | reverse complement strand
TACGTGGTCAAGGGCCTCGCCAAGCGCAAGCTCACCGAAGAACAAGCCGCAGGCGTGCGCGAGAAGCTGGTCTTCAGCATGGACTACAACGACCTGGCCCACTGCGATTGGGTTCTGGAAGCCGCCACCGAAAATCTGGACCTGAAGCGCAAGATCTTCGCTGACGTGGAAGCCCTCGTGCGTCCCGACGCCCTGATCACCTCCAACACCAGCTCCCTACCTGCGGAGTGGATGTTTAAGGATCTCAAGCATCCTGAACGCGCCACGGTCACCCACTTCTTCGCACCCGCATTCCAAAACCCGGCCGTGGAAGTCGTGCGCTCGGCGAGCATGTCCGACGAAAACGTGGACTTCCTGCGCTCCTTCTTCTGCACCACCGGCAAGGTCCCCATGGTGACCTCCGATGCTTTGTGCTTCATGCTGGACCGCGTCTTCGACAACTGGTGCAACGAAGCCGCGCTGCTGCTCTCCGACGCGACCGCTTCTGAAGTCGATTCCGCCACCGCCGATCTAGTACACGCGGGCCCCTTCTTCGTGTTGAACCTGGCCAACGGCAACCCGATCATTGTCGAGACCAACAACCTGCAGATGCGCGAAGAGGGCGAGCACTACCGCCCCGCCACGATCTTCAACTCGGTCACGACATGGCACGTCGCGCCTCCGGGCCGCGGCCCCAAGGTCGAGGAAACCCTGGCAGCTAAAATCCATGACCGCATGCTCGGCATCCTCTTCTCTCAGTCCGTGGACATCATCGACCGCGGAATTGGAACCCGCGCAGAGCTCGACCTGGGTTGCGTCTTGGCCCTTGGTTTCAAGAAAGGTCCCTTGCAGATGATGAGCGACCTCGGTGAGGAGGAAGTCACGCGCATCCTCGATCGTTTCGCAGCGGATCGACCCGGCATGCCCATGCCGCAAAAGCCGCTGGCCACCTACACCGACTTCCACCGCCACCTGATCGTGGACGAGCAGGATGGTGTCAAGGTCATCGCGATCCGTCGCCCGCAGGCGCTCAACGCCTTGGACGATTCGGTGACCGACGAGCTGCTCGACGTGATCCGGACCCACGAGAACGATCCCGCGGTCAAAGGCTTCGTGATCACCGGCTACGGCCCGCGCGCCTTCAGCGCTGGCGCCGACATCGGTCGCTTCCCCTCCTTGCTCGGCAATGCCGATGGCGCCGCTGACTTTGCGCGCGATTGTTCCCGCCTATTGCTGCACTTGGATAAGATGGAAAAGCCTGTCGTGGCGGCCCTCAACGGCATGGCGCTCGGCGGTGGGTTGGAGCTTGCTCTACGCTGCCACTCGATCGTCGCCAGCGATCGCGCATCCCTGCAGCTGCCCGAGGTCACCCTGGGCATCGCCCCCGGCATCGGCGCCATGGTGGTGCCCTACCGCCGCTGGCCCGCAGCCGCCGAGGTCTTCCACGGCATGCTCTGCAGCGCCGAACGCCTCAAAGCCACCGACGCCCACAAACTCGGCATGCTCGACGGACTTGCTTCCGATTATGCATCGCTGATCGACCTGGCCACCGCACGCGTGGACGAGCTCTCCGGAGCCGTGCCGCGCATCCCCGAAGGCCCCGTAACAATCCCCGAGTTCCAGGCCATCGACCCCGAAACAGTTGCCAAAAAGCGCCTCTCCCCGGTGGTCATTTCGATCATCCAGGAAGCTGTGAAAGAGGGCGCTGCTGCAACCTCCTTCGCGGAGTCCCTCGAAATCGGATACCGCGCCTTCGGCAAAACCGCATGCACCGACGCCGCACGCGAAGCGATCACCCGCTTCATTTCTGGCGGCAGGTAAACCTCCAACCACCGCAATCCAATGAGTTTTGAAAACACATACATCCCCTACGGGGGTTACTGGAGCACGCCTTTCTGCCGTTGGCAGGAGAGCCTGGCTGAAAAGCACTCCATCCAACTTGCCGGCCAGGTAGCCAAGAGCTTCCTCGGTTCACGCGAGATCGATCCCACTAGCTTTGAG
>JAAETM010000596.1 GCA_024228395.1 bacterium | reverse complement strand
TTGCGCGTCGCCTGGGGGTCGGGCCGACCGAGTTTCTCCTCGAGCCTGGCTCTCTTTTCGTGCTGTGAGGGCCTCATCGTGCCGCTACGGCGCAGCTCCGCATCGTTGAAGCCGTAGACGAAGTGCGAGGGTCCTACCAGGAGATTGAGATCCATGGGCCAGTACTGACTGTGCTCGAAGGTGCGAAACCCGTCGAGGACGAGCGGTTCGGTGGGCGCGGCCGACGGGCGATGGACTTCGTGGAAGAGCAGGCAGTGTCGACCGAGTCGCTCGGCGAGACGTTGGATGGTGGAGTGGGCTGCGGAGACTTCACGGGCGATCTGCCGAAGCCCCGAGCAGGCGAGCAAGCGGTGAAAGACGGGGACGAGGAGGTCTGCTCGTCTCAGCCAGTAGGTCGTTCGAAAGGTCTGTGAGCTGAAGTTCCTGCCGCAGGTGTTGCAGCGGTAACGCTGGACCTTGCGCGGGACCTGGTCGCGCAAGAAGAAGCCCTTCTTTTTGAAGCGCCATGTATCTGGATTGCGAAGGGAATCGCAATCGGGGTTGGGGCAGAAGGGAGGGGGGCGCGTAGGCAGTGA
>JAAETM010000595.1 GCA_024228395.1 bacterium | reverse complement strand
TGAGTCGCCGTTGGTGAGGACGATGTGGGCGTGGTGTAGGAGCCGGTCGACGGTGGCGTTGGCGATGGTTTTGGGCATGAGTTCGTCGAACCCGGCGGGGTGGAGGTTGGATGACAGGGCGATGGATCGTTTCTCGTAGGCGGCGTCTACGACTCGGTAGAGGGCTTCGGCTGTGTCGGCGCTGACCGGGAGGAGGCCGATGTCGTCGATGACGATGACGTCGGCTCGCATGATTCGTCGTATGGCTTTGTTGGCGGTGTCGTCGGCGCCGTGTCGGCGGATGAGTGCGCCGAGGTCTTCGAGACTGAACCACAGGACTTTGTGCCCAGCATCAACGCAGGTTTGTCCGAGGCCTTCAAGGAAGTGGGTTTTCCCGGTGCCTGATGGCCCGCAGACGACGAGGTTCTCGCAGCGTTGCACCCATTCCAGGGTTTGGAGGGCTCGTTGGGTGGGGGCTGGGATTGATGACAGGGTTTCGTCCCAGACGGCGAAGGTTTTCCCGGTGGGGAACCCGGCGGCTTTGCGACGAGACCGGATCGAGGAGGCTTGCCGGCCAGAGAGTTCCTCGGCCAGTAACGCTCGGATGGCTTCGGCTGGGTCCCAGCGTTGTGCTTTGGCGGTGGCGAGGAGCTCGGGGGCTGCTTTGCGCATGTGGGGCAACCGAAGTGCCCGTAGCAGCTCGACGACGTCATCGGTTGGTGCCGTTGTTGTCATGGGCGGGCTCCGTTCTGGCTGTGGGTGGTGACAAGGTGGGCCGCTCCGAGTTGATCGGCCAACCGGCACAGATCGTGTCGAAGCGCGCTGAGCGACATCTGCGGAGCGAAGCGGGCCAGGTTGTGGTCGAGTTGGTTGTGGTCAGTGTCGAACCATTCGGTGAAGGGGTAGGCCGAGCAAATGGACAAACGAAGTCGGTTTGGCCTGTATCGCCTGGTCACAGGCCGCCGGGACATGGCGCCCCCGGTCCGAGCTTCAGCCGAGCAAGGCGATGGCTTCAGGCCGCTGATCAGCGGATACTCGCCACGGGAGGCCAGCCGTTCACGAAACCGACGCGAATTGTCCAGTTACTAGCTCCACCCCGCCTCCGACAACTACGGACCTGAAACCGACGCGGATTGTCCATTTGCTAGCCCTACCCGTGCATTGGGTTACCGGCCAAACAGATGCAGAGGATGCCAACCTCGCCACGCTACTCAGCTGGATCAAGCCGGACTGGCTCGATCCAGCCTGGTTTCCTGCCGGTGCGGGGCTCGGGGAACATTGGAACCGGATCCGGCGGCAAGAAAGAATCCGCTGGTCACGGCGCTGAGTTGCTTCTCGTGTTCCGGCCCTAAAGGCCACGCTGTGTGGGATTCCTGTCCAGAACCACCACTATGGGTCGACTAGCGTGACTTCTGGTTCCGTTGTTCCTCATGCCCCTTGTAGTGGTCACAGTGGGTGATGCTGAACAATTGGGGGAAGCTGCTGACCAGGGCGGACGGCCTTACTCCGGTTTCCTGTTCCATTGATACTGAGACCCCGGTTCCCAGTTCCGACGCTGCCGAACGGCGAACTGGATGAGGCGGGTACCCGTAGCGGCGCCGTGCAGACCACTAGCCCTGTGAATTCACGCCGGGGGTGGTGTGATCGGGGTAGTGAGTCCGCCACTTTGGCACCGTAACCCCGGAGACCCCTATGATAGGAAAGGTGAAAGGTTTCTGGAGATCCGTCACCGGATTCATACGGCAGCTCAGCTCTCCCCAGCATGGGCGGCCCAAGGTGGAGGTGACCCCCGAACTCGAACAGGAGCAGGAACTCCAGAAGGGGATACGGGGCGACGGCGCTATGTGATCGACCCCCGCCGCCAGCGCTTCGAACACCTCAGCGGCGTTGCTCAGCATGCACCTCGTACCTGGCCGGACTAGCCGTGAAAATTCATATGGATTTGGATTGGTGTTGATGGCGGGGTTTGTGGGGGCGGTTGGATCGTGTTGCTTGTTCGGGTTGTGATGGGCCGCGTTGAAACGGGGGTCGTGTCTGGTGGCTGGTTGGTGGGCCCGGGGTTGTTGGTCTGGGCTGGCCCGTGGCCTTGGCCTGTGGTCAGGCCAGGGCGTGTCTGAGTCGTTGGAAGGCGGTGAGGAGTTCG
>JAAETM010000594.1 GCA_024228395.1 bacterium | reverse complement strand
TACGCCCTCTTTGCCGAGCACATCGACCCGACTTGTGGCGCGGTGATCTGCGATCAGCAGTTTTTGGCCGATCACATGAAGGTGACTACCAGGACTATCCGGTCTTGGCTCGCCTACCTGGAAGAAAACCGGGCGCTTGTCCGCATCCCTGTCGCTGGCCGAGTTTGCGCCTACGCGCTGGACCCTCACGAGGTCTGGAAGGGCTACGACAACGCCAAGGAATACGCGGCCTTCGTGACCAAAACCTTGGTCAACAAGGACGGCGATATCCGCCGCCGGATCATGTCGATGTTCAGCCCGGAAGAGCGGCCAAACGACGACCGCGACCCGAAAACGCTGGACATGTTTGAAGGCACTCCCCACAATGAGCAACGAAACGAAGGAGAAAATCTTTATGAAAAAAACGTTCGCTCTTGCTGCCATGATGGCGGCAATCGCTCCGAATCTTGCTTCAGCGGCGGATAAGATGATCCAGACCAAGTACGCTTGCGAAGGCGGAAAGACGTTGGATGTCGTGTACGTCGGAGACTATGCCGTGATGCTGCAAATGGATGAGCTTGTCCCGCTGAAACGCGCCAAGAGTGCATCAGGAGTACGCTACATCTCTACCAGCAAAAACCACTCCTACGAACTCTGGGGGAAGAACAACGACATGAACCTTTCAACCCACGATGGCGGAAAAAAGCAAGTCGTTCTCAGTAACTGCAAGCCATAAACACCTTCCGTTAGCCACCTGTAGGGTCAACGAGACAGCCCGCCGTCGTCGCGATCCCGGCCGCGACTGCGAAGCCGTTGGGCCTGCCGCTGGCGTGTCGCCTCGCGCTGTTCGGCGAGCAGCTTCTCGCCCACGGCCTTGATGATCTGGGCCGCCTTGGCCTGCATATCGCGATTAAGCGGCCCCAGAGCGTCCAGAACGGGCTTCAGGCGGTCACGCAGGCTCCGGGCTGTCTCCTGTGCCTGCCGGGCCTTCTCGCGCTCCTGACGCGCTCCTGCGGCCGCTGCGACGGTCGGGCCATACCCTTCCCTGACGGCAGCGGTCACGCGGGCGGCCACGGCCTCCGGCGTCTCCACGTCCTTTGAGAAAATCCCCTTACGCAGCACCCGCGGCTCGATGGCCTGCGGCGTGATGGTGGCGTGCCCGGGCTGGCGCTCGATGGCGCCGTAGTAGCTCTGGACGCGCTGATGGGTGGCCCGGCTGCCCTCGATGCCGCGTTCCAGCCCGAGATCCCTCACCACCTCGGCAAAGCTGGTCTGGTCGGCCCGCATCTTGTCGCGGCCACCGATGAACTCCTTGGCCGACAGCCGCCCGTCCTGCGTCAGCGGCACGACGAAGGCCGACAGGTGCGGGGTGGCCTCGTCGCGGTGGATGCTGGCCGTCACGATGCGATCCGCGCCGTATTTGGCCGCCAGCCAGCCCTGCGCCTGGTCGAAGAACGCGGCCTGCTGCTGGGGCGTGGCCTTGGCCCACCATTCCGGGCTGGCCGTCATCACGTATTCGACCGCCAGCACCGCGTCCTTGCGCCGCTTCTCCGGCAGCAACTCGCGCAGCCGCCCCATCGCCGCATCGGTCGAGGTGGCCGCCCGGTGCTCGTTGTCCGGCGTGCGTTCGGCGTCAGCGTTGGGCGTCTCGCGCTCCCGGTAGCAGTGCTGCAACGCCGCCGCCACGCTGCCCATCCCCGACAGCTTCTTGCATCGCATGATCGCGTAGGCCGCCATGCTTGCCCCTCCCCTCTTGGTGTCCGAATCCGGCCAGTCGGGGCAGCGCAAGGCGGTGCCTCCGGCGGGCCACTATCAGATGATAGTGTACTCACTAGACTTTGCTTCGCAAAGTCGTGCCCGCCTGCGGCGGTTGCAGCGCCCTTCGGGCTTGCTCCTGCGGCGGCCTTCGGCCTTGCCCAAAGGGGCTTTGCCCCTCTGGACTCCCCACCCTCGCCGCCGGGAGGCTCGGGGGGCAGGGGTGGCGGGCTTCGCCCTTCGTCCCTGCCCCCACTCGCACAGGCTGGGGCGCTGCGGTCAGCGTCAAGGGTTCGGCTTCGCCCGCGTCCTCGCCCGGTCCCTGCGCTTCGCTCCGGGCTGCGGCCTGCGGGCGCGCCCTTGACCCTGCCCTCCGCTGAAGGCGTCAGCCAGTGGCCCGCTGGCGTGTCGGAAATCGCCTCATGGCCGGGTAGGAAATTTCCGACAGCGCCGGAGTGGAAGGCGGGTCAAGGGCGCAGGGGGTGGCTGGCGCGGCCCGCAGCCCGCAGGGCGAGGACACGGGCCACCCCCGGAGAGCGCAGCGGCCCTTGACGCGCCTGGAACGACCCACGCTCCCCGGTAGGGGTGCAGGAGTGAAGGGCCGCAGGCCCGTAGCCCCTGCACCCCTGCCACGTGGCGAACGCGGGGGGTGGCGGGGGGCAGCGCCCACCGCCCCAAGGCTGCGCAGCGGCCGCCGGAGGCCCCACAAACAACGTCACCCGGCCACCGGCCGGGTGGCCTTTTTCAGAGGCCCCGCAGGGGCCGTCAGCGGGGTGCCAAGGCCGCGCAGCGGCCGCCGGCGGGGCGGCAGCCCCTTAGAGGAGAAGGGAAAAATACTGATTTTGAATAAAAACAATAAGTTAGGCGGATGTAATAGGAAGCAGGGCTTCCGGACAACCGGAAGCAGCTTGCTTCCGCTCACTTCCTATAATAGGAAAAAAAAATCCTTGCATAGGACTGTCGACTCGGAATAGAATTTCCACCAATAGGAAGCTGACGTCCGATTGTCCGGATGCAGTGTTTCCGGTTTGAGGGGATGCCCATGCAGCAGATCACGGTAGCGACGGACGCTCAACGGCGTATTCGCCAGCGCGAGCTGGCCATGCTGGACGAGAAAGAGGCTCAGGAGCGCGAGGAAGCGCGGAAGAACAAGGGGTTCACACAGGTGTATTCGAGGGGTTGGAGGCGCGTACGGGAGCTTGCTACGGGCAATTCAGGCGCTGCCGGTCTGTACGCCCTCTTTGCCGAGCACATCGACCCGACTTGTGGCGCGGTGATCTGCGATCAGCAGTTTTTGGCCGATCACATGAAGGTGACTACCAGGACTATCCGGTCTTGGCTCGCCTACCTGGAAGAAAACCGGGCGCTTGTC
>JAAETM010000593.1 GCA_024228395.1 bacterium | reverse complement strand
GATATTTCATGAAGACGTGCCCCAGGCACAGCAACTCGGTTCCTGGCAGGGCTTTGTGGATTTTGACCCCGCAGGCAATGCGGTGGCATTGTCGAGGAAGGCAAAATTCGGAAAGTCCTGTCAGGGAGCGAGAGGGGCCCGGAGGGGCCCGTTTGCGAAGCCTGGGGTGCGTGTTCATGAAATATCCGGGCTAGCGCTATTTCCCGCCGATGGATCACGGGCCTGCTCGCTGATGGTGCTTGCACACCTGTCGGCGGACAGGCACGTTGTGTTATGAAGTAGAATGGCCGCATGTCTGCAAGCTCCAAAGCCCATAGATCCAACCAGCGGGGTTCCGTGCCCGCCTGGGTGCCTATGGTCTTTTTGGCCGCCGGGTTTGTTTGGGTCCTGAATTCTCTGCAGATGTCAGCCAGGGAAAAGGGCGTGGGCGTCTGTGAGGTGACCCGGCTTCGTTTGCACCACGAACCCCTGTACTTCGGCGACGCATGGCAGCGGCGCTTGGAGCGCATCCTGAGGAGGCATGAGCAGGTGGACCTTTCGGATTCTGCAGCGATAGCATCCCTCAAGGCCGAATTCGCGAACCTGTCGTTCGTCGAGGAGGTCGGTGAGCCCGAGGTCGTTTGGCCCGACGGTTTGGTGGTTCCCCTGCGCCTGCGCGAACCCGCGGCTTGTATTCGGGTGGGGGATGACTTTTTGCCTGTGTCCGATGATGGCATGGTGTTGGCGGGATACAGCTATTCGCCCCACGAGGTCTACGGCGCCATGTTGCCTGTCCTAGGGCCTTCCGACCGGTTGTTGCGCGCGGGGTTGCCCTCGCCAGGGGACTTCATCCAGGACGAGGCCCTGCTGGCGGCACTGAAAGTTGCAGGCTCCATGCAGCGCAACCTGATCCCCAAGCAACAGCGCCTTCTGGGCCGCGTCCTGATCGACGCCAGCCGCGAGCAAGCTCCCGATGGTTTGCCCGGGGGAGTTCAGATCGACTTGGACGGCAAGCGCCGCATTCTGTTTGGCCGGCCGCCGGGGGGCGATTTCCCGGGCGAGTTGCCGGCGAAGATCAAGTGGATGGCGATCGTGTCCGCACTCGATCCCGATTCTGAAAGGGGACCGTGGGATCTCTTGGACGTGCGCTGGGACAAACCGATTCTGCAAGTGCGCGAGGTCCTCGATGACAATTTCTAGGGCCGGGGAAGGTCGAAGCGCCCTGGGAAAGTCTGCCTACCTGGCCCTTTGGCTATTGAGCGCTGGCTTCCTGGCGTTTCCATCCTGGGCGCAGAAGTGCTCGGGGCTTTCGCGTTTCGTACTGATCACAGGTTTGGTTTCCCTCTACTTGGCCTGGCCCCGGCAACAGCGTTCGCGGGGGAGCCTGGGAACCCTGTTGGGGTTGGTGCCGCTGCTTTGTTTGGCCTGGATCCTGGACCGGCAGGCTGGTTTGCACGGGGAGCGGGCCTATTGGCTCGCGGGACATGGGGTCATTCTGTGCTTGGCAAGCGCCTTCTTGTCCGTTTCCCGAGGGGGACGCTGGCATGCTTTGAGGGGGCTGCTCTTTGGCTTCTGGTACCTGCTGCCCTTGGCGATTGGGCTCTGGAGTCATTTGGCGGCTGGGAGCTCCTTGCACACGAGCCACGTTCTAAGTTGGTCTCCGATTGGATCCTTTTGGCGGGAGTTGCCCTTGCTGCGTTCCGAAGCTCCAGGGTTGGACCTGCAGCGAAATTTGCCCCTGCTTCTAGTATCCGGTGTGTGCATCGCGGCGCTGGGTTTGCGGGGAATAGGCGCCCGGGAGGATTTCCAGTGAAGCGTTGGCTGCGAGCCGCCTTGTGTGGGTTTGTGCTGATGGGCTTGTCCTTTGCACAGGGCGCACAGCAGAACCTTTGGAATCCTGTTCGGCTGCAATTGGTAGGCCCCCTGGATTCCGTCGGGATCGACTGCGGTGCTGCTGGCGAGACGCACCTCGAAATAGTCCTGTCGAGCGGTGAGAGCCGGAACTTGCAGGTCCCTCTCGTGATCGAACCATCCTTTGTGGATCCCAAGGTGGACCTGAGTTGGGAGGGCGCGGGCAGCGTGCAATGGCCTGCGACCGAAGAGCTGAAGGCCCCACTTTTCGTGGCCCCTTCGAGGCTGCCCCTGCCGGTTGTTCCCGTGGCAGTGCCCGTGTTGCCCTTGGCCGCCATCCTGGGATTGGTTGCCTTGGTACTTCTGATGCTGTTTCTTCGCAGCAAGCCAGGCCCAAGGTTTGCCGTCACGCTAGTGGGTTCCGCACTATTGCTACTGCAAGTGGGAGCCGTGAATCCAGCCCCCCCCGGATTTGTGCGCATCATCGAAATGGAGGGTGCGGGGACTTGGAATGTCTTTGACAGTGCCAGGGATGTCATTCCCCATCAGCCAGGTCAATCGATTCGCCTGCAGGTCAAACCGGCCAGTGCGCCGGTTACCTGGTTGGTGACGGAGCAGGCCGGTAGTTTGGCGATCGAAGCCCGGGCTGGTGGTGCGCTGCTGCGCAAGCAGTCCACAATGAAGCCGGGCATGCTGCGTTTGCAAAAGGAGCAGAACGCCCTCGGAAATCTCGAAAGCTCGTGGGTTCGAGAAGCGTCTGGGCAGTGGACCCATCGTGGTCCATGGGCCCTGGGTTTGGCCTTGCCAGATCCGGTATCGGATGGCGCGCAGCCCCCCGGTTGGCTGATGACCGGCTTGCCCCAGGGACCTGAGATCTGGGTTGCGCGATTTGCGGAGGGGGCGGGTCCCCGGTCCGCCGCCGTGGGCGCGTCTCAAACGTGGTTGAGAAAGCGCATGGATGGCTGATCGGATCGGAACCGCTCTGCGGGTATGGTCGGCCCTGTTACAATTTGTGCATGAATCTCCAGCGCACCCCTTCGTTTTGTCGCGTATTGCTGTTCTTGTTTCTGCCGATGGCTCTGATGTTGGCTCCCAGCGTGAGCGCCGCGCAGCAACGTGTGCGCGTCGGTTGCAAACGCTGCAAGGACCACGGCACCCTGCCCTGCAAGCAGCACAAGAAGGAGATACTGGAGTTGGAGGCGCAGGTTCAGTTCTGTTCGATCGCGGCCGCTTGTGAGGATTGCGGCGGTTCCTTCCTGGTGGACTGCGACCGCTGTGAGCATGGGACCTCCACCAAAATCATGCAGGAGCGCAAGGCGGAGGTCGCTGCCTGGTTGGCCAAGGAACCCATGGCCCAGCACTTGGGCCGGTCGGTTCCCCATGTGGAAACCAAGCACTTTTTGCTGATCGTGGATACCGGGCCCTTGCGCCTTGGCAAGAAGAGGATCAGCAATCACATGTGCATTCACCGGGTCGCGCAGGATGTGGAGCGCGTGGCGGACTTGTTGGATGGGCATCTCGGACTGAGCGGCAAGGGGCCTGTCAAAAACTTGAACGACGGTCCAACCCTGGAGGGCACGACGGCGGTGAGTGAGTACTTTTCGAAGATGCGCATGTGGATTTGGGAGTCCCGCATGGATCACCGAAACGTCATGAGCAAGTTCCTCAATAGCGGATCCAGCGGAGACTTCAAAATGCTCGGCAAGAATCCCGTTTTCTCGGTTGCGAAGGAAGCGAATTTTTCGACCCTGCCTGAGGTGCGCCGCCTGTTCACACACAATGCATCGCACATGCTGATCTCAAATCTCTTTGAAGAAAAGTGGTTTGGAGATACCACGGGGGGCTGGTTCGACGCCGGGGTAGGGCATTGGTATGAGTACTTCGTTCACGAGCTCTCCACGAACTACTGCGTCGAAGAAGGCACGGTCTGGAAGACCTATCATGATGGCAAGTGGCGCACTGCAATTCGGAAACGTCTCACCAAGGAGGCGGCGCCTTTCCTGCCGGGGCTGATCAAGAAGGACACGGGTCTCATGGAGTTACCCGAGCAGGCCCTCTGCTGGAGCTTTTATGACTGGATCGTGGCCAACCATGCGACCAAGTTGAAGCCCATGTTGCTGGGCCTGAAAGCGGAAACCCCATCCCGGCAAATCCTCAAGGAAGCGCTGGGGCAAAGCCTGTCCAAAACCGAAGCCGATTGGCGTGAGTGGGTTCAGGCCACGTACCCGATGAAAGGGGATAAACCCAGGAAACCGAAGAAGCCCAAGAAAGGGCGCCGCTGAATCGTGCGCTGCTTGCCATTGGGGGGCGCCTTGACCAGGGATAGGTTCGCATGCGGTTTCCTTTCTTGAACGATGCCAACCGATTGGCCTTTGGGCATGAGCTAACTTGGAAGTGGAGATAAGTTGCTTAGTGCATGAACAGTGCCCTAGCCCGGCAAGCCGGGTTAGGGCACTGTTCGTATCTGACGGAATGGTCTGATCGCACCACCCATTCCAGGGTGACGCAGCTTCTTCCTACAACAAGTCCTTAACCGACTCGCGTTCGCCAGAGAGCTCGTCGGCGGTGGCCTTGAGTTTGGTGGTCAAGAACTCGTTCAATTCCAGGCCTTGAATGATGGACCACTGGCCAGCTTCGTCCACGGTGACAGGGAAGGAAGAGATCAGGCCTTCGGGCACGCCGTAGCTGCCATCGGACGGCACACATACCGAGTTCCAGTCTCCGGGGGCGGTGGGCACACACAGGTCGCGCACGTGGTCGACCAAGGCGTTGGCTGCGGAAGCCGCGCTGGACAGCCCGCGGGCTTCGATGATTTCAGCGCCGCGCTTTTGCACGCGCGAGAAGAATGCGCCTTCGAGCCACTCGCGGTCGGTGATGACCTCGGTGGCTGGCTTGCCACCGATGGTGACATGCTCGAAGTCAGGCACTTGGGTGGCCGAGTGGTTGCCCCAAATGACGGTGTTCTTGACCTCGGTGATCGCCACGTCCGCCTTGTTTGCGAGTTGGGCTTGGGCACGGTTTTGATCGAGGCGCGTCATGGCGCTGAAGCGATCATCGGGAATGTCATTGGCGGAGTTCATGGCGATCAGGCAGTTCGTATTGCACGGGTTGCCGACCACGACAACGCGCACATCGGATGCGGCGTGGTCGTTGATAGCCTTGCCTTGACCGGTGAAGATCGGACCGTTTTCACGGATCAAATCACCGCGCAGCATGCCCGGACCGCGGGGCTTGGAGCCCACGAGCAGGGCCCAGTTCACGTCCTTGAAACCTTCGTTTACATCGGAGGTCAGGATCATGCCTTGCAGCAGGGGGAACGCGCAGTCTTCAAGTTCCATGGCAACGCCCTTGAGGGCGGCCATGGCCTTTTCGACCGGGATTTCGATCATGTGTAGGATGACGGGTTGATCGGGGCCGAACATCTGTCCGCTAGCGATGCGGGGCAGGAGGGCGTAGCCAATG
>JAAETM010000592.1 GCA_024228395.1 bacterium | reverse complement strand
TTCGCTCACAAGGTTCCTCGGTTCCACCTCTTTTTACCAAGATGGAAACCCATCAGTCGAAACCCCGATGGGCGTATAGCTGGGCTACCCTCTTACTATCACCTGTCACTGGCTTTGTGTTGACACGGTTTGTAGGCTCGGCGTCCTTCCCGTCTTTCCTGCCAGCAACTCACTATACCCGACCAGAGCCTTCCCTCCAGTGGGTCGCTTGGGTCTCACTTCCCCACCTTCATCGGTACTATGCTCGGCTACGACTACCATTTGTCCTTCTTGATGCCCTATGCTCTCGCTCGGTCATCAATACCTGGTTACGACCTTTCGCTGTTTGTGTCCTTTCTAAAAGCTCGTTTCGGGTAGGTCGTCTTCCCTCAACGCCAGGGCTGTTTGTTCGACCGGGTCCCTCTTTTCTTCCGGTTTTGCTCGCCAGGAAACATCTGGCTCTCCCAAGCGCTGTCCTGAGCACAGTCGAAGGGTTCCCAGGCTACCCTCTTGAACTCATGCCCTGCTCTTCGACCCCGGTGGTGTCCTACACTCTCGCCTTATCGCGTCTAGGACTGCTGCCTTCCGCTCAAATCACGGCGTTGGCTTTCCCGCCGATACTTCTGGCGTTTATCCTGACGAATATTCGTCTGTCCACGATTATACAAATTTCGGGGCTCAATCACACGGCCTGTTTTCTTGCTCTCCTTGGCTTCGGACTCCCGTTACCGGGCTGACCCGCAAGGTTCGCTACCGACCTGCTGGCTAGGCTTTAATCGGATGGGACTTTCACCCACTGGGTAACTTTA
>JAAETM010000591.1 GCA_024228395.1 bacterium | reverse complement strand
GGTCTCTTCCTGCTCGATGGGCAGGGCAGGCATCTCGGCCTGGGTGCGACGATACAGCAGGGTCACATCGGCGCCGAGGCGACGGGAGACGCGGGCGCAGTCCATGGCGGTGTCACCACCACCGATAACGGCAACCTTCTTGCCTACTTCGGTAATGTTGCCCAGAACCACCTCACGCAGGAAATCTACGCCGCCAATGCAGCCGTCGGCGTCCTCGTTTTCTACCCACATAGGCTTGGGCTTGTGGGCGCCGGTTGCCAGCAGAACTGCACCAAAACCCTGTGCCTTTAGATCGGCAATGGAGAAGTCGGTTCCCAGACGCTGGTTGTGGTTTACCTTGACGCCAAGATCGATGATGGCCTTGATCTCTTTGTCCATCAGATCCCAGGGCATACGGAAACGGGGGATACCGTAGCGGGCCATACCGCCCAGCTCGGGCAGGCACTCAAAGATCTCTACCGCGTGTCCCATCTGACGCAGATAGAAGGCGGCAGAGAGTCCGGCCGGTCCACCACCAACGATGGCCACGCGCTTGCCGGTATCTGATCCAGAATCGTGGAGGAAGGGTCCACTCTCCAGGTCATGCTCGGAGGCGAAGCGTTTCAACGGGTTGATGGCCACAGCCTCGTCCACCAGGTCGCGACGACACTGGGATTCGCATGGGTGGGGGCAGATGCGGCCACATACCACCGGCAGTGGGTTGCGTTCCTTGATCAGGCGTACCGCAGCATCCGGGTCATCATTGGCCAGATGGGCGATGTAGCCCTGGATGTCGATGTTGGCGGGACAGGTGGCCTCACAGGGGGCCACGCAGTCGCCGGCGTGATCGGACAGCAGCAGGTCCAGGGCCATCTTACGGCTCTTGGTCACGCGCTCGTTGTCGGTTTGTATCACCATGCCAGGGGCTACCTGGGTGGAGCAGGCCGGTACCAGTCCTCGTGCCTTCTCTACATCCACCACGCATAGAAAGCAGGAGGCGAACGGCTTCAGTCGGTCGTCATGGCAGAAGGTTGGTATATGTACGCCCTGGGATTCGGCGGCCTCACGGATGGTGGTGCCGACCTTTACCTCAATCTCCTGGCCGTTAAGGGTAATGGAAGTCTTGTCACTCATTACTAATCCTCTTAAATTCTTTGTGCTGGATCATTCGACGAGGATGGCGTCGGTGTTACATACCTCGACACACATGCCACAGTTGATGCAGACCTCC
>JAAETM010000590.1 GCA_024228395.1 bacterium | reverse complement strand
TGAAACCCCCGGCAAGTGCGACGGACAGCGACAGAGTCACCGATCCGATATAAGGCCTTATGCCGACATACTCGAGGACCTGGACATCAGCGCCGGGGGCTCCCCCTAGCGAGATCAGAGCAAACCGGACGCTTGACGATCCCAGGGCATAGAGCGGATGAGCCGGGGCACCGTTACCAACGGGGACGTACGATCCCACTGGGCTGATGGTCGCGACCCCTCCGCCGGGCTGAAAAACGGAGATCGATCCGCGCGTCGTAGAATTGTCATACCCGACCATGGCGGCAGCCTCGGACTGTGCGGCCGTGCCAGTGGTCAGCAGCGCTCCGGTATTCGGATCCAGGATACTCGATGGGATCCCGTTGCCACCGAAAGCACAACCCCAAAACTGAAGAGATCGTGCAGGCGTGGGAATGTCGATCCCGATCGCGGTGGCATCGGAATCTGTGACGACCATGGCTGAGCAGGCCACGGCGTCTGACACCCCTTGAAGGAGGATCTGTTTTGCGCCTGCTGGGTTGCTCTCGCTCGCGATCATGGTGGCATAAAGTGCACCGATCGCGCTGTCTCCGAGTGCGGGGCCAGGCGCCTGGTAGATGGTGCGCTCGACGTTCCGCGCGGTGATCCGTGAGACCGTCGCGAAGCCCACCAGGCCGCGAAATGCTACTCCGTCGCGCGGGTCAAGGATCGACAGATTCCACGCCACACAGTTAGCGGCGGGCGGAGCAGGCGGCGAGGCCAATACGCCAAACTGGATCGCCGCCGCTCGCACGGGCCAGGCAAGCGCCAGATCGCGGATCGTGCCGCCCTGCGGGAAGCTCACCAGATCGCGGATCGGGAGAGGGTCCGCCGTTAGCGTGTCTACCAGCGGATCCTTACCCGCCAGCACCGAGCTAGGCGGGACTTCGATGCGATTGGGGCCGATGTTCACGAGCCCGCAAATCACATAGTAGGTGTCCGGAAGTAGCGTGATCACGCCGCCCACAGGAGCGGGCAGGGTCGCGAAGGGATCGGCCGCCTCCACCCTGACAGTATTCGCACACCCGCCGGTTCCAGGCGGGCCAGGGGGTCCCGGTGGCCCTGGGGGGCCAGGCGTGCCCGATCCGCCGCCGGCGGGCTCACCCGAGATCGTGGGTCCGCAACATCCGGTCATGACATACCCCCGAAGATTAGTGGCCGGATCACGGTCATCGGATCCGGGATCGGGGTGGGCTTGCGGTCTGCAAGATTAGGATTTGAGCCAGTGGCAGTGAGCGCCTCACGGAACGCCTGCACACTCCGCTGTGTGGTGTCGTTATCCTTGCCCATATTTGACGGTTGCTTCCATCCTTTATACAGGTTGCCCCACGTTTTCTCGCTCTTGTATCCGGCCCATCCCATAAGCCGATCGTTGTAATCGATGGCGAGGAAAACCGCGATCGTGGGATCAAACACAGACCATGGATCCATGATTTTTGGATCGTCTTCCATGCCTGATTTTTCGTAGGTGCCCACAAGGACGGACGCGGGGATCAAGGCGAATAGGCCGCCGGATCCGAAGATCCATGATTCACGGGGCCATAGATCAGGATTCAATCGCCCTTGCTCGACAAGTCGATCCCATGCCCGCTCCGCCGACGCCTGCTCACTCTGACTTTTGTTGATCTTGGCGTTTAGCGGGGCGCCATTCGCCCGGCCACGGCCTAGCAGCGGATCAAACTTGCCGCCGGTCTCGACATAGCTCTTGGCCAGCAGGAACGCGATCCAATCCTCTGGCAAGCCCGCGCGATTCGAGATCTCGACTATTTCTTCGGCGCCATCAAGCCCCTCGAGCCGGCTCGGCAGTGTGCCCGCCTTAGCGGAGCTCGAGCCCGCCACAATGGCGGCGCCGGCGACGGCGGCGATGATGGCGATCGGGAGTCTCATAGTTGGAAGCTGCTCGCCTTAGGCGTGAACTTGGCTGGATAATCGTGTCTTACCGGGGTGTACTCAAGTCCGTTGTCTTCATAGTATCGCGCGTGTCCCCACTCGAGCAGGCCAGCATAGATGGCCAAAATCATGTCCTGGGAGTCATCTGAGATCGGGAGACCGGCGACAAACGCGGGCAATTGATCGGTGACATAAACGCCCATCGGATGATCCCCCCTTTGTTCAGGATCCGCGGTCGCCCATGATTCCATTTCCCCGGAAGTCGGGGCTGCCGAAGCTTCAAATTCCATGAGCTCGGCGCCGCAGTCCACCCCATAGGATTCAAGGATTTCATTGACGACAAACGCGGGGCCATAATTTGCGAATGACTCGAAGTCATCCTTTTTGATAAAATCAGGTTGCAGCAGTATCGAATATGCAGAATTCGTGACCGGATAAAATCCGAAACCCGACATGGTAGCCACACCGAGAAAAGGAACGATCGTCTCGTCGAACCAGTCCGGGCCAAACATGATCTCGACACATCCAGGCCCGATCCACGCATCATCGCGATCGATCTTGTCCGGGCGCTTTTTGCTGATCTTGCTTGGGTCGGTTTTCTGGCCTGGCTTCGTTTTCCCGCCGGACTTCTTGCAGCGCCCATCCGTGTCGCGGACTAGGCCAGGGGCGCAGTCTAGGCCCGGATCCGGATCGGGACCAGGACCGGGGCCAGGACCGGGGCCAGGACCGGGGCCAGGACCATCCGATCCGCCCATGAGGAAAAACAGGGCAACGATGCCAACGCCTGTCAGTGTGATCGGATCCATTATTCCGCGCCGCCTTCTAGCGCCACTGCGCCGGGTTTCTCGGGCCTGACTGCCATCCACACGCCGATCGCAAGCAGGCCCACAACGCCGATCGCCGCCGCCGTGGGGAGTATGGCGATCGGGCTTTTTGGAGCTCCACGCGGGAACCCTGGGATTGCGGGCGGCGTCATGCCCACCCGCAGCATCGACGATTCGATGTGCTCGAGTAGCTCGGCGCCGGCTCGAAGCACCGTGATCGATTGGTCGATCGACCGCCGGAAACTATCGGGAAGACTTCGATCATTAGGAACGATCGTAGCGTCAAGAGCGGAGAAAAAGGCGGCGCTTTGAACGTCAATCTGAGGATCGACGATCTGGCTTCGCTCCGCCGCGTATGCCTCGAGCCGGCCTAGCTGCCACTGAACGGCGGCGCCTACAGTTTCGGCGCTAGCGTGCCAGTCCTTAGCATCTTGGCGCGTGCAGTACACGGGACACGGATCGGCGGGCGTTCGCCCGGCCGTGCTCCGCACGATGTGCGCGTATGTCCCATGCTCCGCCATATCAGATCCAATTTTGAATTGCCCACTGATCGCATCCCCACTCGGGCACCGATTCTTTTTCAATGGTCGGCCGATAGCTCTCGGGGATGGCGAATGACCTGTCAAATATAGGCGGCGGCGGGTTAATCTGTCCGTATATCTCGCCGGGCCAGGCGGGTAGTACCCACTTGCTTTGATCTGTGATCCCGATGGATGCGCCTGTAATATCTACCAAGCTGGCAAGGTCGATCCCAGGGATCCATATATACGGATACTTATTCCCGGCAGCCTCACCTCCGATCGGCTGGGCGTTGTAATTCTCCTTTGATCCGCCGGGCAGGTAACTTTGATCAAGTACCGGCATGGATCGCACTGGGTTGAACCCATCCATCATCCGCTTGCGATTGGCAAAGTATTTTGGCACTAGTTTGATGCCCCGGCCGCACGGGCCGCGCACGCCGCCTGGCCCCATGCCCCATGTTCCGTAGACCATGTCATTCCATGGCGACATCAGCATCAGCTGCCATAGGGGCTTGGTTAGTGGCGTGTCATCCATCATCTTTACGAGATCGGCCGCGGCCTCGTAGTCTGAATCGATGGGGTACTTGGCGCCATCGGGAGGAACACCCGCCCCGGTTACGATTCCATAGGCGCGATAGACACCATCTTTAAGGGCCTTTTCGGCAATATCGGCTAGCTTGTCGCCCTGCTTGATTTGATAGAAGCTGCCAAGCCGGGGCCATTGATCGCCGGATCGATCGTAGTCCAACAAATCCACTTCGCCGCCGGATGGGCCAGCGTCAGGGACGATAAAGCCCATGCCCGGCTCCTCGGGCTGGACGGTGCCCGGATCGCCCCCAGAAATTCCGCCCTGATAGGCCGCCTTTTTTGCTCCGCCGCCGCTAGGGGGTGGCGTGGCGTTTGGATCGGAGAACGTGATTCCGCCGCCGCTTCCGCCGTCGTCGTCATCCGGCGGGATCTCGTCTACATCATCTTCGTCTTTTTTCCCCATGAGAAAAAAAAGAAGGGCGGCGCCGCCTGCTAGCAGTAAAGGATCCATTATTGCCTATCCTCCAGAGCTTTTTTCAGTGCCTCACGATTAACGTAGGTAGCCTTGATTTTGGGCTTGTCGCTCGAGCTCGCCAGCGCCACGGCGGCGGCCCCTAGTATCACGATCCACATCATGTCGATCCTCCCCCTCTTGTGGGCGCGGTTATTTGGAAGTCCCAAAGGAGGGTTCCTTCCGCTGGCAGTGGCGCCCCATTATTGACGACGATCTCGATCCGGGTGCTGCGCGGGCTGATTAGGTCACACGGGAAGTCCCACGCGATCGGGGCCCCGGTGACAACCACGGGCGCGGCGATCAGTGTGACGCGCTTCATGAGGTTCAGATCGTAGAAGTAGATCTCGGTGGGGATATCGGCCCCGGCGGCGGCATCGCATAGCAGCGAGATCCTGAAGCTAACGACGCGGTAAGCCTCAATGTCCGGCGGGAGATATGCTTCGGTGTCTAACAGGCCCTGGCCCGCCGTACCGTCAAACGTGAAAGATTCTGTGATGATCGTGGGCACGGTCAATCCTCGCCGTTTATGGCGAGATCGGCGGATCTCGCGAGGATGTGTTGAACGCGTGCGAGGCATCGCATCCAACAGATTTTTTCGTGCCTTCCCTGGCTTCGAGTTCGGTGATTCCAGACCGCCGGATTTCCGCGCGGTGTCAGCGGGTAAGTCTCGCGGCACGCCCACGTTGCGATTTCTTCGGGGCTTTCGAAGCCGTTTCGTATCGCCTGGCTGATCGCGAGGTTTACGTTCTGGCTCATCCACGGATACGGCGTCGGGCTCGCCAGCGGAGTTCCCTTCGGCCTTTTTTGCCCGCTTGAGAGCACGGCGAGCCCTAAGCTCGCGCCGATGATCAGTGGAAGCGCCATCCGTCACCCCAAACAATTCCCGCCAAATGGCGATGCGGGGTCGGTCGAGCATCCTGTGTTTGCGGGCGCGGTGCGAACATTGCCCCGCGTCATGGCCTGGATTCCGCACTGGCCCGTGCTGCACCCGCCCACCTCGAGCTTTTCGAATGTCGCCGGATCGACACAGTCACAGTCGGCCTTTTTGCCGTGCTTCATATAGTCGCGCAATTCCTCCGATGGATCGCGCGCTGACCCATCGGCGAATCGGCAATATGCGTGGTATTCACCGGGGATAGGGTATCCGTAGGCGTCAATCACCGGGTCGATCTGAACGTTGCAGGCCTTCCCCTCTCGCCGCCAAATGGCCGCAAAATAGCAGGCCAGGTCGAAGCAAGTTGCCCGCCCATGCTCGAGCAGGACCGGGGCGCAATCCAGGCGTTGACAGGCGGCGGCGCACTTGCGCTCCGATGGATCGACGTAGCTAACGCCGTAATCATCGGCCAGGCAAGATACACAGCACGGCGGATCCTCGCCGAGCCTTGCCGCCGCCTCGCCCCAAATCACATTGATCCTGGTGACGCCTTCGGCCACGGCCTCGAGCGTCTGCGCCATGAGTTCTGGATTCTCGAATGCCTCGAATCGGATCGGAATTTCTGCCTTTTCGACCATGATCAAAACTCCAGTTCGAACAGAAGATTGAAGCGACGAAGCCCGCCCGGGAATGGGCTTGCCAGGGTGATGTATGATGCGTTGCCTGGGATTTCCGTGCGAAGGCTCGAGCGCGTCACCGGGTCGGTGGCGATGGACCCCACGGCCGGGCCAAGGGGTCCGGTGCTATCGGCGGCGGAAAAATAGTTGAACACGCCCGGCGGGCCGGGATCCGTCTGAACGATCGTGATTTTCTTCGCGGCCATCGGGATCTTGACGGTCTCGAGTAGCGTTCCGGCGGCCCCTGGCGCTGCTAGCAGCGGTTCCGTGAGCGTGGCCCACCTATCGCCGATCGGGGAGTCCTGCTTGCTAATAGTGCCGCACACGAGCGACTGACCCCACGTTTCACCGCGGCCGGGCGTAAAGGTCTGCTCTGGCCCGCCGTCGTTCACTGCGATCGATCCGGCGGGCACGAGACCCTCGACGACGATCTGATTTGAATTTACTGCGAGCTTGATCCCGGCGCCGACGTCCACATCGACAAAACGATTTCTCTGGCTTTCGTTCTGATATCGAAGCCGGAATCGGAGTGGTGAAGTTCGGACAGCGTTCGCGGGGCCGAATCCAGGCTGCGCGGCGGGATCATCCTGGCCCGACCATGCATATTGCGGGCCGTTGTACGATACGGATTGAGCGGGCGGCGGCGCGGTGCCAGCGTCAAAAAAGATCGTATAAGCCCAGATCTCGATGTTCCACCATACTGTGACGGGGTACGGAATCCCTTCATCCGTGGGATCGCGGTCCAGTGGCATCGACTCAAGGAAATTCCCTACGTCCTGCCATTTGCGGGGATTATCATCGACCTGGAATAGAGTCGAAAAGGAATTGCCCGCGCCGATCCACTGCGTATGGTATCCAGTTTTCAACCAGCGGGACATGTGTCGATCGTGCTCCTTTTGGTAAAAATAGCCCGGCCGCGCCCCCCATAGGAACGGCCGGGCGTGTGAGCTAGTAGCTCAAGCCGGCGGGCGTGCCGGAAGCATTGCCGATGACATCGCCGAATAGGACGCCGAAAACGTGGGCTTCGGGGCCCGCGCCAAAGTTGTTGAACGAAAGTTCAAGCGGCCGGGCGGTGTTGTTGATCGGGCTAAGCACACCCCAATCGACGGGCAAGACCCAAAAGGTCCCATCAAACAGATCGGTGGGCGTGAAGACCCGCGCGTTTGCCTGGGCATCGCCGATCTCAATTACGCGCGGAACGTTATTGATCGTGACGTTGCTCAGCGCCACAGGGAGCACCGTCGCGCCAATGGTTGCCGCCGTTGCGATTTGCTGGCTCACATTTGGATCGGCAATACCAGCAGTGCTGGCCTCAACGCCGCGCATCCAAAGGCCACGAACGCGGAATTGACAAGCACGCTCCGATGTAATCCGGATAATGCGAGTGGTTCCACTGGCGACCGGGCCCTGATCAACGTTAGGCGTAGTTCCCTGAACCTTGAGCGTGCTGAACGGGAGGATTGACCAGCCGCAAAATTCGGCGGGGTCATATTCGCACCCGCTCATGCCGGCAAGGCAATTCCCGCCGTATGGGGAAACTGGATCGCCGCCGCTCTGAGCGGCGGAATCGGGAAGCTGCGAAGGTGCAGCCCTTTGGCCCACGCTGACGCGCCGGCCGACTGATGGGTTGACCGCGTTATTGAACCATCTGTTGGGGCTCCTGGCCCCCACGCCAAAGCGTGATCCAACGCTGAAATCCATGTCGGTTCCGGCGGCGGTTTCCTGAAATTTCTTTACGAGGTTTTTGGGGTCCATGGTGGACCTTCCTTCCTTGGTATGGGCCCTGGCCTATCCAGGGCCCGAAAATCAATCAGCCGCCCTGGCCCTTGGCCTTGCCATATTCGGCGAGGTAGGGCAGCAGGGCGCCCATGGCGATGCCTTCCATGGCATCGCGAGCCCCGGCCTTTTTGGCCATAAGCGCGCCCACAAGAGCGACTCCGCCGATCGCAAGATCGGTATCGACGCCAGCGACTTCGGCAGGGATCGACCCCTTGCCCTGGGCATAGCCAAGCCCTCCGGCGGTAGCACCGGCGAGGCCGACGCGGGTCAGCTGGCCCTTTTGGATCTTCTCTCCGGCCTTGCGACCGAGCTCCTTTGCCCTCATGCGCTTGTTTTCTTTTGCGAGCGCGGTTTTGGATTCTGCCATTTTTGATATCTCCTGCCCGCGCTGTGAAAGTGCCGGGCCCGGATATCTTGCAGATCTCAAAAAGTGTAATCAAGCCTACCAATCAAATAGGAAAATTGTATTATCCACCATGTGAAGACCCCCAAAATGGACGATCCAACAAGTGAAGAACCGAAAATTGACGCCGAGACCGCCAAAATTCTTGATGATGATGCCATCGAAGCCGAGGAAATAATCAGCGATGAGATACCGGACGAATTCCTAGCGTTTGTCTCGCGGCATCTTGAGCACTCGAACCAGTGGGTCATCCAGGTTGACATCTACGGTCGCGGCGCCTGGACCACACTGAAACAGCGTATCCGGCCATCCAAAGCCAAGGATGGCAAGGTTACGAGCTCGGTTGACGATATCGCCGCTCGCCTTGTGGAGCACGTCCGCAAGCACAGCGAAAGCGACAGGCCCGCCAAGCATTACCGCGTTCGGGCCAGCGTAGTTGACCCCAGGAGCAACCAGCCCGGCTCCCGCTTTCACTCCCTGTCAGTGGGCGCGGATCAAGATGGCGGGTTGTTAGTCCAGGACACAACCGATCCCCAGGGCCCCGGCTCGGAATATTGGCGCGTTCTGGCCGATACATTTGATGCTTTTGGCCGCCAAGCCATCAAGGCCCACCAAGCAGTCGCAGATCAAGCGGCGAATTTTGCCAAGTATTCAGAGCAAATGGTGAAGATGAGCGAAGCGAATATCGGCATGGCTGAGCGTGTAGTGCAGCACGCCGTCGAAGTGGAAAAAGTGAAAATGCAAGATCGCGATTCTCAACGGGAGCATGAGGAAGATCTACAGCGAAGCGCCCGCCTCTACGATCTCGCGGAAAAGTTTGGCCCTGTCATTGCCGCGAACATGGCGGAGAACGCCCGCAAGCGCGAGAAAAACGAAAATAAGAGCGAAACCAAGTCAGAAAAAAAGGAAGCACCCCACATGGATTCAGCCCCCAAAACATCACCGCTCGCACGCGAATTTTCATCTTTCATCACTAGCCTCACCACCGAGGAACGCGGCAAGTTTTGGCAGTGCTTCCAAAATGATGAACCCGCCTTGATCCGCCGCGCTACGGAAGCCACGAGCGACGATGGCGTGCGTGCGATCGTCGAAAAATTGCGGGAGTGCCTCGAGAACCGCCGGGCCATCGAATCGATGCAGGCCGAGCTCATGACGGCGATCGGGGTGAAGTGTATCGAGCTCCAAAAGCTGCTCGAAAAGGCGGTGGCGTGATGTTTGGCGGCGATTTGACGGATAAGCCTCGAGCGGGTAGTGTGGCGGCGATGGTCGCAAAAACAATCTACCCTGATAATCTTCCCCTAGTGGCGATCGGGCTCATGGCCTGGATTCAAAATCGCGCCACGGGGCCCACGCTAAAATTTGAGGCGATGGACGTACCCGGAAAGATGAACTTCACCGCCCTGATTAGCGGGGATAATATCGTCGCAGTTTTGGCCGTTCTGGAAGCCGAAAATTTGATCCGATATCGCGAGAGTGGCGACTCGTTCAGCGTCGCGATCATGTCGGAAGTGCAAAAAATGGATCTTGATTTGATCCGGCAATGCATCGAGCCCGAAAAGGTTAGCCGTAAAAGTGTAAGCGAGCCCACTAAGTCGAGCTTTTTTGTGAGCTCTAAACCCAAAACTTCCGAGCCGATCCCGCTCAAATCCGAGCCTGAAAAGGCCGTAACCGCTCAAATTATGCCCGAAAAAGGGTCAATTCGTGGGGGGGGTTTGGGGGGGGTCTCCGAGTCTGGCGAAGCCAGCGAGGCAGCCTCCGAAAACAAGCCGGCCCCCGAGGATCCCGAAATCCGCAAGCCGCCAAAAAGGGAAAAGGCGCGGAAGTCCTACAAGCTCACCGATGAGGGCAAGGCCTACGCGGACGAACTGACCGCCCTTAAAAGCAAGGGGGAAAAGTCCAGTAAGACATCAGAGCAGGTAGAGCAGATCTGCGATTGGATCGGAGAATTCAGGGCGGGCGTGCTCAAAAGCGCCGGAGTCAAGAAAATACACCCCGCAAAATGGACCCCAAAATCACGGCGGGCGATCGATGTACTTTTGAAGGCAGGATATGACATCGATGATTTTAAGACCGCCTGGACTTCACAGTCCAAGTCCGATCTCAAGGATCGGGATCCGAAAAAATGGAAGCTATTTTTCACGCACAGCACTATTCACCGTGAGAAGAACTTCGCCCGCTTGGTCGACTCGAGCGGCGATATGGAGGGCGACGCGAGCAAGGCGGGCGAGAGCTCATGGGAACGTTCAGGCGAGCCCGATCCCACTGACAGCATGGATCAGGTGCCGTTTTGAGCGGGCTTGATGTCGCCACGGCGCTGCTCCAGGAAGCCGCCGCCGCCATGGCGCGGGCCGGCGACTCCAAGGACATTGCGAGGATCCTTGAGGGCATAAAGATCGTCGATGACGATCTCCAAGATAGCCCATGCGAGCCCGCACAGACCGAATCCAAGGACGAGAGTTCTGAGGAACAACGGCTGGTCAAATATGGCGTGCCGTGGCGCATTGCGGCGATCCTGGCCCGCTCGAGCTCCACGGGTGATACGCGGGCCATTCAGCAGGCGAGGAGGTGGAAGTCTCCTGATCGGGCCTTCCTTACGCTCATGGGGCCAGAGGGCACCGGCAAGAGCGTTGCAGCGGGTTACATCGTCCAGTCGGGCCCGCCGCTCGTGGGCGGGCGTCGTGATTGTCATTGGGTTCCATGTGACCCGTGGGGCCATCGCCCGTGGCCCCATTTGCCAGTGTGGATCAGGGCTGCATCGATCGCGCGGTCGATGGACGCGATCCCGGAGGAAGTCACGCACGCTCAGATCGTGGCGCTTGATGATCTGGGCGATGAGCCGGATTCGACTCATTGTCGATCGCGTATTTCTGAACTTATCGCCGCGCGCGATGATCTCCGGGCCCGGACTGTGATCACCACGAATCTTGACGCGTCGGCAATGGCGAACAGATACGGCCGGCGATTTGTCGATCGCCTATCTCGCCATGGTCACATCATCCGATGTGAGGGTGGGAGCCTGCGGAAGTGAAGCCCTGGCAAAAATTGGCGCATCGGATCATCGATCTGTTACCACGACTTCCGTGGGAAAAATGGAAGAAACGACGGCAGGAGAGACGCGCGGAACGTCGAAAAAGGCGAGCGGAGAGAAAAGGCTCGTAGCTTATGGAAGGATCGGGCCCGGCTTTACTGAGCGACGTTGCGATCTTCCTGATCGTGATATTCGCGATCCCGATCGCGCTGTTTTCCTCGCTCCTGAGGATCGATATGGAACACGCTCGGGATATGGAAGAACGGCGACGCCAGAAAAATAATGATCAATGCAATCAGGCGCCTGATATGGCGGGCGCAAGCAATCAGGGGAGCAAGGATGATGATCAATAGTGGAGTAACAGCGGCGGATCTTGTGGAGCTCACCACCGAGCTTGAGAAGATGCGCAAGGCCGGGGCCAGTGATGCCGAGCTCGAGGAAGAACGCAAGATGCTGTCAGAGCTAATGCTCCTGCGGGCGGATTTGAGGGGCAAGCGTGACCGATCTTGATAAGGTAGGCAATCGAAGCTCGCGCGAGCTTGATAAGTGGTCCGATCGACTTCGGAGCGTGGGCGCTACCCCTGAGCGGGTATGGGCGCAGCTTCGGTCGATCGTGTCGGGGAATCACGATCTTTCTATGGTCGCCCCTGAGCGGCTCGCCGCGCTTGCGGTCCAGATCTACCTGTTAGGTCTGGACCTTGATCCGCAGCTCGGGCAAGTGTGGATCCGGCCAAGTGGCAAGCGCGGCGAGGCATCGATCATGATCGGTTACCGCGGATGGATCGCCCTGGCAGGCGTTCCGGTACATTGCCAACTGGTCTACCAGGGCGACGACTTCCGGGCCCGATTTTCCAGCGATGGCGGCTTACAAGTCGAGCACGAGATCGGCCCCGGTGGGTCCGAAGTCGTCGCCGCTTATGCCAGCGTCACGATCGACGGTGAACGGCGGGTTCATGTCATCCCGCAAGCCAGGATCAAAAAGGCGATCGATGAAGGCGGGCGCACTTGGAAGACACACCCGGAGTCGATGATCCGGGCCATGGCGATCCGCGAACTTTTCAAGACGATCCCGGCCACGCCAAAACTAACAGCCGCGCTCAAGGTCGATGATATGACCAGCGCTCAAGTCGATCCCCTCAACATGCCGCCAACGATCGGCACCTACTAACAATGATCACTCAAAAAAAAGTGAAGCTATCCGAACCACTGGATTCCGGGGCGGGCGTCCGTGTTTGGCACGATGATGGGACTGTCACTGGGATCATGATCCCGCCTGATGGCCCTGTCCCGGCGCCGGGATCGGTCTGCTCTATCTCGCATGGCCTTTTCGTGTTTGAGGATTCGGCCGGCAAAACGCACCATGTGATGCAGCACGATCCAACGCTCCAAACGATGAAAAAGGCGGGCGAGGCCATCGGGGCGATCGTATATCACGCCGCCGTGTCCCGCCCCTGGCTAGCATCGCTGCTATCTTCGGAGATCACGACCAGCCGTGTTCGCCAGATCGTGAAAAAAGGTGAAGATATCATTCAGGAGCACTGCCGCCGATGGTGGGAGGGAGCCCCGGATCGGTCTATTCACTAGCGGACTAACGCCGCCGCGCTCGCCTCGAGCCCGCGTACGCTAAGAACTTCGCCGGCTAGCAGATCGCTCGAGCTCCACATAATGCGCCACGACTCGCCGTCGCCAGCCGGCTCGAGCTCGGCCATGCATCCAGGCGCGATCAACATCGCGCGATCTTCCTCGGGGTAACAGAGCATCGCCAGACCGCGCGATCCGCTCCAAGCCCTAGCGCGGTTTTGTGTAGCCATAACGGGTCAATTTTACCCCACGAGCGCCACCCGCGCAAGCTTTGCGACGCGCTCAAACTCGCCCTGCCGTGCCACGCCCTGCCCCGCCGGGCCCTGCCGTGCCAGGCGTCGCCTCGTGAAACCTGAAAACTCCCTTGCCTTGCCTTGCCTTGCCGGGCCGCGCCAGGCCCCGCCTGGCCTTGCCGCGCCACGATGAAACCTTGAAAACTTCCCTGCCTCGCCCTGCCCCGCCAAGCCGTGCCGAGCCCCGCCGTGTGAAACCTTGAAAACTTCCTTGCCTTGCCCTGCCCTGCCTGGCCATGCCTCGCCGCGCCTGGCCAGGCCAAGCCCAGCCCCGCCCTGCCGTGCCATGCCGGGCCCCGATGAAAACCTTGAAAACTTCCTTGCCATGCCTCGCCGAGCCTTGCCGAGCCAGGCCGCGCCCTGCCGAGCCAGGCCGCGCCCTGCCGAGCCACGCCCTGCCAAGCCCTGCCTCGCCGAGCCTCGCCATGCACCGCCAAGCCTGGCCATGCCGAGCCTCGCCTCGGTAAAACCTTGAAACCTACCTTGCCTTGCCCCGCCGGGGATTGCCTTGCCGAGCCTTGCCTTGCCCCGCCGAGCCAGGCCTTGCCCCGCCAAGCCTAGCCTCGCCTTGCCCGGAAAATCAATCTTTGAGCGGCTTCCACTCCTTGATCTGGAAAACGCCAAATGGCCCGCCCTTTTCAGGCCGAAAATCGCCGATCCCGATCCGCTCGCCGCCTTCTGTGAGCAATTGCTGGACGACCTTTTCTGGAAGAACATCTTCGTTGACCACAATGTCAAACCGGGCGGTCCACTCGAAGTGGATCGGCCGATGGCGCATGATCTTACCCTTGGTGCTGGGGATCGTGACCGGCCTCGAGTCTACTTCAAAGTCCTTTTTGCGCGTCTTACCATCCAGTTCGTATAGCTCGATCACGTCGTCGCCCATGCGCACGCCAGCTGGAACTATATATTTCAGCGACTTGCGCGATCCTTTTTGCTTGTGGGCACCGCCACTCTCACGCAACAGGCGAGCGATGGCCGCGCTAGGGTGATAGCAGAGCCCGGCGCGATCGCGATATGAGACCGCTTCAGCCTCATCACGCGGGTTCCGTTCCTCTATCTGCACCGCCCGCGCGGTTTTCTTCGTGCTTTCCTGGGCCTCTGCCCCGAACCTGTGCTGCAAAAGTGCTGTCGTGCCCTGAATCTTGATGCTGATTGTTTTCACTTTTTCCCCTGACTTTCACCGCTCACAAGCGCGGTGCCTGTTTTGGCGCGTTCCGCCGACCGATCGACGTAAACGCTGGCTGTACTGATATCTGAGTGCGCAAGAAAATCACGAACCAAGAACACATCGCCGGTCTCGTCTGCCAGTCGAGTAGCGGCGGCATGGCGTAGTTTGTGCGGCGTGCCTAGCCCGAGCTCGGCCACGATCTCAATTGCCGCCCGCCTGGACAGTGGCGGAAATGGTGGGGTGGCGTTGCGGGAATGGAATAGATGATCGCCGGGCTTGAGCGTCTGACCCACGATCAGGTGAGTGATTGCATTCGCCGTGCGTTGCGAGATCGGCCGGGTTTCACGCCCGGATCGCATCTTCATCTTGGCGCTCACCGTGAGAGCTCGCCGGTCGAAGTCCTGCACCCGGATCGACAGGACCGAACCAACGCGCAATCCTGAATCAAACATCAGGAGCACCATCGCAAGAGATCGAAGCCTCATATCAGGATATAGATCGTGGGAGGATAGATCCCGGATCACGGCCTCCACGCGCTCGACATAATCCCCGCGCACCTGGACATGGGTCCGCTTGCCCTTTGTCTTGATCGGCCGCACGCGGGGTTTTGCCGAATCCTCGCGATAATCGGCGATCCAGTCGATCCACGATCGGAGCGCGACCACCTTTCTCTTTTTCGTATTCGTGGCGAGTTGGCCGGCGCGGATCTTGTTTGACCATGCCGCGACTTCGTTTCTGTATTTACCGATCGGCGCCGTCACACAAGCAGCGGCGAGCCCTGGCAGATCGGTACTCACCGATCGCGCCCATTGATCGACGGATATACGGTAACTCTCCGCCGTGGGTGGCGAGAACTGCCCAAGCCAACCCGTCACGATCCCAACCATGTCTTGATGGTGCTCCGAGTGGAGCTCGAGCCCTCCGCTGTATTCCTTGATCCGGCTCATAGGTCGAACGCCCTAAGCACGGCCGGTGCCGTGCCAGCGAGTGAGATCGGGCCTTTCGAAAATATCACCGTGGCAAAATTTGCCATTTGTGGCGGAACTGCGGCGGCGCCATCTCCCCGCTCAAACTTGATCCGATCGCGTAGCAGGACCAGGTGATCGCAGTGGTCGACTAGCATCCTCGCCCAATTTGTAGTGAAGTCGCCCTTTACAAGGAATGCCAGGCGCCCGGAGTCCGGATCCGGGGCCTCGTGGTAGCGGGACAGGGCCTCCACGATCGTTTCTAGCGGGTAGCTATACGGCGGGTTTATAAAGCCTGTAAGCGGCGTATCCGGGTCGATGGCGTCAAACTCCGGATAGACCCCGTGGGCCTCATCACGATCGGCCCAATTGCACAGTGAGGCATTACAAAAGAGATCGGCGCACGGCCAGCGCCGAGGCCAACCAGGGCGCGGGCAGGGGTCATAGGTGATCCGCTCGCGGCCCATGAGCCTCAGGGCGAGCTCGAGGATCGGCCGGGGTGTGTACCACTCATTAGACATGATCGCGCACTTCCCGCGTAAAAGCTGCCGATCGGTCTCCAATTGCCATTTTCGGAGAGTAACAGATTGTGGATTCTGTTACCAGAAATAAAATAGGCCCGGCCTGAATACCTCGAGCCGGGCGCCGTCAGAGATGGCATGACCGACCAAATCGCATTTATCGCATCGACCGCCTACTTCTTCGACGGTGAGCACTCTGGCGCCATCTTCGGGAAGTCGATGGACGGCCGAAGGATTGCTATACACTTCTGCGATGCCACCGGATCACACTGGGTTTGCCGCCTGGAATCTTGGAAGCGGTATTCCGATGGGGATCTTGATTACTCGTCATGGTGTGCCACATCGGAAGCCTACGAGCTTAAGCAAGATTGTGAGGGGGCATTTTTTGGGGACTTTGCCCCGGACATGAGCCCGCGCGACAGATGGGGCAGGATCCTTGAGAGTGCGATGAGCACGATCGACACCCGCCTTGCAGGTCTCATATACAAGAGGGGCGGCCTGTCGTGGTCGAAGTCCGAAAGACTCGCCATGGTGGATCTTAGATCGGCAATTTCTGATCGACTGGTACAGGTGCGATCATGAGCGACCCGGCTTGCACCATCGAAACCGTGGTCCTTTACATGGACCACAGATCCGACTCATGGCTCAAAGCCGCTCAAAGCGCGCTTGAAGCCACGGCGACCCCCTGCCCCGTCGAAATCGAAATCGACGGCCTCAAAGCCCAGGGCGAGGATCTCGAGCTCGAGATCCTCTGCTATGACCCCGAAACTGGAACGTCGATCCACTATGTTAAGCGCGGATCGCTCGGTATGGACGCGAAGGAAATCGCCGCCGAGCTCGATCCCGTATGGCACGGACGGGCATGGTCTGCGGTGTTCTGCGCTCTAACAGACGCGATCGAATACGCGGACAATGTCACGCTCAAAGATTAGGTGAAGCCGCGCCCGCCGTGTCCTTGGTCGGTCCACGACCGGGCGCGGTGGATCCTTCCTATCGCCGTAGCATGAACCAGGCCGCCAGTGCGCCCGCCGCTGCTAGTGCTGCGGTGTTGCTTGGCTTAGGCCTTGGCGGCGTTTTTTTCGATGCTAGACCTAAGCCCTGTTCCGCATAGATCTGCGCCATCGACTTGCCCGGCGGGCGATCCACGTCGGCAAGATCAAAATTGGGAAACATGTCTTCATATTCGCCGGGCTCCACAATGCCGCCAGGGCCTCCGGGGCCGGGCTTTGAGCCGGGATCGGCCGGGGCAAGGCCTCCGGGGCCGCCGTGTGGATTCGCCGATATTACGGCCTGACGAAGCTCTGGCAGCGCGATGTTTTCCGCGTCCAGCGTGGCGCGTATATGGGCGGGCGCTGAAATCAGCGATTGAACGGTGTCCCACCATCGTGTTGCGCCAAGGTCTAAACCTTGGACGCCTGAAAAGCCATAGCTGATATATGCCGCCCACTTGGTCTCGAGCGTGGCGTTCTGCTTGGCCCTCAGCTTTCCGAGCTCCACGACAGGAAGGCTGCCCCACGCCACCGCGTCAAGATCGACGGGTGATCCATCACCGCGCCTGAAAGCAAAGTAATCGTCCAGATCAAGCGATGACGGCGGCCCCCAAACATCCTCCCAAAGCGCGAATCCTAGCTTAACAGCGAAGCTGTCCCAGATCGCCGCCCGCCAATCCATATTAGAGCCGGTATCGTAGCCATTGCGAATCAAGTCAAAGTAGCTTCCTAGATACTTGGCCCACCGATCGCGGGCAATATCCGCGTTTACGCAAAACATGAGCGGGCCGGATTGCTGCATGTTCGACCAGATCCGCGACATGAGGCAATTCGCGGTAGGGAAGAAATTTCCGATCTCCGTCCATGGTCCCGCGTGATAGAAGCTGATTTTATCGCCGGTCGCCTGAAATCCTTGATGGATGCCAGTCGTGCCAGGGATGAATCCTAGCCTATACGGATCAGGGTTGATCGCCCCGATCCCGCCGCCGCAAGCATCGGAGCTCGCCATGACGGTGCCAGGAACAAATTTCAGCGGGAAACCGTAAACCTGCTCGCCAGGGGGCGAGAAAAAATCAGTTAGATCAGGCGATGATCCGCCCGGCTCATCAAGGCGATCCAAGATCTTGTCAACCACCGACATATCGGCTTCGGCTGAAAGCTCCGCCGCTTCCCTGCTGTCGTCGCATTCCTTGGGCTCGGTAGCATCTCCTACCTGTGAGATGATGCCTAGTTCTATAAGATCCGTCGCAAGGTCTACCACGGGCCCCACGGCGGGATAGGTGGACGCGATAACATCGATCGCGCCTAGTGTGGCGCCGACGATTAGCTTAAACTGCTCTTCATCGCTGAGCTGCGCCCACTGCCCATTTAGCGCGGAAACTACGATCCCGCCGATTTCCTTGATGCTCCCAAGCTGCGCCTGGCTAACATTCGATCCGGCGGGAAACTCCGCCCAATTCGACATTGATCCCGCCGCCGCGACGGGCTGAAAAGCATTCAACCAGGCGCCCCTTGGAAATCCCAGCGATCGGCCGATCGTGTAATACAGCCGCGCGCTAGTCCTATACTGGGTCTCAAGTAGCTTGCCGACCGCGCCATCCTTGAGCGATCCGGCCGTCGCGAACGCGGACCATGTCCCCAGGCTCGCCGCGCTGCTCGGAAGCGGAGAATCCGAAGCCGACGGACGGCTGTTGAGCTCGCCGCGCCAGAATCCGCCACCGCCGAGCCCTTGAGCGTCGGCGGTTTCTACGATGTATCGATCCCAATCCTCGCCGAACATTATGTCGACCCCCTAATCAAGAAAAATGCCGCAAGTGCAAGGCCGGCCACGATCGGGGCAATGGAAGCCGATCGCCCGCCCGCCGATGATCCGGCCGCTGTATTTTTGAGGATGACCGCGAAAGATCCAAGATCCCCGACGATATGCCGATCGTCGTCAATCTTGATCTCTGACTCCACCTTGGCAGTATTGCTCACATTGCCGCCCGCAAGACGTGCCACGCCGCCGCCGGCCTCCATGACGACCGCCCCGTGCGAGTTTCCCCACCCCCCGGATCGCGGCTTGACCAACACGTCACCGGGGTTGAGCTTGATCTGGTCAAGGTTCTTCGGGATCGAAAACGCTTCCCAATCGGGGGCGCTGCCGGCGACGATCTCTTGAACGTATTTCCGATGTGAGCTCGCGCCGGGAAAATCAGGCCCTAAAACGTAGGAGACGAAAGCCGCAGACCATGGCGTCGATGTGTTCTTATCCCACGAAGTCCAGCCCACGCTTGCCCAGTAGTCGGCGAGCGTGTCCAGCATGGATTGATCGGTCTCTTTCTTCCCGATCCACCGCTCGAGCTCACGCGCGATCGTGTCATAGATCCCGGACACGCCGGAATCAGGGATGAAATCCACGCGCGGTAGAGTCGCCTCGATATCCGTGATCACGTTTGACATTTAGAAACCCCAGCCCCTTAGATGATGGTCGCCGGGGCCAGGGCCCGAAAGTCGCCAGGGGGCGATCCAATCAGGGATCCCGATCATATCATAGCCCGCCTGTCCCCGCGACCTCTACCGCGCTCGCGTCCGTGTCGACGCCAAATGCTACCGCAAGGGCGTTCGGGGAGATCGGGATCCGCCACCGCGCGGCGCAATCCTCAACCCATGACTCAAGCGCCGGCGGCAATGCCTTCACGATCCACGATCCGCAGTTGTGCGCATCGCTGTATTGGTTGCCCACGAATGACTCGGCGCAATGATCGACATAAGCCCCGGCGGCGCCTTCTATCTCAACGCGCCCCGATGGCCTGACCCGGTAATTGCGTTCTGCGGGATCAATGACGTGAACGCCTTTTTTCGGCGTGCAGTCAATCCAGGTTCCAGATTCCGTCCTGATAACCGCGTGGGAGAATCCTAGGCCGCCGGTCCACCGATCCACGATCCGACCGATAGTCGAGACCGGAGAAAATAGGTAGATCGTGGAAGCCACGGTTTACCGCCTGATTTGCGTGAAAAGGTAAAGCCCGGCCACGATCGCCAAGCCAGGGATCGCGACATTCCCGATCGCCTTGATGGTGTCTTTCGCCTCGCCAAATCGATCCTTCGCCGATTGCCAGAGATCAGGGATCACCTGCTTGAGAGCTTCGGATCGGGCTTCTACCGCAACATCCACCGCGCGGGCTTCGATTATCGCGAGCTGAAAATCAGCGTAATTGATGGGCTGGCCCGCGTATTTGCCGAACGCCGGATCTTCGGGGAAGATGTTAGGCACCATTCCTAGCAGGGGGTTCGCGACCTCGAGGAAATAGGCGCCGATCGGGCTTCCCACATCATCCTTTTCCCCGGCGACACGATCGCGACCTTCTAGCGCCGCCATGGATTCTGTTTTGGCTCGATAATATTCAAGCCTGGCATCTACTTTAGCCAGGCGAGCTTCTGCGTTTAGATCGGCGCCTCCCTCCATGGCGTAGTGGACAAGGATCGCGAGGTAATCTAGGACAGTGCCGATCGTGCGCGGTGTGATTCGGATGGCGCCGGAATCGGGATCGTAGAACCACGCCTTGACAGCGTTCCCCCGCTCAAATGGATCGTCGATGCTCAGGGCATCATCTAACAGCCTGATTTCATCGTGCGTGGGGTGGTATTGCATGGTTCAATCCCGACTTAGAACCTTTTGGCCGCCCTTGAGCACCATTGAAAAAAGGAACCCGCCGATCGCAACCCAAAAACCCGTGGTGATATGCTCGAGAGCTTTGCTTTTTCCCGTTTCACTATCCATGGATCCCCCTTGCTGCGTTCAGGCCTTGAATGTTTTGGATGCCTCGCACCCGTGAGTCAATATCGGCGATCTGCGCTTTTTGGGCTTCGACTTTTTCCTTGATGGTCGCGAGCTCGGCGATGTTTTGCTTGCTGTCCGCACTCTGCTGCTTGGCCAGATCGTCAAGTCGATCGGAGATCTTCCCGAATCGATCCTCTATCCTCTGGCCCCATGATTTGAGCATCAAGACTGACAGCGCCAAGAATACGCCACTCGGCCCGCTGGCGATCATCGCCGTGATGAGCTCGTGATCCGGGGCCGTCATGAGACCGAAACCTCCGCCCCGGTGACGACCAAATTGCCAGGATCAATCCCTAGGTTCGCGATCTCGATCTGGAGTTGGTCGCCAGATTGAAGCGTGATTCCAGTTGTGAAGCTAAGCGATCCAGCTGTAACCGCGATCGCCCCCGGAGCAAATCCCCCCTCCCATGTCGCGTCTGGAAGCACGGCGCCATTCAGAAGAAGGCGAGCACCGATCGCCCTTGGAGTCGTGATGAAACCCCCGGCAAGTGCGACGGACAGCGACAGAGTCACCGATCCGATATAAGGCCTTATGCCGACATACTCGAGGACCTGGACATCAGCGCCGGGGGCTCCCCCTAGCGAGATCAGAGCAAACCGGACGCTTGACGATC
>JAAETM010000589.1 GCA_024228395.1 bacterium | reverse complement strand
GGGGAACGAATTGGAAGCGCCGTGGCTGGCGAGCGGTGTCGGAAACGCTGCCGCGTTTACCGCAGCCAGAGCAGGTAGGGCGGGCATTGCTGTGCGCCTAAATTGGAACGAGAAGCATGTCGCCTTCAAATTCGGATGTCCCGTAGACGAAGGAGGGGTGCTTTTCGATGTGATTGAGGATAGTCTTGAGAAGCATCGTGGTTTTAGACGGTGGAGGGTTTTTAACACTCTCATCTTCACCGTTTGGCATCAGGATGTACTCCGTTTGTTGGGTTAGTTTCCAGGGTTCAGCAGATTGGCCCCGTTGCTGCCTCAACTACAACTACCAGGCGCTGATTCCAGACCCGAGCAATGAACAAGGCTGTGGTCACGTAGCGGGGTGGGAAAGTCTGGCCCATCAAAGCCAGGGAGTTTTCCATGCTGCGTTAGCTGTCCACGGCCTTGGTCGTCGCGGGCGATCATCCTTGGCTTTCCGGCCGAACACTACCCACTGATTCTTCTGAGGAGCCAAAAAATCTAGGGGCAAAAAGTGAATTCCCCGATTCAATCAGGGGGAACAGATGGCGTTTCTGCAACATACGCAGAGCGCCGGGGGATCCAGCAGGCAACTTGCGAGCGGTAGGCCCCATAGGGTCTGCCAAAGCGTGCCGCCAGGTCAGCCTCCTCAATAGGCCGCACGAATATCTGCCAGACAAGACCACCCAATACACAGTAGATCACGACCAATCCCGACCCGAAGAATATGCCCACGGCCGCCCCCTGGGTCAAACCTGTGATCGCCATGGGGTTGCGAACCCACGCGTAGGGACCACGCACAACCAGCTCCCGTGCAGTGTCCAGGGGCAGCGGCGTTCCTCGCCCGGCAACCGCCATGATCACGCCAGACCAGAGCCCCAGCGAACCTGCCAATGCAAATAGCGAATACGCAACCACCGACTGCCCAGGCAGTTTCAACAAACTCCACCCAAGCCAGGCCTCCACCCGCATCAACTGCACGGGCACCAGGTAAAGGAACACGCTCCAGAAAACGACGATCATGCAAACTGTTTTGAATAGGTTCCAACTGGACCCTGCCTCCCGAGCTTTTCGAAAGTTCATAGAGTACGTCCCCTTAGCTTGATTGCAGTCCAAGCTGTTCCAATCAAGGATGGAACCATGAGCAAGGGTGCCGCATGGGCCGAGGCCGTGCCCACGCTCATCGCGATTGTCAGTAACGTGGCGTAAGCGGCCGCCCCAAGCGTGAAAACTGCCAAGAGGCATCCCCGCTCGTCTCGCCGAAGCACGAGGATCCCCGTTGCCAATGAGCAACCTCCAAACAGAAGGGAATCCGGCAACCAAAAGTATAGCAAAAACTCAACAGGCAAGCCGGAGGGAGTGAATGAATCCCGCATCCCACCATGGCAGGTCACGGCAAACAGCCAAGCCTTGAACTAGAAAACAGTATGCGGGAACGCACAATACCCTATTTCCGCCCATCGAACCCCCATGTGCTAATTGGGCTTGAGCCACAGGTGTGCAATGTGCGGCTCATGCACCTTCTCCGCTAAATCCATATTCATGGAGAACGTACTCAATCTGATTGTCGAGAGCTCTCCAATCAATCCATCGAGATTTGTGCATGGCGGCCAAACCCGGCATGAAAAGGGGATCTTCCGACATCAGTTCCAAGTCGATTGACACGTCCCCCCACAGGTTGTTGCCATTTTTCGCCCTACGTTCAGCAGTCAAGCCAGCTTCCTGCAAAGCGAAATTCGTGAGTACTGGCGTGCTCTCGACTTCCGCAATGGTTTCACAATCTTTCGTGGGCCTATGGTAGCGAATTCGAGATATCAAGACGGGACAACTTCAATCATTCTTGGGTCGAGGCCCACAGTTTTGCGAGTGTAACACGGTGGGCCTCGAACGAAGAAAGAGTGAGGTTGTACCGACGCGTACCTTCAACTCTTCCACCTCAAAGACTGTGTTCCTCGCGGCGGCGACACCATTTGAAAGGATCGAATCGAGATCGATTCTGCGTTGCTCGGAAGCCAATCGAGACACTTTGCGTGATATCTTCCGAGATTCGGAGAACAGTGCTTCGCTTCGTAACAGTGTTTCCGCTCAAGCAAGCTGGCGCTGCTACTGGGGGTAAGGATTCAGATCGTCACATGGAACAGTCCATACCGTAATTAGCAGCAGAGCGCGATCTCTCGCAGGCGTTCTCCACCGGGGTTACCCTCGAAGTGAGGAGTTCAGCGGATCGCAAGAACCACCCATTCCGACTCAGTTGAATCCACACTCGCCACACCCCTCGTCAAACTCGGAGCCCAATCAAGAGGCTCAATACCCGGCGAAGCACCCGCCTTCCGAAGAATCGAATCGAACCGATTCTCCCATAGCTCGACCGGCACGCAAACCGGGCAGGCCACGCAGTCAGGTGGCTCGCAAGGCCATTCTCGAAGTCGCCCGCAAGGTCGCTCTAGAATCAGAAAGTTATAGGGGCATTTCGTTAGGCCACATCGCAAAAGAGGCCAAAGTCAGCAAGGCCACAATCTATCGCTGGTGGAGCAGCAAGGTGCGTCTCTTGTGCGAAGCCTGCGAAGTCCCAGGGCATGAGATTCCGAGTACCGGCAGCCTGCGCGGGGATCTGATCGCGGTCATCCGCCAGGAGATCAAGGAGCAAATGTCCCTGGCCAGTCGCCCTGTCTATGCGGGTGCTTGGGCTGAAATCGTCGAGATCAACTCGCAAGCGAATACGCCTGAGGAACAGTATGAGTGCATGGCCGGTCCAGCCAAACGTGAGGTCTTGCGGGCGATCTTTGATGCAGCCATTGTCCGCGGTGAATGGCCTGGGCACTGCAATCTAGATGGGGCTTACCTCGCGTTGTTTTCCTTTGTGTTCATGAATTGTGTGGGGCGTGGCAAGCCGCCTTCCGAGGAACAGGTCGGGCGCTTGGCGGAATGGATGCAAATCGCAGCGCTCCCCCACGACCCCGGTGATCGGGCATCAGCCTAATCGCAAACCGATTGGTCAAGCCCGCGCGGGGTAGGTCGTTTGATAAAGCAAGTCACTCGGCAGGAACATCGTCCCTTGGAAACCCAATACTGAGCGTTGGTGCATGAGCTGGCCTCAGCTGAGTTTCCTGGCCCCAGTACTTCGGGCTACAGTGGTTTTGCCGCTAGGCCCAATGCCTGAACTCGCCTAGTCCTCCTCACGAGGGCACGGTCAACGTATACCTCACCATTGCGAACTACCAGGCCGTCTGGGTGTCCACAAATGCCTCCAGTGGCACTTTCTCGCCTTGTCAGGGTTAGGCCCCGACGCGGCTCGAAAGCACCACTGGTGACATTTATGAACTACCCAGAACAACTGCCGAACGGGCCCTATGGGCCCGAATTCGGAAGTTTCGGCCAGGTAGTTCATCGGGTGGCCCAGGGGTATTGCTGGCCCCAGACTCCCACAGATCCGGACGTGCGCGATTGACGCATCCGGCTCCCTCGGTGCCGGGAGTGACCCGGCAGTGGCTAAGCCACATTATGGGCTCGCTGGACGGCGGTAGATCGAGTGGATTGCGTGGGCGAAGGGGATGGGGTAGCGCAG
>JAAETM010000588.1 GCA_024228395.1 bacterium | reverse complement strand
GGCATACACGCTTCGCGAGCTCCATGAGAACTATGGCGACGACAGACTTCTGACTGTGGCCGAATATGAGCAGCTTGGCGGTGTCGAGGGCGCAATCGAAAAAAAGCTGCATGTAGCGTTCTCGGATCCCGAACCGACAGCGGAGGAGCTTTCCGCTTTCCGTCGCTGCTTCGTCCGCCAACTTGTGCGTGTCGACGAAGGTGCCGTCGAAGGCGAGCGCTATCTTCGTACTGCCGTCGACCGCGACGCCTTACCTGATGTCGCTGCCCGGCTCGTCGAGCGCTTGCGGGAGGCACGCCTGCTGGTCGGGGCTGATGACGGTACAATCGGCATTGCGCATGAACGCCTGATCAGGAACTGGGCCGATGCGCCGCTTCAAACCTGGCTTATCGAGGACAGTGATGATCGCAAGCTCATCGACAACCTGAAGGCGTTTCTGGCCGTTCATCGGGATGGTGGCCCGCTTCTCAGCGAGAAGCCGCTCCTCGACGCCCAGGATTTCCTGCAACGCGATCACTCGCTTAAGGACGATGAGCCGGAACTCGCGCAATTAATGGAAGCTTCTGTCACGGCGGAGCAGACCCGCCAACGCCGACAGAAATTGCTCTTCCGAGGGGCTATCGCGGCCTCTGTCGTGTTTCTCGTCGTCGCAATCGGAGCCGTCTCGTTCTTCCTCGAAGCGCAGAAACAGACGCGAACAGCCATGTCACGTCAGCTCGCGGCGCAGGCTCAGGCTGCCCTCCAATCCGAGCCGCAACTAGGCCTGCTGCTTGCGGTCGAAGCGCTTGAGATAACGAGAAGAGCGGGCGATCCTTCTGTCGCCGACGCGGAAAATGTGTTATTGCAAGCGTTGGAGAACACCGGAGGACGCGGCTTGCCCTGGCATGATCGCCCCGTCATGGACTTTGCCTTCAGCCAAGACAGCCGCTGGGTCGCCAGCGCGAGTGCAGACGGATCGGTTCGACTGTGGAACCTGGACGGGGAGGATCTAGCGACTCCGCTGGGGCAGCTGTGTTGTCACAATGGTCCTATCGGTTCTCTGACGATCACTCCCGGCGGGAACCAAGCCATTACGGCCGGACACGATGGCATCATCCGACTCTGGGACATGACGGCGCTTCCTTCAACCGTCGAACCCATTCAGCTGGCTGGGCATCGAGGTGGGGTCTATGGCATGGATCTCTCCTCGGATGGTCGTTGGCTTGCAACCGGGGGCGAGGACAGAACGACCCGTGTTTGGGACCTGGCCGCTACCGACCCCGCTGCGCGGCATATCATTTTGCGGGGACACACTGGGCCGGTCAGGGCGGTAGAAATCGGGCCTGGCAACGGGTGTGGTTTTCATACTGGTCACGCTGCCACACGGACAGCCTTGCGAAGTGGTCGTAGGGTGAGCTCGACTGCCGGGCCCCATCGATCACTGAGCGCGAGTGAGCGAAGTTGAACAATGTGTTGACCTGTCTCAGTCTTCCATCGCGCACCGCAACGCTTCAATCTCATTTCAAAGAGGCTTTTGCATGTGGCTTCCACATTGCCACTACCAAGCGGCAAACCAATGCGTCGAGCCCGGGCATAGTTCATACGATCAGCATTTTCGTAGTGGCTCTGCAAGTAGGTAATAGCTGCATGAACGGGGTGGCCCTCACCTGGGCCCTCATCCATACCAGAGTCGATCAACTCCCCAAGAATGTACTTTGCCGCAGTGCTTCGGTTGAGAAGCGCCATCTTCCATTCTCTCAAGAGCGCACCGGCATCGGACTCATCGATCACCCGAGCCGCCTCCCCCAGCTTTTCGGTCAAATGGTAGAGGTCAACCAGGCGATGAACCTCACCACCAAATCTGTCTTTAGTGAACCCCCCCTCCAGGAGGTTCCACATCTCCGGGGCCCCGTCACAGAGCAACTGGAGTTTCAGGTCTCGCCGCTTGCTTACGAGTGTGGCTACGTCGGCTACAAGCCGATCACGCAATCCGATGATGTCCCCGTTCGGCATCGCGCCGTAGCGGATGGTATGCAGAGCCTCTCCATTCTCATCATGAACGGTTACCGTTCCGCAGTACGCCATACGGAAGTTCCGTGCTATGGGGTTTTTCGGCGCCCCCTTCGGGGGGCGACCGACGGGTCGGTCTCTCGGTTCTTCCATCGCAACACTCACTCGGTCGAGGGATACGCTCACCGACTGGGCTTCTTGTGGTACCTCGTAGGTGTCGATCAGTACGTCTTCGATGTCTTGGTGGTCCGCGACAGCAAGTGCTCCTACCAGATGCGCAACGGTCTCAAAACTCGAGCGGGAGTAAGGGAGAAGTCCGTACTCTTGCGCCGTCGTTTCGGCCTCTCGTGACGTTCCCTTCTGCACTTCGTGACTCATCACTCGCGCCGAGTGCGGAAGCCAGCCCTCCCCGATCACGCCGGCCCGCAGGCTCACAGGGTCTACCACTTTGGCTTCTGGCTGCCCACCACGAGTACCTGCTTGGCGGTACAAAGAACGCTCGACCGGCACTGAACCAGCCATGCTGTGGTAGGGCGCTTCACAACGCCCAACTCGGTTGTAGCGGATACCTCCAATTACAACCGCTGGTACGTCGATATCCAGTGCCTGCAGGATTACACGGTGGGCCTCACGCTCGCTTTCCCGGCACTGGTCAGACGTTTCCTGCTCAATCTTCGCGTAGTCCACCGCCTTGCCGCCACCAGTGCGATCCAGTGTCGCCTTCATCGAATCAAGTGACTCACGCCATGTGTCAACAAGTCCCATGAACTCTTTCGGTACATCCAGTACAACCTTAACCATGCAAAAACCTCCTCACCTGCTATCAGGTAATATCTTCGCACCTTCTTATATCAGAAATGGGAGGAAATGCCCAGCATGGGAACCACACCCAGACCCATCACGAAATGGCAAGCGAAAAAATTGATAAAGATACAGTTCGAACAGGGGCCCCTCCGATAGGATTTGGTGGGAAATATTTCAAATATCGTGATGGGGTTTTCGTCGGATTGGATCTACAAAAGTTGGAGAAAGAAGTAGCAGAGCAATTCGACGGTGAAAATTTTTGCTCTCGAAAATCAGACTACTCAGCCATTGCACGGCATATTTATGACATCGTTGAAGATCCGGACTTTTTCAATGAATCGCCAATCGGGATCGCAGTCAAAAATCAATTTTGGTCTTTAGGTGATGATGGGCGAATACGCCG
>JAAETM010000587.1 GCA_024228395.1 bacterium | reverse complement strand
TTTCGGTCCCGACGTTTGCCACTTGAACCTGCACAAGACCTTCGCCATTCCCCATGGCGGCGGCGGTCCGGGGGTGGGGCCGATCGGAGTGGGCGAGCACCTGAAGCCTTTCCTGCCAGGCCACGTGGTCAAACCCATTGGCGGCGCCGACGCGATCCCCGCTGTTTCCGCGGCTCCCTATGGCAGCGCCGGTGTGTTGGCCATTTCCTACATGTACATCGCCATGATGGGGGCGCGCGGCTTGCAGAGCGCCACCGAGATGGCGATCCTGTCAGCCAACTACATGGCCAGTGTGCTCGAAGATCACTACCCCGTACTGTATCGCGGTGGCGGCGGCCGCGTGGCCCACGAGTTTATCTTGGACCTGCGCCCCTTCGAGAAGAGTGCCGGCATCGTGGCCGAGGATGTGGCCAAGCGCCTGATGGACTTCGGTTTTCACGCCCCGACCATGTCCTTCCCCGTGGTTGGCACCCTGATGATCGAGCCCACCGAGTCCGAAACCAAGGACGAACTCGACCGCCTCTGCCAAGCCATGATCACGATCCGCGAAGAGATCCGTGCCATCGAAGAAGGTCAAGCCGACAGGGTCGACAATCCGCTCAAGAACGCGCCGCATACGGCCGCTGAATTGACAGCTAGCGAGTGGACCCACGGGTACTCCCGTGAGCAGGCCGCCTGGCCCGCCAAGTGGACCCTCGAGCACAAGTTCTGGCCACACGTGGGTCGTATCGACAATGGCTACGGCGACAAGAACTTGATCTGCACCTGCCCCTCTGTGGAAGACTTGGCCGAGCTCGAGGAGCAACCGGTTCCGGCCAAGGCGTAGCCGAATCGGAAGGTCGCTCCATCCCAGCCCGTTCCGGCCGCACCGGGACGGGCCAGCCCTGGATGGATGGTCTCCAGCACTTGTCTTCCTCCGGGACCCAATTGTCTACTCGGTTTCCCCAGAATCGCAATCCGCCAAAGCGTTTCGTGGACAAGCCGGCACTGGCAACGCTACATTCCACCCATGCTCATTCTCTGGGACGGCGAACACATTCTGAAGGCTTACCTCAACCCCGAAAGCAATACCTTCGATTTGGTATCGAGCTTTCTGGCCGAGGAAGGTCGCGCTACCACCATCGACGGTGCCATGTCCTTGGGTGTAGATGAGGAAGGCCTCTTCCATCACCTTTCGATCATTGTGGATCCCAATGCCAGCCAGGAGAACTTTCCCGCGCGACCTGCCGAATGCCCCATTGCGGTTCAAGCGGAGGTGGAGTTGGTCGACGGTGGGGGAGCCAAGGTTTGCTTTGATGCACCGAGCGGAACCCTGCACCTGGCATTCGAGGGCGTGGAAGCCACCGAGTGGGCGCGCCTGGGTCCCAACCTTGTGTGGCTCGCCCTAGATGAAGACGGCAACTTGGCCGCCATTGTCATCGAAGGCGTTTCCCGCGATCCGAAGGGCAAGGCCCAGGCGGCATGGCTAGCGGAGATGGGCAACGA
>JAAETM010000586.1 GCA_024228395.1 bacterium | reverse complement strand
GCAATCCACCTCAAGCAATGGAAACGTGGCCGAACGGTCTTCCGTGAATTACGGGCGCGAGGAGCTTCGAAGCGCGTGGCCGCTGAAGTCGCCGGGCACACCAAGCGCTGGTGGCGGACCTCACGCGGAGTGATTCATCATATCCTCAACATTCCCTACTTCGACCAAATGGGAATACCCCACCTGGACGAGTAACCTCAATCTATCGAACCGCCGTGGTACGGACCCGTATGCCCGGTGGTGTGGCAGGGGAACCCAGGAGACCTTTTCCTGGGCCCCTATCCCGATTTGGTTGGGGGTGAGCCCGTATCGGTACTTCCGGAGCGGGCATGGGGAAGTTACGCGCTTTCGCGGTCACCTTCGGGGGTTAAATGCGGGGTGTTGCGGTCGCGTCTTTCGTTTTCGACCCTGGTGAGTGCTTGGCGTACGGCGATGGCGGTATCCGGGGTTACCGAGATCGAGCTGATGCCACAGTCGACCAGGAACTCGGGGATCTCCTCCGGGTAGTCCGAGGGCGCCTGCCCGCAGATACCGATTTCGATGCCGCGGTCACGGAATGTCTGAACGGCGCTTTGGATCATGGACTGCACGGCTGGGGAGCGAGCGTCGACGGGATAGCGGTAGCCTTCCAGGTCGTCTCGCGAGACGGCGTAGACCGTCTGCACCAGGTCGTTGGATCCGATGGAGCCACCGGATAGTTCCATGGCGTCGATGAATTCATCGCCCATGAGCACGTTGGAGGGTAATTCGATCATCAGGAATAGGGGCACGCCGGCTTCGCTTCCCAGGCCACGATCATCCAGCAATTGACGCACTTCCGAGCCCTCCTCTGGGCTGCGACAGAAGGGAACCATGAGTTGCAGGTTGTCCAGACCCAAGCGTCTCTTGACCAGGCGCAGGGCGTCGCATTCCATTTCGAATGCCGGTAGGAAGTTGGGATCCACATAGCGGGAGGCTCCGCGCCAGGCGATCATGGGGTTTTCTTCCACGGGCTCGAAGATGCGGCCTCCGAGCAGCTCGCGGTATTCGTTGGACTTGAGGTCCGACATGCGTACGAGTACGGGGCGCGGATGGAATGCGGTGCAGATCAGGCCTACACCTTCCATGACACGATCCACGAAGAACTGGCGCTTGTTGGCGTAGCCAGCGGTGCGGCGCTGAATGGCTCCCACCAGGTCGCGCACGGCGTCCTGTCCCGCATTCTCAATGACCTCATCCCAGGGCCGAAGTTCGGGGGCCAGTTCCCCGGTTTTGGCGAAGTCGGAAAGCTCCTCGTAGTAGTGCAAGGCGAGCGGGTGCACGCTGACCTCAGAGGTCAGGATGAACTCCAAACGTGCCAAGCCCACGCCGTCCACGGGCAGATGTGAATCCGCTAGAGCCTTGCCGGGGAAGCCCACGTTCAGCTTGATCTTGGTCTCGAGCTTTTGGGAGAGGTCGATCTCGGATGTTTTGATTTCGAAGGGATGGATGCCGCTGAAGACCAGGGCGGTGTCACCCTCGGCGCAGGTGCCGGTGACCTCTTGCAGGTGGTTCAGTTTTCGCGTGGCCTCTTCGCAACCAACAACAGCGGGAATGCCGAACTCGCGCGCGATGATAGCCGCGTGGGATGTGCGTCCACCCTTCTCGGTGATGATCAACGAGGCGTCCTTCATCATCGGTTCCCAATCTGGAGTGGTCATTTCAGTGACCAACACGTCGCCTGGATCAAAGACCCGTTCTTCCACGGGAATGTCCTCGACCTTCTCACCCGCGGAGATGCGATTGCGTAGGGCGCGCTTCTTGAGAATGACCTCTTCGTAGCTCTTGTACATGCGCACGCGTCCCGCGCCGATTCGCGTTCCCACAGCCCCGCCGGTGGCGAGCAGGGAACCATCGGCTTGCAGGCTATCCACCAATCCTGCCGCCATGGTGTAGCGCACCAACTTGGCGGATTCCCTGTTGGAGTGCACGGTCTCGGGGCGTGCTTGAACGATGAACAAGTCCTGGGAACGGCCGTCTTTTGCCCATTCGATGTCCATGGGCATGCCGTAGTGCTCTTCGATTTTGAGCGCCATGGTCCCTAGCTCCATGATCTCTTCACGGTTCAAGGACCATGCGCGGCGTCGCGCGGAGGTCACGTCCACACTCTCGGTGAGCGCAGCGCCTTGGCCTCCATAGACCATGGCGATATCCTTGGCGCCTAGGTGGCGGTGCACGATGGCTTGGTAGCCGTTTCGCAGGCCTTCCTTCCAAATCGTGAAGTGGTCGGGGGAAACAGAGCCTTGCACCACCAACTCGCCCAATCCATAGGACGAGGATATGTGAATCACACCCTGGTGACCGGAGTCGGGGTCGAGGCTGAACATGACTCCGGACGTTGCCAAGTCCGAGCGCACCATTTTCATGACAACCACGCACAGCGAACTGCACAGGGGATCGAGGCCATTGCCGATCTGATAGGAGACCGCGCGTTCCGTGAACAGGGATGCGCAGCAACGCTTCCAATGCACGACTAAACTATCGGTTCCATGTACGTTGAGGTAGGACTCACACTGGCCGGCAAACGAGGCCATGGCCGAATCCTCCACGGTGGCTGAAGAACGCACAGCAACATCCACTTCGCCGCCGTATTCCTCGCAGAGGGCCGCATAACCATCGCAAAGGGCAAGTTCCACTTCGGGGGGGACGGGGGTGGCTTCGATGATGTCGCGAACCAACTGGGTGCGCGAGTGCATTTCCAAATGATCCTCGGAGTTGGCACCCTTGGAGCAGGTGCGCAGGGCAGCTGCCAGGGAATTCTCACGCAGGGCAGCACGGCGCACCTCGCCCATTCCTTCCGGTTCTCCGACCTCGCTCCAGGTGCCCGCAGGTACGGGGGCATCTAGGAAGACCCTATAGGCCGTGGCCGAGGTGGTGAAACCATTGGGCACGCGCACGCCCTGGGGCACGAGCTCGCGGTAGAGCTCTCCAAGGGAGGCGCCTTTGCCTCCAACCAGCTCTGCATCGTCTTTGCCGACTTCGGAGAACCATAGAATGAGTTGGGTATTACGATTGGTCATAGCATTGGGCAGTGGGAATGCCCTTGGATCGGGTTTTTCCGCCTCTAGCCTTAGCCTCGTCGGCGGGGGGTGGGACCCGGGCTTTCCAGAACCCGAAATCGGGGTTCCTGCGGGGAAAGCAGCCATGGCGGCAACTGGCTGTGATCCGTGTGGATCCATGCCGCCAGACCCCCCAAGGAACGCTGATTCAAGCGCCATAGGCCCACTTTTTTGAGGTCTGGGGGCCCTGCGCGTCCGGGGACCCCGGTTCCGGTCCCGTGGGGGCTTTCCATGCTTGCCTGGGGAAATCCACACGGAACCCGGGCAGTTGCCCATCGCTACAATCCTGTTGGGGCATCGGGCCTGTTAGGGCATTGGGCCTTGCAGACCCGCCCCGAAGCCCTCGGGTCTGGCATCCGAAGCCCTGCGACCCAGGCTCCGGGCCGCTTCGCTATCCGCATCGGCGATGATCGGGATACCCCGGGATTTGAACCAATACTCGTGCAGGCGATCCATGGCGAGCGCGAGCAGGGATCCTTCGGGGTAATCCCCTTCCCCGTCGCGTTCGCCCGCAGGAATGTCGGTGAAGAGCTCCAGGGCTTCGGTCACGTGGTCCACCGCATAGATGTGGAAATTCCCAGCGGCGCAGGCCTCGCTGACCTCCTGCCGCAGCACCAAATTGCGCACGTTCGTACGCGGCAGGATGATCCCCTGGTCCCCGGTCAAACCAGCATCCAAACAGGCGGCGAAGAAGCCTTCAATTTTTTCGGAAGCGCCGCCGATTGGCTGGATGTTTCCGAATTGGTCGATGGCGCCGGTCATGGCCAGGCCTTGTTTGAGTGGAATGCCGGTGAGGGCGGAGAGCAAGCAGCATGTCTCAGCACCCGATGCGGAGTCCCCGTCCACTCCGCCGTAACTTTGCTCGAAAGCGAGTGATGCGTTGAAAGCCAGTGGATGGTGGGTTTGGAATAGATGGCGCAGCAACCCGCCCAGGATGTGGAAACCCTTGGTGTGAATGCGCCCGGAGAGGCTTGATTCGCGTTCGATATCAACCATGCCCCGCATGCCTGGTCCGACGCTGGCGGTGATTCGCGCGGGGAAACCAAAGGTCAGAGGTCCAGCTTTCATGACGGCCATGCCATTGATCTGCCCCACACACGTGCCTTCGGTCTCGATCCGAATGGTGCCTTCGGCGATATTCTCGCGGAAGCGCTTGGAAGGGTTGCCCGCCCGCTTGCGGGTGCGGTCGATCGCGCGGCGCACGTGATCCCCGGTGGTGAGGCTCACGCCCGGATCCAGGCAGCGGTTGATGTAGGTAGCTTCGCGCGCCAGGTCAAATAGGCGTGCGAACTGTGATGTCAGTTTGTCGTGGCGACCGGCGATGCGTGCGCCATGCTCGCACAGGGCGGCCACGGCGTCGTTTGTGAAGGGAGGCAGGGACTCATCCTTGGCAAGTCCCGCAAGGGTGCGCGCGTAGTAGTTCCGGGCGGCCGCGTCGTTGGGTAGGTCGCCGTCAAAGTCGGCCAAAACCTTGAATAGCTGCGGGAAATCGGGGTCTTTGGCATCCAGGCTGTAATAGAGATTGGCGTCGCCAATCAGGACGACCTTTATGTTGATGTCGATAGGCTCGGGCAATAGTGTGAGGCCATTTCCCCTGCGTCCCATGTCGTGGGGGACAATCTCCAGCTCATCGGTGCGTAGGGTTCGTACCAGGACTTTCCACGCGCCGGACTCAGAAATCAGGTCCTGTGCATTGAGGATCAAGAAGCCAGATTCCGCACGCAGCATAGAGCCCGCACGGATCATCATGTGGCCCGGGGGCATGGAACCGTCCGGTTCCGAACTGCGGTCGATGTTGCCCAATAGGTTGTGCAAGGTGGGGGTGTTTTCCACGATCACGGGGCAACCTTCTCCGCTGTGGCTGACGAGCACGTTGACCTGATAGCGTACGGTGGGATCGCCCTTGTCACCGCCGATGAATTGCAAGTGTTGGACCACATCCTCGAGGATCGAGTTCAGAAAATGGCCCACCCCTTGGCTTGGAAAATCCTTGTTCAAGATGGTCATGTTGTGGTTCATCAGGTTGCGCGCTTCGCCGGTGTAGATGGCGGACATCGCATCCCGATGATCGGCCTGGGCTTTGGCGACCCTTGTGTTGAACTCATGAAAGCGTTCGCGGAAGGAATGCACGGCATCGCCGACGGACTTGGCCGTTGCCTTGTCGATCTTGCCTTGCTTGCGCAGCGCGTCAAATTCCTCGGGACCCACGGGTTTGCCATCTATCAGGGGGACGATCGCGGTACCCATTTCGTCGCCTTGTTTTACCGGAACCAGTGCCAGGCCCGCGGCCGCCAGATCCTTTTCCATCGGGGCGCTATCCGTCTTGGCCAGCAGGGCGGCTTCCAAGGTCTTGCCACGTGCTTTCATTTCATCGGATGAAAGCGCAGGGATGAGGTCGGTGCGGATGTATTTGGAAAGTTCATCCACCCGCCGTGCGAACTCCCTGCCACGGCCCCGGGGCAGATTCAGAAGCTTGGGGCGATCCGGCTGCTCAAAGTTGTATACGTAGCAACGGTCCTTGGCCAGGGGGCAGGCGGGGCGGATTTGGTGGATCAGGTTCTGGACCAGATTCAGCCGCCCCGTGCCGGTCAGGCCTCGCACAAAGACGTTTTGGCCGGGTGCATGCACTTCCAAACCGAAGCGCAGGGCCTCCAGGGCGGTATCTTTGCCCATAACCCCTTCCTGAGGTTCGATATCTCCAGTGGTGGCGAAATCGAAGGAATTGGCGTCCACGGTGCAGCGCAATAGGTCTTGGGGCACGCGCTTGGCGTCTAGCAGGGGGGTGGGTTTCATAGTGGAGCTTTGGGGTGTGGGATGGCCTCCCATGGTAGGCCCGTGGCACCTGGATTGCCCGGTTCAGATCGGGATTGCAAGGCCTGGGGGTCCAGTCCTAAAGGAATAGCGCCCCATGGTCGATGATGTAGCACCATGTCCGCCCCCCTGGAAGGCAACTCCATTTCACGCTTCGTGCTGGCTCCGGCCACCCTCGCTGTGCTCATCGCAGGGCCCCTTGCCAGCACGATCGCTGGACAATGGGGGGTCTCTTGGTGGGTCGTCTTCCTGGTGAGCTCCGGGGTATTGGCGATCTTCTGGGACATTGCGATCTTGCGTGAGCCCAATGGTGTCCGAATTCTGGCTGAGAAGGACGACCCGGTATTTGGTCACCTGAACTGTTTCCAGGAGGGCCGTTGGGAGGTGGGTGAACCGGTGCAATTGGAGGGCGCTTGGATTTCTGTTGCGATCGAGGCCGGGGAAGGGGGACCTTCCACAGCGCAGCAAGACACCTTCCAGGCATTCCTCAAGCACCCCGCACAGTATCGCGATGGACTTGTGGAAACACTCATTCGCCAGACCGGCGACGATAACTTTCCAGGCTTGACGCCCACCCGATTGTTCCTCCCCGAAGTGTGTGAAGAAGGTACTGACCTGGAGATCGAAGTTCACGTGGACGGTGACAGCAGTGGACCCCACGCGGAGGTTGTTGGTTTCCACGAAGGCCAAACGATGCAAGGAAAGGACCGTGTGAGCACGACACCGCTTCCCGATTGCGCCTGAGTCCAGGTGGCTCCCATCGGGCCCGCCCCAGGGCCTGGGACGAATCCGGGGATGTTGTTTGCACTCAATCCTCCAGTGTTACCCGGAGCGTGGAAGTCTTCCCGGCAATCACCTCGACCGTGGCCTCGAATAGGATCGTTCCGCTTTCGAAAGGTACAACTTCGATTTTGTAGGTGCCCGCTGGCGCGGAGAATGATTCTGATGGCGAGAAGGCCCACAGGGAGTTGATACGAACGTTGTCCTTGACGAGGTAGATTCGGGTGCTGATGGGCAGTGTGGGGCACTCCAAGGTCATGGTCCCGGCGGCTTGCAAGTGGATGACTCGGGGTTTGAGAACTTGTCCTGGGGTGGCCGTTAGAACGTCGGTGTACCCGGCTCTCCCGTTGGCGCTATGGGCCCAAACCACGTGACGGCCAGGGCGAAGGCGGGAGAATGTCATCATCTGCGAAGTGCCTCCCAGATCTTGTCGACCATGTTGGTCGCTCAAGGGGTTGATCGAAAAAGAGGCGTCCAGCGGCATTTTTGATTTTGAGTGGACCGCTTCGACATGCACGGAAGCTGCGGGAACAAGGGTGAGTTCTACACCCTGTTCGCCGGGTTGTGCGCTGACCCTACGCTCGCATACGAATTGAACCCCGTCGCTGCTGTAGAAGTGGACAAAGAGGGACGCGCTCTGATCGCGATAGCATTTGATTTCGAAGGCCCCCGTTTCACTCGATAGGGCCTCAAACCGGCCGGAGCTTGAGACCCTGGCCTTGGATACGCCCAGTCCGTTGCAGCGCACTATTCCTCGAATTGTTGAAAGGGCGGGGGCCTGCACAGTGATCAAGCCTTGGGTTGGTACTTCCACTCGCATGGCATAACCTGCCCCTGACCGGGTGGGTTCTGGGCCCACCAGGTAGATACCTGGCTTCAGACCTTCAAAGCGGAAACGGCCGGCCATGTCCACTTGCGTCCTATCATTGGGGTCTTCAATACCCTCGGGTATCCAACTGTGCGTTTCGGATCCTCGATAATTGTGGAGGATCCACATCTCGGTGTGAGATTCAGGGTTCCCATTTGCATCCAAGAGAATCCCTTCGATCGATTCGTTTCCCTCGTACGCCCAGTTCAGAATTCGTCGTTCACCGGGGAGTAGGCGCACTTCTTGATCGATATTCTGCAGCGCCTCTTCGCTTGATTCGATCCAAAACTGGATCGGTCCGGAGCTCGGCAATCCCGGAATCTCAAAGTTTCCCTGCTCATTGGCTTTGACGAACCACGTGATGGGCTCTGATCCTGAGGCTTCACATTTCCCATCCACCAGCGATCTGGGAAATGCACAAATGCCAATGGCGAGCGACCGAAGCTGCTCATGGGATTTCCATGCCGAGAGATTCCCGCTGAGGGTAGCAGATTTTTTCAGGGCAATATCGGTTGCATGCGCGCGGTCCACGGAATTGCGACTGGTTTCGACCCAGCAGGGTCCATACCCCGGTGCGTGAACTTCGAATAGGTGCGAGCGTTGTTCGTGCCATTCGAGTTGGATCAAACCCAGCGCATCGCTCGTTGCGAGGGGGCGAGACGCGGGCCGCCACTGCCGTGTCCGAAAAACTGAATACGGATCCGGAAGAACCCCGGACTGGACTGGACCCTCTTCATGAAGTGTGACTCCACCAATAGGGGCGCCACTTTCCCCGTCGACGAAGCGCACGAAGAACGGCAGAGTCTTGCGACGGCGCAGACGCAGGGTGAGCGAGCGGGCCTCACCTTCTTTTAGGGCCTCGAGCGCGGAGATTTCCATATGGTACGGGCTGAGTGGATAATCACGTTCCAGGGTGATGAGGGGGGTGGCATATCGAAGCTCAACTCCGGGGGTGACGAAGAAGGTCGTGCTGCCAGTGTCATCAACGGTCTGGTAACGTCCCTCGGGTCCGGAGGTTTGCGTTGGGATCTCATTCTCAGAGGGGCGGGTAATGCCCTGGCCCTTTCTTGCCACTCCAACGGGGATCCCCTGGATAGGCCGCCCTGTTTCGTCGTCCAGCAGGTGAATACTCAACGAGGTTCTCTTCCTGCCAGTTGCTAGCGAGCGCTTTGCGTCCTGTCTTGCTGGAATCAGATCGTCGTTGTCATTGGGGCGTGGAACCGGATTCTTTGTGTCGGTCAGAATCCCAAGCGTGGATCGCACAGGCACGTCAGGCTCACTTGGGTTGGAGCGAAGCAGCGTCTGCCAGATAGGAATCGCGAGTAGCAGGATCGCGCCAATGGCAAGGATCGTCTTCTTCATGATTACACCTGTGAGGAGTGTGGTTCCGGGCGCACCGATGGCTGTGGATGTTGGGATGTTGGACAGTAGGGTTTGGCGAACGGCATGCAGCCCCTTGGGTGTGGCCAGTGCAAAAATCGCAAGACAATGGGCTTGCTCCGGCAAGGTCCGGCGTAGGCGTTCGAGGCCGCGCTTGAGTTGCATGCGCACGGTGCTCGGAGACCGACCAAGGGTGTGAGCAATCGCCGTGGGTTGGATACCGTGAACAATGCGCAGCAGCAGAACCTCGCGAAAGGGTGTGGGCAACTCATTGATGGCCCGCACGATTTCTTCGAAGGTCTCTTGGTCCTCCGCCAAACGCGCGGGGTCGTTGCCATCGTCCCGTTGGGTCTGCCACTCCTCCGTTCGCAACCCGCCAGCCTTGCGCTTGGCGTCCATGGCGCGATGGCGCAAAATGGCGGCCAACCAGTGGGCAACCGGCTGTCGGGCGTCATATCGCTGCACGTCCCGCATGGCCTGCAGGAAAGTGGTTTGCACAAGATCTTCCGCCAGGTTTGCATCCTTGGTGAAGTGACTTGCGACCAGGAGCAAACGCGGGGCCAGCGCATCAAAGACCCGCGCTAGGGCCTCGCTTGACCCGGCGCGTTGATACTCCAGGAAATCCAGGTCTTCGGGGGGCTTGCTCATCAATGGGTATGCGATCGGGCTGTGTCCGGCGTCACCGGAAAATCCAAATTGTGGCGTATTGGGCTGGGCAGTGGATCCAGCCAGCCATAATCAGGACCGAACCAGATACCAACCGTCGGCGCGGTTCCAGTGGTTCGCGTCGAAGAGACCGGTTGGGGAGGAACGGTCAAGCCCGCCGTCATTCCCGCTACCAGAATGGCAAGTGCTTCGACGTCATCACGTAGGTTGTGTAGAGGGCGGCGGCGAAGGAAGGGATCGCGAGCAGAAACCAGGTGCGCGTCCAGCGCCAGTAGTCTGGCGGAAGGGGCCCGTCCACCTGCGCGGCGGCATGGGCGGCCTTGCGCATGCGGATCTGCAGCACGGCCGCGGGCAACCATGTCACACCTGCGACGATGTAGAGAATGATCCCGGCTGCGATCCAGGGTGTTGTCAGGGGCCAGCCGACCACCGAGGCCATCCACAATCCCGTGACGGGCAGCAGCACTCCGGAGGGGATCGTGAACATCCAATCGGCCCAGACTATATGGTCCAGCACAAAGGAAATGATGCGCGGATCCTTGGTGCGGTCGGCGCGCAGTTTCATGACTGCGGAAGCGAATCCTGCACCGAGGAACAGGGACATGGAAATGATGTGCAGCACCTTCAGCAGGATGAAGAGAGTCATTTTGGTAAGTTACTCCGGGTCCGCCATGGCGATCATCGCGAGGGTGGCTGCGATCAGGGGTAAGTTCTTGGAAAGGGGGCCGAAGGGGTGCAGCCAAAGGTCGGCCTGGGTTGCGCTCAGGATCAGGGTGAAGAGCAGCAGCAAGATGATCTGGATCCATCCCACCAGGCGCACGAAGCGGCCAAGGATCAGGGCCCCGGCGAGAATGAACTCGAAGGCGCAGGAGGCGATCAGCAGGACGGGGGCCAGGGCTCCTTGTGCTCCGCTGGATGAAAGCAGGCGCAAGCTGTCCTGCCAGCCAACTAGCGAGACGATGGGTGTGATCAACCAGACCGAGGCGACCAGCAGTCGGATGGGTGTTTGGTAGGGGCCGAGGCGTGCTTTCCAGCGCACACCCGGGGTTGCGGTTGTGCGGGCGAGGTGTTCGGCGAGCCCGGTAGGCGTGAATTCAAAGGCCTCCTCGAAACGTGTGATAGGGGCGGCGGAACCTTGCTGGAGCATCTTCCAGGTGTGCGAGTCGATCGGCACGGCTGGAATCGAATCGCCCAGGCGGGCGACTTGCCCGACGATGGCGCGCGGGATATGCAAGCAGGGTCCACCGGCGCGGTGCCCCAACCAGGCGCGCATTTGCAATAGCATCTCGGCCAGGGTTGTCACCTGGCTGCCGCCCACGTCGAAACAGCCTTGCGGCATCGTCTCCGATTCTAGTGCGACTCGAACGGCCCGCGCCAAGTCTTCCACCTGCAAGGGACGCATGGCGTAGTCGCCCTTTCCAAGGATGGGCACAATCGGCAAGCAGGCCAATTCACAGAAGAGCCCAAAACTCTCCCCGCCTTCGCCTTGCACCAGGGATGGGCGCAGGATGGTGTGCTTCAGGCCACTGCTTGTCAGCCATTCATCGGCGGCCAGTTTGCTTGTTTGATAGGGGATTTCAGAGCCCGGGTGAGCCACTCCCATGGCGGAGATTTGCACCACGCGCCTCACACCTTCCTCCACGCAGGCTTGGAACAAAGCGATAGGGGCGCCCGTATGCAGTGCAGCAAAGGTATTCCCCCCGCATTCCCGAATGATGCCCACCGCGTTGACCACCGCGTCGACTCCCCGCACCCGATCCAGCCAGGCATCGGAATCAAGGTCCCGAGCAAAATCGCCCTCAACCCACTCCAGCCCCGCCTGCTCCGGACCGCAGGGGATGCGACGGGCCACGGCTCGAACCTGGTGGCCAGCGTCCAAAAGGCATCGGCAAATAGCACCGCCGACAAACCCAGTGGCTCCGGTCAGTAGTATGCGCATGGGGAACATCGTACCCGATACTGTGCGGCGCCCGCCGCTAGAATTCTCGCTACTTCGAGACCGCGCCCCTATCTGAGCAACCGACTGCCGGAGAGCAAGATTCCTGCGCAGGCGAAGAGCAGGGCTAGGGCTCCAATCCCCTTAAACCACTTGGCCTTCCAGGCATACGCCAGGCCCAAGAGCCCAAGGCTAACGCAGCCCATGCAGACCGCCTCAATCAACCCGCGCTTCTCGGCCTCAGGTACAATAGTCGCGAACCCAATAACCGTCGACACAAAGCCGAGCAATAGGGCAAAGTTCAACGCGATGTAAGCGATAGTCGACTTCCAACTCATGGGGGAGAGGGTGTCATATCTCCAGATGAGTGGACACAGCAAAGCCTGGAAATCCAGGTCTTTGGGTGAGCCGTTCATCAATGGGTATTGCGATCGAGGGCCATCAGCGTCACCGCAATCCCAGAATTTTCAAGGGTGGTGAGCGCAGTCCTTTGCACTTCGCTGGAAGCGCGCGAAAGCCCCTTCATCCTAAGGGAAGACACATGCCTGCGCGCTGTCCACTGCATACGTCTTGTCCCTGGTCAGCACTCTTCACCTAGGCGGCCAAGTAGTTCGCAACGTTGAGGTTTAATT
>JAAETM010000585.1 GCA_024228395.1 bacterium | reverse complement strand
CAATCCCATTGTCAAAAAACAACCGCTGCTCAGAGAGCAAGTGCAATCGAAGCCTCTCATCAGGCTGCGCTCGGGCATCAAGGACTTCAACTTCAAGCAGCGTGGTTTTGTCGAGTGTAATCGTCGTTGGCCCTTCACCTGTGATCGGAACATGGGCTTCGCCATAACCTACTGCCAATGCGCCGATCGACTGAACACTCTCAGTAACACCCTCGATCAGGCACCGGCCGAGTTCATCGCTTTTCTCACTTTGCAGAGTCTGATGCGGAACTGTGAATGCTATGGCTCCAGCAATTGCATCGCCTGCTGCATCTTGAATCAGAACATGGATGCTTCGGGGATTGCCCAGGTACAAATCGCCGACGAGCCATCCCCAAGGCGCTTCCTTCAAGTCACCAATTCTGCACTGGTACTTCGTCTCCGAGTTTCCATCCGAAGCTGAAAAGGAGAACTCAACAACCGTGGAGGAATTAGCACTCTGTGGACACCCAATGGCGAATTGTCCCCCGGAATCCGTTGAGATGTGCCGGGCGACAATCGGGCGAGTTCCGCCCCCTTCTCCACCAAGTTCAAAGCTAGCGTAAACCTGCGTCGGAGAGAGGAGGTGAGATCCATTGGCGTGAACCACCCTGCCCCGAATCATGGGGCCGTCGGGCCTATCCGAGGATTCCGTCGTCGACGTAGTCTCTGCTTTTGAGAAGTCCTCGCCAGCAAAATCAGAGGTCTTTGAAGTCCCGCTGACCCTAATGGGCTCCTCATTGGACAACAGTACAACCTGCTGATCGGGAGCAACACTCCCCTCCCTTTTCATCTTGGAGCCAGGCCCTAACAGCCCGTGTTCGTCTCCGTTGGGTCGGAAAAACACAAATGCAACAGCACAGCAGACCAGTACCATCCCCAACAAAGTTCTCATGACGGCTCTCCCAATGAAATCGCATGGAGCCCTGTGCCCACAGCTCCCCGATTAGACCCCATCGAGCAAGATACGACCAGCAGCTTTTCTCCGACACGAATCTGTCCGCGCGTGGAGCTCGCTCGCATGGCTGCCGTCAATATACAGGAAGGACGCCACGAGCTCGGAGCCTTCCTCCACCGCCGCACGCACACCGATCGCCCAGCCGGTCCATTCCCGGCTCCACTCCAACCACTCCTGCGCCACGGCCGAGGCGTTCATGGCTACACCGCCAGCCAACCACAGCGCATGGGTCCGATACGCCGGCGCTCGATACAAAAGCAGGCACGAAGATCCAAGCAAGGCTGCAATCGTCCCGATCACCACGTATCCAAGACGCTCGTGCAAGGAGCCAATCTCCGTGCAAACCATCACCAGCGTGCCCAAGGAAAACAGCAGCCAACCACCTCGCGCCCCACCCTCACAACGCCTGGAAACCTTATAGGCATGCAGGCCAGCAACCAAATGGTTGCTGGCTCTTGCTGTTGCGATCGACGTACGTGTCCCTCCTACTGGGCCTACTCCCAGGACAAAGCGCCGCCGGTTTGGTACTCGGTCACGCGCGTCTCGAAGAAGTTCTTTTCCTTGCGTAGGTTAGCTTGCTCGTCGAGCCAAGGCAGGGCGTTTTCGGCGCCGGGGAAGGGCTCTTCGATGTTTAGCTGACGAGCGCGGCGGTTCGCTATGTAGCGGAACTGGGCGATGTGGTCTTCCTTGCAGTAACCCAGGATCGGGTCGCGCATGATGTAGCCAGCGTAGGCTTCCTCGGTGGCCAGGGCTTCGTCCCACATTTTGCGCAGGGCCTTGGGATCGAGCTTGAGGTTCTCTTCGAGGATGATCTGCTTGATCGTGCGGATGCCGAAGCCGGCGTGCATGACCTCGTCGCGCATGATGTACTGCAGCTGTTCCGCCGTACCCTTCATGATGCCGCGACGTTGCAGGGCGAAGATCGGGCTGAATCCGTTGTAGAACCAGACGCCCTCGAACACTCCAGCAAAGAAGATGTAGGACATCACGAATTCGTGCAGGTTGTCCCTGTTCGTCAGGTCCATGTCGGAGCGCAGAACCGCGTCCAAGCGCTGGTTTGCCAGCTGAATCTTGCCGTTGATATCGGGAACCACACGATAGCGGTTGTAGATCTCACCCTGGTCCAGGTTGAGGGTCTCGATACAATGTTGGTAGGTCCAGGTGTGCAAGGCTTCCTCGAAAACCTGACGGGCCTGGTAAGCCTGCAATTCGGGAGCCGTCATCTTTTCCATCACGGCCAGGCCGATGTTGCGCATGGCCAGGATGTCGGAGGTGGTCAGGTAGCTCAACACGTTCTCATACACGTGACGCTCTTCGGGCGTCAGCTTGTGCTGATAGTCGTGGATGTCCTGGGCCATGTTGATGTCCAGGGGCGTCCAGTGGTTCTTGTTGGCGTTGAGGAAATATTCCCAAGCCCACGGGTACTTGAACGGTGCCAACTGATTGATATCCACCATCCCGTTGACAACTCGCTTGTCCTCCGGGTTGATCGGCTTCACATCGTTTACTTTTTCGGGCACGAACGGCTTCAGCACGGCCTTTTCCTGGCCTGCTTTCTGCGGTAGTTCGGCGAACGGGTCGTCCCAGCTTTTCATTGGCATGCCTCACATTCAGGGTCAAGGATGGAACAGGCAGAGGGGGCTTCGGACTGGATCTCGCGACCCTCGGTAGATTTCTCCACTGTCGAAGCGCCCTGCGAACGCAGGTAATAGGTGGTTTTGAGCCCGCGCGCCCAAGCCAAGCGATAAAGGTTGTCCAGTTTCTTGCCGGAGGGCTCCTTCATGTACAGGTTCAAGGATTGGGCCTGGTCGATCCATTTCTGACGGCGAGAACCCGCTTCGACCAACCAACGCGCATCCAGATCAAAGGCCGTGGTGTACAGGTCCTTGAGGTCCTGGGGCACGCGCTCGATCTCCTGCACCGAACCATCGTAATAGTTCAGGTCGTTGATCATGACCTCGTCCCAAAGGCCGCGAGCCTTCAGATCGTTGATCAGGTAGGTGTTCACCACGGTGAACTCACCGGACAGGTTCGACTTGGCGTACACGTTCTGGAAGGTGGGTTCGATCGATTGGCTGACGCCGCAGATGTTCGAGATCGTTGCGGTGGGTGCAATCGCCATGGTGTTGGAGTTGCGCATGCCCACGCTCTGAACGCGCTCGCGCAGCATGTCCCAATCGAAAGAACGGCCCGTGTCCATCTGGATGTACTCGCCGCGATCGTCGATCATCATTTGTAAGGAATCGATCGGCAGGATGCCACGACTCCAGAGGGACCCTTCGTAGGTCTCGTACTTGCCGCGCTCTTGCGCCAGGTCGGTGGAAGCTTTGATCGCGTAGTAGCTGACCGCCTCCATGGAAGAGTCCGCGAATTCGACGGCCTTCTCGGAGGCATAGGGAATGCCCTGCTTGTAGAGCGCATCTTGGAAACCCATGATTCCCAAACCCACCGGACGGTGCTGCAGGTTGGAGTTCTTGGCCTGGGGAACACTGTAGTAGTTGTACTCGATGACATTGTCCAGGAGCCGCATGGCGGTGGAGATTGTCTGCTCGAGCATTTCCTGGTCCAACTCCCCGTTCTTGATGTGAACCGGCAAGTTCACCGAACCCAGGTTGCACACGGCGATCTCATCCGCGTTGGTGTGCAGGGTGATCTCGGTGCAAAGATTGGAGCTGTGCACCACGCCCACGTGCTGGTTGGTGTAACGCACGTTGCACGGGTCTTTGAAGGTCACCCAGGGATGGCCGGTTTCAAACACCATGCCGAGCATGCGACGCCAGAGGTCGATTGCCTGAACTTCACGCGACGTGCGCATTTCGCCGCGGGCAGCCATGGCCTCATATTCCTTGTAGCGCGCCTCAAATGCGCTGCCCACCAGGCCGTGCAGGTCGGGGGTTTCGTTCGGTGAGAACAGGGTCCAGGGCTTGTCCTCGACCACGCGCTTCATGAACAGATCGGGAATCCAGTTGGCCGTGTTCATGTCGTGGGTACGACGGCGCTCATCACCCGTGTTCTTGCGCAACTCGAGGAACTCCTCGATGTCCAAGTGCCAGGTTTCCAGGAAAGCGCAGACCGCACCCTTGCGCTTACCACCCTGATTGACCGCCACGGCGGTGTCATTGGCGACCTTCAAGAAGGGTACGACACCCTGGCTCGCGCCATTGGTTCCCTTGATATAGGAACCCAAACCGCGCACCGGCGTCCAGTCGTTGCCCAGACCGCCGGCGAACTTCGACAACATGGCGTTGTCCTTGATCGAACCGTAGATGCCCTCCAGGTCGTCGGGAACCGTCGTGAGGAAACAGCTCGAAAGCTGCGGCCGCAGGGTGCCCGAGTTGAACAGGGTGGGCGTGGAACTCATGAACCGGAAGGTGGACAACAGGTTGTAGAACTCGATCGCACGCCCTTCCCGATCGTCTTCACTCAGCGAAAGGCCCATGGCCACGCGCATAAAAAACGCCTGGGGCATCTCGAAGCGAATGCCGTCGGCGTTGTGAATGAAGTAGCGGTCGTAGAGGGTTTGAAGCCCAAGGTAGGTGAAGTTCAGATCGCGCTCAGGCTTGATGGCAGCCACGATGCGCTCCATATCGAAATCATTCAAGCGATCATCGAGCAGTTCCAGGTCGGCGGCACGGCGCAGGTAGGCCATGAAATAATCGCCGTACTGGCTCTTCATTTCTGCCTGGGTGTGTACCTCGTTCCTAAAGCCCAAGAACAGCACGGACTCGTTGCGCAGGATGTCGAGCAGAAGCCGCGCGGCGACCTCGGAGTAGTTGGGCTCTTTGTCCACCAGCGTGCGTGCGCTGAGGACCAGGGCCTTGGACATATCCGACTCGCTGATGCCGTCGAACAGATTGTGCAGGGTGTCCTTGATGATGAACTCGGGATTGACCGAATCGAATCCGCTGCAAGCCTCGAAGACCAGCGCGCGCAGGGCTTTGGTGTTCAAGGGGCGTGTGACGCCATCCCTGCCCACAACCTTGATCACGGGTTCGCCCTCGGGATGTTCCGCTAGCTCCTGTTCACGTTTGCGGTTCTGGGCCTCACGGTAAATCACAAAAGCGCGCGCCACCTTGTGGTCACCGCTGCGCATCAGGGCTAATTCCACGCGATCCTGGATGTCCTCGATATGGATGACGGCCTCCTCGGGGAGGCGCACCAACAGGCGATCCACAACGCGCGCCGTGAGTCGGTCCACAGATTCATGGATGCGACCCGAATCCGCGGCCGCGTCCCCCTCAACCGCAAGAAACGCCTTGGTGATCGCCAGGCTAATTTTGCTCGAATCAAAAGCCGTCATTTCCCCGTTTCGGCGGAGAACGCGATGGCCAGTCTCAACAGGACCGCTTGTCAACATTTGTGTGGTTTCCCAGTCTTTGGTGTGCGGGCGGCTGCCGGAAGGGGTGAAAAAAAGGGCCAAAAAACCCGATTCCCCACCCAACCCCCCGCGAGAGACCCTGGACAGAAGGGGTTCCCTGCGAACCCCCGGTCACCCCCCGTCAGAACCGGATCCGGAGGGAAAACGGGGCCCCCTCACAGAGCCCTGTTCTCCCCCCGGACCGTTGCGCATCAGCCCAGGTCGAATTCCCCGTACCTGAAGCTGAAAGCACTAGTGGCAGTACCCCTTCGGAAGATGGGCACAACATACAGTGGCTACCCGCCCCGTTCAAGGATCAAGGGCAAACTCTAAATCCAACCCCCTTGGGGCCCCCCACGGGCCCGATTCCCCCCCAAAATTCCCCTTCGGAAGGGTGATACTTTCCCATGAAGAACAACCCTTCGCAACGATTCTCGACCAAGTTTCTGACCAGGATTGCGGTCCGCAGCCCCAAGTTGGCTGCGGAAGCCACTTTGGGAGTATGCGGGGTGCTCCCGCCGCAGGCCCCCCCCTTCGCGCTTGGTTCCAGGGCCAACCGCCTGGCTTCCGTGTGGATCTGTCTAGTCAGATCCACAAGAAGCAGCGATTTGAGCACCACGGGCCCGCTTTTCGGAGTTCCGTCCAACCCAGGGGCCCTGCGAATCCAGCACCCCCCATTCCTGGCCCATGTGGGCTCACCATGCTTGCCCCAGGGAATCCACACGGAAGCCAGGCAGTCCAATCTCGAAAAACTTCCCGGCCCGGCCTTTCCAACTTTCTACCCCGGGAAATCCGGGCAACTCTCCCCCATGCCGAACCCGAGCGGTAGGACGGCGCAAAACAGCTCGAAGAATGCGGCCCCGAGGTGAGCGCGAAATGCGTAAGCAGAAATGTGACCTCCGCGCGATCCACAACCAACTGGATCGCAACCACCCTGCGCCTACCGCCAGGCCAACCCGAGAGAAGCGTCATGAACCAATTCACCCTCACGTCCCTGTTCAGCTTGTGCGCCTGCATGATTCCCATGGAACCCTGCCTCGCAAACTGCCACGCACAGGTGCCATCCACCGGCGACCTTCAGGCCGATCCAACAGGTTACGCAATGGGTGATGGGCCCTCAGAGGTTATGGGGAACCCGCATTCGATCGAATCGTTCATGCACTACTACCTGAGCAACCGCGACCGCACGCTCAACAAGACCACCGCGGAGACCATTTGGCAATCCTACGAACCCCGCAACCTGGACCTGCTCGCATCGATCGCCCTGAATACGGTTGAAGCACAGGCAATACTCAAGCTCGAACCCATCCCCACCGGGTTGCGAACATTCGCCACGTATGGCCTGGGTTCGGCAGCCGCGCGAAGCAAGAAACTCGACCAACGCGTCGATGCAATAGCCACCTTGATCACCGTTCTCGAAGAGACCGCCAGGACAACGCGCGAACCCTCCGCTGAACGGATTACAGCGGGCGACCTTCAAGTGGCAGCTATCGTGGCCATTGGGTTGATACCCCTGCCCTTTGATGATCTGGGGCACTATTGCTACTGCGGCACGTGCAAGGTTTCCGGTCCCACAAATTCGCTGCAAGGACAGATCACCTATCTCATGCCCTATTTTACACAGGGGTGGGAACACGACGCCAATGTGCGCACGGCAACAGCCAATGCTCTTGCGAGCCTCGCCCTTGCGGGGAGCCAGGCCGACAAGGGGACATGCTACGACCAGCGCAACTCAATGAAGATGGGCATAGCGAGTCGGATGATCGAGACGCTATCACGAAGAACCAAGCAGCCGCAGGTCGTGCGGATCAGCTCGATACTGGTCCTTGGGCTCTTAGGGGACGCGGATGGTGAGTACGTGGATCGCATGATTCGAAACGAACTGCTGCGACAGGCCGATCTAAAAGGTTCGCATTCCTCCCATTTCGCCCTATTGGCCCTGGCGGAAACCGGTAGCCGGTCGGGCAAGGATCAAGATCCTTGGGCTGGATCGAGTGAAGTTCGCGAGGAGCTCTTGAACAGGTTGATTCAAGGGGACCCTGACCAGCAATCCGGGGCTGGCTTGGCCCTGGGCGTTTATGGCCATCGGCTACACCGAGCCGACAAACCAACGATGAAGGCCATCGACGATGCCCTGCAAAACGCAAGCAACCTCTCCGACAGGAGCGCTGACCGAAACACCTACAACGTCGCGCTCAACCTGCGTAGGTCCAGAAAAGAAGCGCGCAAGACGGTTCTAGGCCGAACGGCCACAGCCCGCTCCTACGTGGCTTTGGCCATTGGCGTCCCAGGTGATACCGCCGCCATCGCCAACCTCCAGGATCTGCTGGACCGCACACTCCAAGGAAAACCGTCGTCGCACGCCGATGTGGCTTCGGCCAGCCGACACTGACAAACCACGGCCCGGCCCTAGTACGCCGGGCCGTGTTTTCGATCGGGGCCCAGATTCGGAATTGTCCCAGGTTCCAATAACAAAGAGCACGACCCGGACCGCCCACTGGTAACCGCACAGCGATCGGGCCCCTCAAACCGTGTCGTACCCCCGATCTCGACATAAAAAACAAACGCAGATTGCCGATTGGAGCGTATGCTATGCTTCCCCACGGGCAATTCGGGTTTCTTGCTGACAGAAGGCTGCCCCTTCTACCTGGTCCGCAACACCTGCGTTACCCTCTGCCATGCCTTCCCCCAAGCGCCCCTCCGCCTGGCAGCGTGCCATCGAACTCAGCGCGCACACCCCAGACTCGCGAATTCGCTATGTGGACCTCTTGCGGGCGGTATCGATCCTGTTCGTGATCTACGGGCATTGGATCGCGGCGGCGGCCTATGCGGACGGGGAAGGGGGCCTGATCACGACCCATCTTTTGGCCCTGACGCCGATCAGCCATCCCTTCACCTGGATCATCCAGGTCATGCCCGTGTTCTTTTTTGTGGGAGGCTTTTCCAACGGCATTTCGTGGAATGCCGCTAGGCGCAAGGGCACGGGTTATTCGACCTGGCTCGAGTCCCGCCTGCGCCGTTTGATCGGTCCGGTGCTCATCCCCCTCGCCGTTTGGATCGGCATGGGCGCCATCGCAAACCAGAGCGGAGTCACCCCGCCCTGGATTTCGCGCGGTTCACAGATGGCCCTGATCCCCGTTTGGTTCCTGGCCGTGTACGTGCTGATCGCCATCCTGGTGCCGATCACCCATTCCCTTTGGCGTCGCTTCGGAATGGGATCCTTCTTCGGTTTCCTGGTGCTAGGTTCCCTGGTCGACCTGGCCTTCTTTCAAGACTGGATCCAAAACGCCGCATGGATCAACTACATCTTCGTGTGGTCCGCCGTGCACCAACTCGGCTACGCCTGGTGCGATGGCAAATTGGAAGGCAGCGCTAGACCCTTGCTGCTCGCCACCTGCGGCGCCATCGGTTTGTACTTCCTGATTTTCCGCGGTCCCTACCCGATCAGCATGGTCGGCGTGCCGGGTAATGAGATCAGCAACACGTTGCCGCCCAAGATCACGCTGATCGCTCTCGGTTCCCTACAGATTGGCCTTCTGCTTTCGATCCAGGAACCGATGAAGCGCTGGCTCAAGGGTCTGCGCGCCTGGGCTGCTACGGTGCT
>JAAETM010000584.1 GCA_024228395.1 bacterium | reverse complement strand
CCCCTGCGCATCGAAACCCCCGCGGGGCCCCTGTTCATGGTCTTGGTGGGCGCCGTCATCGTGGGTCGCATCCGCGTGGTGGGCCTGCCGCCCGATGGGGATCGCCGCGTGGATCCGCCACGCCCCCTGGAGGTTGGCCAGGAGCTGGCCCGCTTCGAAATGGGTCCACCATCGTGCTCGTGGCCCCCCCCGGCGGGCCGACCCCCCTGGACTCCCTCAAGCCCGGCCAAACCCTGCGCCTGGGCCAGGTCATCAGACACTTCGCCTGATTCCCATGGCCTCCCCCCTCACCGCCACCGAAGAACGTCTGGTCGAATTGGTCAGCTCCGTGACCCGGAGCTATTGGCAGGGCCTGCGTGAACTGCGCCGCAATGCGCCGCCGGGTGAACCCGATGTGCGTTGGCGCGAGGCCCTGCTGCAAAGTCATCTCTTCTTGGGCTTTCCACGCATCGTGGAGGCCTTTGAGGTTTTGACCCTCGACGGGACCTTGCACGCGCCCACCCCCGAGGAACATGAGCCCGGGGATCAAAACTTCGAAGCCAAGAGCGCCCCGATTTTCGACGGCATCTACCAGGACCTGGCCCCGGTCGTGCGCCGACGGCTGGCCCAACATCACCCCGACTTCGCGCACTGGATTGCGGAACACGCATACGGCCGGGTTCTCGCGCGCCCGGGGCTCGCACCGGCCCTACGGGAGTTGCTGGCTATCGTGTGCCTATTGCACTCGAACCTGGAGCGTCAACTCGCAAGCCATACGCGCGGGGCGATTCATTTGGGCGCTACCCCGGAGCAAGTGCTAGCGGTTTTTTTTGAGCTCACCAAACCCCACCTGGATCCCGACGACGTGTCGCGGCTGG
>JAAETM010000583.1 GCA_024228395.1 bacterium | reverse complement strand
TGCATACAGGCCAGGAGCCTGAAACCACCGCCCCTAACTGCGGAACAGGGCGTAGTAGACCACGTATATCCAGGAAAAGAGCCCGTGGATGATGGCCCAGATAATGGACTTGTTGGCGCTCCAGGAAATGACGATCGCCAAGGCAACGCCAAAGCTGACGCCATTCTTGATTACCTGCTCGCTGGCTTTTCTTTCTTCACACATGGGATTTCCTCGATGTTTCAACTCGGACCTCTACGTTGGGCTGCCCAAGTTGTTTGCGGGCCCATGGGTTTGTCTCCCCTGCATGGCCCTTCCGGGTGCATGCTGCGCCAAAAGGCAAGAAAAGTGAGGAACCGTATACTGGGCGGGCCCACGTTGGATGGGCTGCCCACTACTTCCCGTGCCTTCGAAGGCTCCGCCCCCCACCATGGCCAGATTGCTTCTTGTCCTTTCTCTCGCCGCAGCCCTCTGTGGCTCGGCTTTCACCACCCAATCAGAGGGGGCGTCCAGTGACTCGGAGCAAAGGATAGCCTCGCGACCCAATATCCTGTTGCTCTACAGCGACGACCACGCTTCGGCTGCGGTCAGCGCCTATGGTTCGGATTTGCCAGAGACTCCCAACATCGATCGGTTGGCCACGGGTGGGATCAGATTCGACAACGCATTTTGCACCAATGCGATTTGTGGACCGGCTCGCGCGGTGGTCCTCACCGGCAAACACAGCCACATCAACGGCTTCATCGATAACAACAACAGCGTTTTCAATGGGGATCAACAGACCTTTCCCAAGCTGTTGCAGAAGGCGGGTTATGAAACGGCGGTCATCGGCAAGTGGCACCTGCACTCCACACCGCAGGGGTTTGACTACTGGGACATTCTGCCAGGACAAGGCCGCTACTATTCACCGGAGTTCATCAACCGGGATGGAAAATACTCAGTGCCCGGCTACAACACCGACATCATTGCCAGCAAGGCCATCGACTGGCTGAAGGAACAATCCGGAACGCAGCAGCCTTTCATGTTGATGTGCCAGTTCAAGGCCCCCCACCGCGCTTGGCAAGCGAGTCCCAAGGAGGTGGGTCTGTTCGATGACATGCAGATGCCCGAGCCGACCACTCTGCTTGACAAAGGCGAAGGCCTCGCAAGCCCGGCGCGCGAGCAAGAGATGAGCATCTCCAGCCACATGTGGCTGTACTACGACCTCAAAGTGCCGCCGCTGGAGGGAGAAACCCTCAGCGGACCCGATCGCTGGGCCGTGGGTCGTGACAAGCACATGACCGCCGATGAACTAGACGCATGGAACGCTGCCTACAATCCGCGCAATGCCGCCTTCAGGGAAATGGACCCGAAGGGCGAGGACCTTGTCCGCTGGAAATATCAGCGCTACATCAAAGATTACCTGCGCTGCATCCAGGGCATCGACCGCAACGTGGGTCGCATTCTTGACGTGCTCGATGAAACGGGTTTGGCCGACAACACCGTGGTGATTTACACCTCGGACCAGGGGTTTTTCCTGGGGGAGCACGGCTGGTACGACAAACGTTTCATGTACGAACCGTCACTCAAGGTTCCGTTGCTCGTGCGCTGGCCGGGTGTTGTGCAGGAGGGTTCCAGCCAGGGCGCCCTAGTGCAGAACTTGGACTTCGCCCCCACATTCTTGGACCTGGCAGGAGCGGATATCCCCGCTGATATGCAGGGCCATAGCATGGCTCCCATGTTGCGCGAACAGGACACGTCCAAGTGGCGTAAGGGGATCTATTACGAGTACAGCGGCGAGGCGACCCACAATGTGGCGGCGCACTATGGCATTCGCACGGCGGAATGGAAGCTGATCCACTACCCGCGCACGGACGAGTGGGAGCTATTGGATCTGGTGAACGATCCCGATGAGATTCGGAACCTCTATGCCGAGGCCAAACACGCGCAACTCGTATCCACCCTGAAAGGTCAGTTGCTCGAACTGCGTCGCCAGTACGGGGTCGTGGAATCCAGGGCGGACTTGCAAGCGGCTAGTATTTTCTCCGATGGCATGGTGTTGCAACGCAATAGCACGGTTGCGATTTGGGGAACTGCGGAGCCGGGTAGTCGAATCTCGATCACTTCGGATTGGGGGTCCAAGGCTAGCGCGACCGCGAAACCGGAGGGCACCTGGTCTGTCGACCTCATCACCGGTGATGCGGGTGGGCCTTTCAAATTCCAGATCACGGAAGGCGAAAACCACATCGACTTTTCCGATGTCCTGCTCGGTGAGGTTTGGGTGTGCGGAGGCCAATCCAACATGGAATGGGCCCTGGGCCCTGGCATTGCAAATTGGCAATCAGAGCTAGAAGACGCCACCTACCCGACAATCCGGCTGTTCGATGTGCCCCACCGCATTTCCGAATCGCCTCAAACCCAAGTAAACGACACCTGGAAGAGTGCCTCACCCGATTCAGTGGGGCCCTTTAGTGCAGTCGGATTTCTGTTCGGCCGCCGAATGCACAAGGAGCTCTCCATCCCCATCGGGCTGATCTCTTGCAACTGGGGAGGCACGCGCGCCGAAGCTTGGATGAGCGCCGAAGCGATCCAGAAGTTTGGAAGCTTTGATTCCGAATTGAAACGCCTTCGCCAAACCGACGACGTTCACACAACAAAGAAACTCAGGCAAGCCTGGTGGGAGAAATTGGCCAGTAAGAATGCGAACCCAACGCGGAATCCGCGCAAGTCCCAAGTCCCCGGCCTCTGGAAGGACGACCTGGCGGACTTTGACGGCGTGGTTTGGTATGAGCGGCAAGTTGAAATCCCCGCCCATTGGCAAGGTCACGAACTGACCTTGGAATTGGGCCCCATCGATGACAACGACACCACCTGGTTCGGCGATTCTCTGGTCGGTGCTTCCCATGCCACGGGCATGTGGAACAGGGACCGGAAATACCCGGTTCCAGCCAGCGCAGTAAAAGCAGGCTCGGTTGCCCTTCGAGTGCGCGTGCTGGATACCGGCGGAGCTGGGGGCTTTTCCGGCCAGCCCGAGCAGATGCGACTGCTCAAGAAAAGCAGCTCCGATTCGATCCCGCTGGCTGGCAAATGGCTACGCTCAAGAGGATCCTCTATGGCTGAACTCGGACGACTTCCCTCCGCAGGCTGGCCCAACCAACACGTGCCGACGACCTTGAGCAACGGCATGCTAGCCCCCATCATCCCCTACGGAATCCGAGGCACCATTTGGTACCAGGGCGAATCCAACGCCAGCCGAGCCCTGCAATACCGCACCCTGTTTCCCGCCTTGATCGAAGACTGGCGCGCCCGCTGGGGGCGCGGCGACTTCCCATTCTACTTCGTGCAAATTGCGCCCTTCGAGTACGGCTCACGGGACCAAGGCGGCGCCCTGCGCGATGCACAGCGCCGGGCCCTGGCCTTACCCAACACGGGCATGGCGATAACCATGGACATTGGCAACCCGAGGAACATCCACCCCACCAACAAGCAGGATGTGGCCAAGCGCTTGGCCCTTCTTGCCTTGTCCGGGACCTATGGATTTGAACTCCCCGAGACCTGTGGCCCCTTGTTCTTGAAACTTGCCGTACTAGACGATAGAACCATGGAGGTCCTGTTCGACCATGGCAAGGGCCTAACCACCAGCGATGGAAAAGCGCCTGGTCACCTGGAAATGTGCGACGCCGACGGCCTCTGGCATGCTGCGCAAGGCCGCATCAAGAACGGAGCTCTGATCGTCACTTGCCCCTCCATCAACCGCGCCACAGCGGTCCGGTATGGGTGGGCCTCCGCCGCGGAACCGAACCTTGTCAACGGCGCGGGACTGCCCGCATCCACATTCACTAGTGAGTGATCGGCCGCGGACCTATCGAACCCGGTAGTTGGGGGAACACCGGCACCATCAATCAACTGGACTCAACCAGATTTCAGCCGGAGCTGGCTCCCCGCGTCTATCCTCGGTGGACCAAAGTTCCGGCCGGTAGCTTTCTGCTTCGACCCGCACGGGTTCGGCTCGCCCCCCGGCGAGATCGATTTGGAATCGTCCCGATTCACCGGTGACCCCCAAGAGTCGGGATCCTTGCCACACCTTCGCACCCACCAAACTTACCGATCCGGGCTCGGTCTTTTCGGCCACAACTTCCCGGTGAGCCTCCCCAGCCCCCATTTCCAGGTTTTTCTCCTCACCAAGCGGTTCGCCACCCACTCCCCCAATCTGCGGCTCCAAACCACTCTGCCCCCCAGCAGTGGCTAAGCCACATTATGGGCTCGCTGGACGGCGGTAGATCGAGTAGATCGAGTGGATTGCGCGGGCGAAGGGGATGGGGTAGCGCAGCAGGAGCTGCCTGTACCATACCCAGTCGTGTTGGCGCGAGTTGGAGCGGCGATAAAGCCACTTCTTCCACGTTCGAATCAGTTGGTGGCGGAAGAG
>JAAETM010000582.1 GCA_024228395.1 bacterium | reverse complement strand
TTACGACCGAGTCCATGAGGACTGCGGCCAAGGGCAGCGAGGCTTGCTCCAGCGCGTCACGCGTCTTTTGCAGCGAGTCCTTGTCCGCAGCCGCCGGGCCTTGGGTGATGGCGGTTTGGGCGGCGGCGGTGGTGGTTTGCAGGTCGTCTAGGGTTTCTCGGTCCAGCGACGGGGCGGCTGCGGCCAGGTTCTTGTTGATCGCTTGCAGCATGGTGCCCATCTCGGTGATGAGTTCTACCGAGCGGCGGTTGTCGAAGTCGGCTTGGGCGTTGGCGTAGCCTTGGATGAGCATGTCTTCGACCTCCTTGTCGGTGAGGCCGTGCATCGGCTCGACGGTGATGTCGGAGGTTACGCCGGTGGATTCTTCCTTGGCGGTGACGGTGAGTTGTCCGTCGGCGTCCAGGTGGAAGCGTACTGCGATTTTTGGCATGCCGGCGGGCATGGGGGCATTTGGTTCAGGAGGAGGCCGGCTAAACGAGTACGCGAGAATTTTGCAGCGTACAGTGGGCTGTGCTGGCATACTCAATCGGGCTGAGCAATTTATTGGATCATTGTGCGGCCCAGCGGATCAGGCTTAAACCTCAGTTCTCAATACCAATGATACACATCTCCTTAGGTGCCTGGGCTCCCGCAGTCTTGACGTTTAGTGCCTTGTTGGCAACACGGACTTTGATAGAGAACAAGCGCGCGCGCATGAATCGAGAGCGGTTGGGGCGGTTGCAATCTAGCTTGAGGTATACAAGGCGGAATACCGAGGCTGTCAGGGAAACCGAATTGGAGTTGTTGGTCGAGATAGAGGGGAGCTGCTGCCCAGGAAGGGCTGGGGATCTTCTTGGCAAGATTGACAAGAGGTCAGCAGATTTAATCAACGGAGATAGGGCAATACAGCGGAAGGTGCGGGCCATGCTTACAACGCTTGAGGAGCTCGGAGCTGGTGTGGCTTATGGCGTCTTGGCACTCGATGTTGTTGACTCGATCGCAGGCGATCAGGTGATTAGTTTCTTTCGACGCTGGGAGAACTTCATATATGCGAGACAGGTTGGTCTCTCAGGGCTAGAGAATGCAAATGAGAGAAACAGACCAACGCCCGCCGATAGCAATGCGTTTGACCAACTAACCTGGCTAGCATGCCTGATCAAACGCTACAGGGAGCTTAGAGGGCAAAGGACAGTGGCATTCGACGGTCCTCCCTGGGGAGTCAATTGGATCGATACCAATAGTCGATACCAACCAATCCCCTGGAATAGGTGCTTTCATCCCTCATATTCGAAGGGTTGGCTGTTTGGAAGAGACCCGGGAACGATGGCGGCCATCGCTATTGATTCCAAGGACGCCACCGCATTTGGGAAGGCAGCAGAGGACTACTATGCTCAGTATCAGAGAGACTATGAGACTCCAGCCACAGAAACAGACCCCGTCCGCCAGCTCTTGAAGGGGATGCCTCGCAAAAGGATTGGGCACCTTCCTACCCCTTTGGAGAAGGCGGAGCGCCTGAGTTCAGAAACCAGTGTGTCGGTATTCATCAAGAGAGATGATTGCACAGGGCTGGCAATTGGGGGTAACAAGGTTCGCAAGTTGGAGTTTGTCGTAGGGGAGGCGCTACAAGAAAGCGCCGATACCCTTATCACCAGTGGAGGAGCTCAGTCCAACCATGTTCGGCAAACGGGAGCTGTGGCAGCTTTGCTGGGGCTGAAGTGCCATGTTGTTACAAGCGTTTGCGCGGATGATCAAAGTGAACGTTTCGAAGACTCGGGAAACGTACTACTGGATCAATTGCTTGGGGTGCAGATTACTTCTGTTCCTGCCAAAGACGTTGATTCGACCATACAAGATGTCGCTAAATCCTCCAGGCAATCGGGCGGAAGGCCCCACATTATTCCTGTGGGGGCCTCCGATGCTGTTGGTTCTCTAGGCTATGTAAACTGCGCAGCAGAGCTCATTCAACAATTCAATTCTCAAGGCATTACTCCTTCTCATGTCTTTCTGCCGACGGGGAGTGGAGGGACTCAGGCTGGGCTCGTCGCGGGGTTTGAGATACTCGGCGTTGCCGTGCAAGTCGTCGGAATAGCAGTCAGCTCAACCGCTGAGGCCAAAACGGCGATTGTTCGAGGCTTGATTGGAGAGATCGCTTCGAAGCTTGAAACGGAGATCGCTCTGCCCGACAGCAGAATACTGGTCCTCGACGATTGGGTCGGCGATGGGTATGGAGTGAGGTCCCCCGAATGTGAAAAGGCCATCAGGAAGTGTGCGCAGTTAGAGGGGCTGCTTCTAGACCCTGTTTACACTGGAAAGGCCATGGCCGGGATGCTGGCATGCCTAGCTGACCAGCGGTTTGAGGGGATTCAGGATCCGGTGTTCTTGCATACCGGAGGATCCCCAGCTCTATTTGCATATGATTGGTAGTCCCTGTTCGATTCTTACCCCTGTCCTTCCACCTATCTGAAGGGAATGTTCGCTTCGTTGCATGCCATTGGCATTCGACCCCACCCACTCTCTGTGCTCTTCAGGTGTCAGTCTGAGTACCTGTGAAAAGGGAGCGATTCTGGGATTGCCTCACATGCCAATTTGGTTGTGAGTGGCGCTTTTGCTTCGAAGATGTCTTTGTCCAGAGTGGGGCGCAAAGCTCCCGCTTGCGGGAGCTTTAGAGTTTTGGGGAGTGTTGACCACCGCAAAACAAGGTCCCGTGGGATTAGGTCCTATTGAGGTTTGGAAGAGATGTTTCCACGATGCTCTGGACCACATGATCTAGGTCCGGAAAAATCTGATCCCAATCAACGCCCATTCTTCGAAGAGTCCCACGTAGCGCCTCTTTATCGCTTGCAGGAACGATCCACTCTTTAATGAATGTAGGCTCGTCTCGTTTGATCCCCCTGCAGCCGGGAAAGTGGAAGGTGAACCTTGCCCCTTGCCTTGTCATTCGAGAATCGCGTGCTCTTGGAATGATGGGGATGGCGTCCCAGCCCGCTCGCTCATAGCCATTGGTATCTTTGGGGGCACAATGCCCACGTAAGTCTGATGGATTTCTCTCTGAATCGAATAGAAGAGCTATTTTATCGCAAACTTCGCGATCATCCTCGGCAACCGCGTCTATTACCCCGGTACCCCTTAGGTTCCTTGCATTAATTGCAAAAAGGACCCCGTCCGTGTTTGGTTGACTTACCACCGCAAAAAAAAGCGCAACGAGAGGATTGATGGACCAATCCAACAACCGTGTTGGGAGCCCATAGTGGCGTGCAAGCATGTATAGCTGGGTCAGGTCATTGGGTACCTTGAATTGTGCACACCGTGTCCTGAATTCAAAAAGTAGGGCATACTCCTTGGCGAGGCCTTGTTCTTCTACCGCCCGTTGCCGATCGGTATTCCTGCTGGCGCTAATGAAGTCCTTGCGCAAGGCAGGTGGAAGTAGATCCCAAGACATGTTCGCCTGTCCTCGAAACCACATGGGCTTTAGGTCCTGACCAATTTGGCCTTCGAAGGTTGTTAGGAGTTCCTCAAGGTCACCAACGGAGCGCACTACCTTTTTATTAGATGATAGAGTCATGATTGAAAACTGATGGGTAGGTAGACCCGGGACTCTCTACAAATCCGCCAGATCTTTACCTGACACAGCGCTCTTCACGACCGAGTCCATAAGGACTGCGGCCAAGGGCAGCGAGGCTTGCTCGAGCGCGTCGCGGGTCTTTTGCAGCGAGTCCTTGTCCGCTGCCGCCGGGCCTTGGGTGATGGCGGTTTGGGCGGTGGTGGTGGTGGTTTGTAGGTCGTCTAGGGTTTCTTGGTCTAGCGACGGGGTGGCTGCGGCAAGGTTCTTGTTGATCGCTTGCAGCATGGTGCCCATCTCGGTGATGAGTTCTACCGAGCGGCGGTTGTCGAAGTCGGCTTGGGCGTTGGTGTAGCCTTGGGTGAGCATGTCTTCGACCTCCTTGTCGGTGAGGCCGTGCATCGGCTCGACGGTGATGTCGGAGGTTACGCCGGTGGACTCTTCCTTGGCGGTGACGGTGAGTTGGCCGTCGGCGTCCAGGTGGAAGCGCACTGCGATCTTGGGCATGCCGGCGGGCATGGGGGGGATGCCGGTGAGTTTGAACTTGCCGAGGGAGCGGCAATCGGATGCGAGTTCGCGTTCGCCTTGCAGGATATTGAGTTCCAGGCCGGTTTGGTTTTCCGCGTAGGTGGTGTAGCCCTCGGTGTGTGAGCAGGGGATGGTCGAGTTGCGCTCGATCATTTTGGAGACGGCGCCGCCCATGGTTTCTAGGCCGAGGGATAGGGGCGTGACGTCGAGCAATAGCACATCGCGGCGGCCGCCGGTTAGGACTTGGGCTTGGGCGGCGGCGCCAAGGGCGATGACCTGGTTGGGGTTGAGCTCGGTGTGGGGTTGGCGGCCGAAGGCCTCTTCGACCTGTTGGCGGACCAGGGGGATGCGGGTGGAGCCTCCGACCAGGACGATTTCGTGCAGGCTTTCGGGCGTCAGGTTGGCGTCAGCCAGGGCGCGCTTGCAGTGATCGATGGTGCGCTCGACGAGCGGGCCGATGAGGGCTTCGAAAGACTCGCAGGAGAGTTCGCTGCGGTAGTCGATGCCCTCTTCGGGCAGGTAGATGCGAAGGCTGGTGACGGGGTTGTTGGTCAGGTCGCACTTGGCTTTTTCGGCGGTTAGGCGGGCGCTGGCCAGGAAGGTGGGCGTGGCGAGTTGTTCGTTTGTGTGGCCGGCGATGAGTAGCTCGGCTTGCATGTGGCGGATGATGGCGCGGTCGAAATCGTCGCCACCCAGGGCCGTGTCGCCGGCGGTGGAGAGCACCTGGAAAACGCCGTCGACCACGCTCAGGATCGACACGTCGAAGGTGCCTCCGCCCAGGTCGTAGACCGCGATGTTGCCTTCGCCTTTTTGATCGAGGCCGTAGGCCAGGCAGGCGGCGGTGGGTTCGGAGACGATGCGCAGGACTTCGATGCCGGCGAGCTTGGCGGCGTCGCGGGTGGCTTGGCGCTGGGGTTCGTCGAAGTAGGCGGGCACGGTGATGACAGCCTGGATGATATCGGCGCCGCCGAGCACGTTGATGGCGCGCAGGCCGACCTCCTGCAGGATCAGGGCGCTGGCTTGCTGGGGGGTGATCTTTTTGTTGCGCACCTGGAACTGGACCAGGTGGCGGTCGGTCTCGGTGACGGAGTAGGGCAGCAGGTTCAGGTTGTCTTTGACGTCGTCCAGGCCTCGGCCCATGAAGCGCTTGACGCTGAAGAGCGTGTGCTCCGGGTCGATCACGCCCATGGCCTTGGCGGCATTGCCGACCAGGGCTTTGCCGGACTCGGGCACGTAGACGATCGAGGGCACAATGGGCGACTCGCCCTCGGGTGCCAGAACACGCGGCCCATTCTCATCCCAAATCGCAGCTAGGGAGTTGGTGGTGCCAAGGTCGATGCCGATGACCACGTGTTTTACGACGTTATCTAGAACGTTGAGCTCGATGTAGCCCATGGGAGGGAGGCGGGGGGTAGGTGGTCTTTGCCGGTGGGGCGGGGACGGTGGACAATGTCGAACCTGGTTCACTTTCGTACTCCTCGCCGCGCTGCGGCGTGGAGTGCTCAGTGATCGAAATTCGGAGCAGGTGTAGCTAGTTCAGTATTGGGTATTATCGGTTGTCAGACTAGGCGCTCTGAAGCACCTTTGTACGTTCCAGAATACGCTCCAGATAGCGCAGCGTATCCAGGTGTTCGCGGGCGGTCTCGAGCGCGGGGCTAGCGACCCTTGGAAGTGGCTCCAGCACGCCGCGCAGGTCGTGCATGACTCCAAGCCGCCGCTTTTGCAAATCGCCGACCAACTCTTTCAGTTCGGCAGCGCCAGCGTCGCCTTGCTCCACGTCATCCAGCACTTCGTTCCAGTCCATGACCTCCAGGAGCAAGTCCTGGGGCACGGCGTTGGAAGCGGGTGGGCCTCCGAGGAAAGTGATCAACCACTCGGTGCGTTGCACGTCATCAATTAGCACGGCGTAGGCGCGGTTTAGGCGTGCGGTGTGCAATTCGGCTAGGCGCGCTTCCTCCGCATCCATGTCGGCCGGGTGCAGGTCGGGATGGATCAGGCGCGTGATGCGCAGCAGGCGTTTGCGCAGCTCGATTTGGCAGATGGTCCAGCTGGGCGCCAAGCCGAAGAGCTGGAAAGGGCTCGGCAATGAATCGGTGTCATCCAGAACTCCGCAGGAGCCACAGGCCAGGGGCGACAGGCGTTGACTCTCGCAACTGCCGCAGGCGCTGGGCTTTTGCTCCGGCATGGAGTCGGTTTGTGCGCTCGGATCGATCATCGCAGACTCGCTAACCTTGGAATCGGATCAGACGCTAAAGGACTCGCCGCAACCGCAACTTTTTGATGCGTTGGGGTTCTGGAACTTGAAACCGCGGCCCATGAGACTCTCTTCGAAGTCGACCTCGGTGTTGTTCAGGTACAAGAAACTCTTGGGGTCACAAACGATGGTGATGTCGCCGAACTCGGTGACCTGATCGATTTCGCTGGTGCTGTCGTCGAAACCCAACGTGTACGAGAACCCGGAACAACCGCCGCCTTTGACACCCACGCGCAGGTTGGTGCCGTCGGGCAGTTTCTGGTCCGCGATGATGCGCTTGACCTCGGTGGCGGCGCGTTCGGTGAGGGTGATAGCCATGCTGTGCTCCTAGGCGTTGTCGCGCTTGTTCTTGAAGTCTTCGATGGCAGCTTTGATGGCGTCTTCGGCCAATACGCTGCAGTGGATCTTGACGGGGGGCAGGGAGAGTTCTTCGACGATCTCGGTGTTTGAGATGGCGAGCGCTTCGTCGAGCGTGCGACCTTTGACCCACTCGGTGGCCAGGGATGAGCTCGCGATTGCGGAGCCGCAGCCGAAGGTCTTGAACTTGGCGTCCACGATGGTGTCGCCTTCGACCTGGATCTGCAGCTTCATCACGTCGCCACACTCGGGGGCGCCGACGACTCCGGTGCCGACCTCGTCCTTCTTCTTATCCATCGAGCCCACGTTGCGCGGGTTGTTGTAGTGGTCGAGGACCTTTTCGCTGTATGCCATGGTGCTTGAGTTGGTTGAGGGTTGTTCTGTTTAGTGGCCGGACCACTCGATCGTTGAGAGGTCGATGCCTTCTTGCACCATCTCGTAGAGGGGCGAAAGCTCGCGTAGTTTTTGGACCGCTTCGATGGTTTGGGCAGCGGCGAAGTCGACTTCTTCAACGGTCGTCAAGCGACCGAATCCGTAGCGGATGGAGGAGTGCGCCAGCTCGTCGCCCACGCCCATGGACATCAGCACGTGGCTGGGCTCCAGGCTGGCGGAGGTGCAAGCGGAACCGGAGGAAACCGCCAGGTCCGGGATGCCCATGATCAAACTTTCGCCTTCGACATATGCGAAGGAAAGGTTCGAGCACAGGTTGATGCGTTGGTCGGGGTTGCCGTTGATGAAGGTGTGATCGAGCGCGTCGAAGATCAACTTTTCGAAGCGTTCGCGCAGGGCCAGGGAGTGGGCTTGATCCTTTTCCAAGTCGGTGACGACCAGTTCACAGGCCGCGCCCAAACCGACGATACCGGGCACGTTGAGGGTGCCGGAGCGCATGCCGCGTTCGTGGCCTCCGCCGTCCATCTGCGCAACCAAACGCACACGCGGCTTGCGGCGGCGGACGAAGAGGGCGCCAACGCCCTTGGGCCCGTAGATCTTGTGGGCGGAGAGGCAGAGCAGGTCGGCCTGGGCTTCTTCCACGTCGACCTTGATTTTGCCAACGGCCTGGGTGGCGTCGGTGAAGAACAGAACGCCGCGTTCTTTGCACAGCTTGCCGATCTCGGGGATCGGGTTGATCGAGCCGATCTCGTTGTTGACCCACATGATAGTGACCAACAGGGTGTCCTCGCGCATCGCTTCGGCGACCTGCTCGGCGCTGTGTTGACCCATCTTGTCGGGGGTCAGGTAGGTCACGTCCACGCCTTGCTTTTCAAGGTGCTTGGCGGTGTCGAGCACGGCTTTGTGCTCGGCCAGGCTGGTGATGATGTGCCCTCGGTTCTTTTCGCCGGCGGGTTTGCCGTACATATCGACCACGCCTTTCATCGATAGGTTGATCGCTTCGGTGGAACCCGAGGTGAAGATGATCTCTTTCGGCCCACAACCGATGGCTGCGCCGACTTGCTCGCGCGCCTTGGAAACGGCCTCTTCCGCCTGCCAACCGAAGGCGTGGCTGCGACTGGCCGCGTTGCCGTACATCTCGGTGAAGTAGGGCGTCATGACCTCGAAGACACGCGTGTCGACGGGGGTCGTGGCTTGGTAGTCCAGGTAGATGGGTTTCTTCATCACTCGGCCCCGCTTGTCGGGGGGGTCGTGCCGCTGGGGGCGGCCACAAACTGGGAAGGTTCGAGCAGGGAGCTCAATGAGGTGTTTTCCATCAGCGACCAAATGCCGCCGCGGATGCGTTCGAGGGGGTTGCGAATGGGGCACTTGCCCTTCACTTCGCATTCGTTTTCGATCGGGGCGCTCTGGCATTCGGTCAGGGCGGGGGCGCCTTCGAGGGCCTGGACGACCTTGCCGATGGAGATGTTTTTGGGCTCGAAGGCCAGGGAGTAGCCGCCGTGGGCGCCGCGCTGGGAATCGATCAGCTGGGCATGCTGCAGGTCCTTGAGCACCTCGGCCAGCAGGCGGCGGGGCACGGGGTATTGCTCACCGATCTCCCGGGCGCTGACCACGCGGCCGGGGTTTTCGGCCAGGTGCACGAGGGCGATCAGGCCGTATTCGGTTCTTTTGGTGAGCTTGAGCATGGGCTTGGGGTGCCTGGATCTAATTCGCAGGTTTCCGGTGCTAATTGTAGGGCTTCCATCGGCCAGAAGGCAGCCCCGAGCCCATTTTATCTGCCCTAAACGTGAGGTTTTGGCTCCGCGGCCTCTCAAATCGGGTCTCCAGGCGGATCCCCGCTCAAGTCCAGCCCCCGCCCTGGCCGATACCCCACCATGAAGATCCCGGAAAACAATGTCACCTGCTTGGGCTGCTCCCAGCCCATCCTGGGTCCCTCGGTCATCAACCGCATGCCGAATGGCACCTCCTGCAAGAGCTGCGTGGACCGCGTGCTCGACGCTCAGCCCTCCCTGCTCATCAACGAGGACGCTGCTGCTGAGGCTCAAGCCGAGCAAAAGATGGCTCCCATCCTGCACTTCCCGACGCCAGCTTGCGCTGATTGGGACGATGCGCCGGAACCTGCGTAGTTCGCGGACCAAACATGATAAAAAAGGAGAGCAGCCCACAGGCTGCGCTCCTTTTTTATGTGCTTGGCCTGATGACTGACTCCTAGATGAGAGTTCTTACGGGACTTGGCCACAGGGACCGAAGGGAAGCGCAGGGGCAGAACTGCGAAACGAGCCCTCAGGACGCCAAACCTCAACCCAACGGTGCATCCAATGCTCTGTTGAATCCACCCTGGCCTGTGGCTTCTACGGCCCGGCTCCGCACGGGCCTGCGTGCTTTCGCCTGTGGGCTCTTGATTCTTGATCTGACTTAGGGCACGAGAATAGGGGCTAAGACAACCCGGAACCCGTGGGTGTTGGCCGAGTCGCCAGGACTGGCGAATTCCCGGAACGCGGACCGGCACGAGTAGGAGTAGAAGCTCCAGGCGCCGCCACGGACGCTCCGTACCGAGCCGCCTGCCACAAACGGATCTGTAACTGCGCCCGCGCCATAAGTCCCCCCGTTATCAAGGCACCACTCATAAACGTTGCCGTGCATGTCGTACAACCCAAATGCATTGGCAGGATAGCTTCCAACTTCAATAGTGCCACTCACGCCACACATGTTGTTGCTGTGGTAGCTGAGCTCGAACTGCGCGTTTGCGCAATAGAGTTCCGCCCCCACGTTGAACTCAGTCGTCGTTCCTGCGCGACAGGCATACTCCCATTCAGCTTCCGTCGGCAGGCGGTACTGATACCCAGTCGGCACGTGTCCAAGGGCCACTTCCTGTGCAGTCAGAGCGGTGCAGTAGGCTACGGCATCGTTCCAACTCACCTGCTCCACAGGTAGATTCGCGCCGGAGAAGGCTGAGGGGTTGGACCCAATCAAAGTGCTGTACTCCGCCTGCGTCACCTCATGTTCTCCCATCCAGAAGTTCTGGCTGATCGTTACGCTGTGAACCGGAATCGTGCTGGGGTCCCCGTAGTAGGGCAATCCACCCGGCGCAGCTGATCCCATGCTAAACGTGCCAGCAGGAATCGGTACCATCCCCGCAATCGGCTGCGTGAAATCAAACGTCACGCTTAAGCCATTCGAGAAGTTCGAGTTACTCGACGCCACAGCCGTGTCCCGATACCACAACTGGAAGTGCCAAGTATCGCCACTCATGATCGAAAATGGTACGGACGCTGGAATCATATCCGGCACATCGAAACCTGTACCCGTCAAAGACGTGCCCACAAGGTTTTGCAACACGCCCTGACTATCGAAACGCCCCACAGAGATTGCATTCGTCCCGGCGACGTTATACCTGAATACCTGAGCAGTGCTTGGGCCGGTTAAGCAGTTCAAACCATTGGTAATCATCACTCCTGACGTCGCTTCATTGCCAACAAGAACATAACCAATCTCATTAGGCACACCACCACTAACGTCTAGGTGCAGGTCACTACCCACCCCACTTCCAAAGGCCCCCGTCAAAGACGCCGGCGCACCGGTCGAATTGTTGGTTGCCGCACAAAAAGTCGTACCGATTTGAGCAAAAGCTCCACAAGCCAAGGCCAAAGCGACCCCGGGGAGCATGAGTTTAGATCTGAGCATGTTTTGATTGCTGTTGAACTACTGACAGGTTGAACACGTGAGGAGGTGACCCGCATTGGATCAACGAAAATGCGCCCCAAGTAACCGAGCAGGAGAATATGCAATCTCCAAGAACCTGCGGTCTCGTTTTCCACAATCTTCACCCCGCATTGTTTGTGACCTGGCTGCACCGCAGCTTAAACCCGATTCCTGTACCCGAATTATGCGGACACGGCCCCAAATGGTCTTCGCCCAATGGAGTGGGGCTTTCCTTGCGCGCCATTTGCCTCTAACACGTGTAGAGCTCTGCACTTGCGAAGACTGGGCGCGTTTGCGCACGAATAATGCGTGCTCCACATCCATGTTTCAATTCGGGACACTGCGATCAAGGTCCACAATCGCGCACTCCATGATTGTCCACCCCAAATTCACTGATGGCATTTGTCACCGAGCGGATCAGTGATGGCGGCGAGCCACGTATGGTGGCCGTGGTAGTTTGGGCAGCGCGAGACGTTCTCTGCGAAGGATCGGGTCCAGGACGTGCGAGCCATCGTCGAGCGCCCAAGAACCAGGCCCCCGAACTTCCCTAGGCCATGACCTAATCTCTCCCCACCGGTGCGGTACCTTCGGAATCAGTGCTGCACCCGACGCGGGTCGGTCATGGTCTCGGGGCGCAGAAGGTCGTCGAGTTCTTCGGCTTGCAGCCAGCCTTTTTCAAGGACCAGGTCATAGACGCTGCCACCGGTTTTGAGGGCTTCTTTGGCGATGGCGGAGGACTTCTCGTAACCGAGTACGGGGCTCAGGGCGGTGACCAGGCCGATCGAGTTCTTGACGTAGTCGGCGCACACTTCCCGGTTGGCTTCGATACCGGTGATGCAGCGGCTGGCCAGGGTGACGCAGGCGTTGCGCAGGATGAGCATGCCATGGAACAGGTCGTAGGCGATGATCGGTTCGGCCATGCAGAGTTCGAACTCGCTGGCTTCGGCGGCCATGGAGACCGCGGCGTCATAGCCCATGATCTGGTAGCAGATTTGGTTGACGAGCTCGGGGATGACCGGGTTGACCTTGCCGGGCATGATCGAAGAACCGGGCTGCATGGGGGGCAGGTTGATCTCGTTCAGACCGCAGCGCGGGCCGGAGGACATCCAGCGCAGGTCCTTGCAGATTTTAGAAATCTGCACGGCAGCGAGTTTCATGCTGGCGGACATGAGCACGAAGGAGCCAGCGTTTTGGGTGGCTTCGACCAGGTTATCGGCCAGTTTGAGGTTGAAGCCGCTGACTTCGGAGAGCTTGAAGGTGACCAAGTCCGCGTAACCTGGTGGACTGTTGATACCGGTGCCGATGGCGGTGGCACCCATGTTGATGTGCTTGAACTGATCGCCGGCACGTTCGAGGGCGGACATTGCGCTCGTAACCATGGTGGCATAGGCGGAGAACTCCTGGCCCATGGTCATCGGCACGGCGTCCTGGTTTTCGGTGCGGCCCATCTTGAGCACGTCCGCGAACTCGGAAGCCTTGGCGGCCAGGGAGAATTGCAGTTCGCGCATGCCACCCAGTAGATCTTGCAAGGACAGCAAGATGCCGAGTTTGATCGAAGTCGGGTAGGCGTCGTTGGTCGATTGGGAGCGGTTGACGTGGTCGTTGGGGTGCAGGTGTTTGTACTCACCCTTTTTGTGACCCATGAGCTCCAGGCCGCGGTTGGCGATAACCTCGTTGGCGCACATGTTGGTCGAGGTGCCCGCGCCGCCTTGGAACATGTCCACGGCGAACTGCTCGTGTAGTTTGCCCGCGAGCAACTCATCGCTGGCGTCGCAGATGGCCTGGCCTTGCTCCGCTGTCAACACACCGAGTTCCTGGTTGGCGAGAGCAGCAGCTTTTTTAACCATGGCTAGGCCGAAGACGAAGTGGTCGAAGTCTTTGACGAAGGTGCCGGAGATGGCGAAGTTCTCCATGGCGCGCAGGGTTTGCACCCCATAGTAAGCGTGTTCAGGCAGTTCGCGCTCGCCCAATGAATCGCGTTCCAGCCGCATGCGGCCAACCACGTTGGGGCCGCTCTCTTGAATCTTGCGCGCCGAGGCCATGCGCAAGCGTTCGCTGATCAGAACGGCGATACGCGCCACGATGCGATAGAACGTTTCCGGGTTCTCTTTCCGATAGGCAGCGATCGCCTCCTGATCGATTTGCCAGAGCGTTGCGCCCCCACGGGTCATGCCGCCCATCGAGTGCGCGTGTTCGTCGAGGATGGCGCCTTCGGAGATCAGAGCGCCCCGGCCGAGGATCGCCACGTGTCGACTGGAGCCGTGCAACCCTTGAACCAGCTCGACCTCTCCTTCCAAAACCAAACCCGTCCACGACTTGGGCGAGGACTCATGGAAGAGCCACGCTTCGGGTTTGTACATCACCTCTTCGCCCTTCGCGAAGAATGCTTGCAGTTCGCCTGCTTCGAGCCCCATGCGCTGGGACAAACGGGTGACGATCTTTTCCAATCGGGACATGTTGCGATCTCTGGTTCGGGGAGGGGCAAGAGCGACCCGGTATCCTCTATCTGCTAGGCCCTTGGACCCAAGCGGAATAGCCTAGCGCCTGCGCGCCCATGCGCCAGACCAGGACCTTGAGATCCTCGATTTCTATGGTGTTTGGCATGTTCCGGCGCATGTTTGCCACAATCGGGTTCCAGAAGAGTTGCGCGGCGCTGTTTGGGTTGACGGAAATAGGGGCTGGGATGCTCCCGGCCCACCAGATCCTTGTTCCCACGTGAATCAACGGGTGTCGATTCACCCCGGCTCGCAATCGCTCTATTCCCTGTCTGGACGTTTGCTTTGGGTGAAAGGCGTGAAAGGCCTATCCGCAGGTGAGAGGGATTGCCAATACTCGCAATTTCACAACCGACCCAAGGCTCTATCATGTTCATCAACCCGCTCTTCTGTCTCCTCATGCTCGCTGTTTCCCCTGGGGCCTTGGCGGTTCAAGATCCGGGGGCCGCCGAAGTACAGGTGGAAACCGTGGAAGCTCGAATCGAGCGGCTCTGTCAGGAGAAGTTTGATGAGCTGTGCAAACGCGCGGATTTCCCCGGGGGCTCGTTGGCCCTGGTCTTGCCCGGTGGGCGAAAGATCGTAGTGACAACGGGGGTTACCGATCCCGAAGGTGGACGCGCGTTGACCCCCAAGGACCGCTTGCTGTCGGGCAGCATCGGCAAGACCTATGTGGCGGCCATGGCGCTCGAGCTTGCTGGTCAGGGCAGACTCGATTTGGACGCTCAAGCTCGCTCGTACTTTGAGGGCGAAAAGTGGTTCGGCCGCATTGCGAATTCTGAAACGGTAACCGTGCGCCAGCTGTTGCGGCACGAGAGCGGCATTGCGCGTTACGTTTTTTCACCGGAGTTTTGGGAGGTACTCACGAAGCAGAAGGACAAGGTCTGGAAGCCCGAGGAATTGCTCGCATATGTCTTTGATCAGGAACCCTTCTTCGCTCCCGGCGACGGCTGGGCCTATGCCGATACCAACTACATCATCGTCGGCATGATCCTGGAGAAGCTGAGCGGCGAAACGGTGTATGGTTATGTGCAAACGCACTTTCTGAAGCCCAACAAACTCATCGACACGGTTCCGTCCAACTCGAGGACCATCCCCGGCCTCATCCAGGGGCACACCCAGTCCTTTAAGCAATTCGGCCTGCCCGATCGCGTGATCAAGAATGGCGTCTTCATCATCAACCCCCAGTTCGAGTGGTGCGGTGGGGGCTTCTGCAACACTCCCATGGACTTGGCCAAGTGGGCGCGCATCTACTACTCAGGCCACGCCAGCAAAGTCAAATACTTGCAGGACCTGCTCAACACCGTACCCACGAACCCGCGCCATCTCGGCCCCAATTCGAGTTACGGCCCCGGACTCATTCGCCGCGAAACACCCCTGGGAGAACTTCGCGGCCACGATGGAACCATGACCGGTTACGCATCTTCCATGGGCTGGTTCCCCGACCTGGATCTGGCGATCGCAATCCAACTCAACATGGACGGCGACCGCACGATCGGCAAGCCGTTGCCGGTGCTGATGATTGAATTTGCGGAAGTGGCCGCGAGGGAGCTGGATCTGATTCCGGTAAAAAACCAAGGCGAGAAGAGGGCGAATAGACCCAGGTAGAGCAGGCCTGTGGCGGCTTTGAGCTTCGGCCAGGAGCTGGAACTCACACATCTGTTGGAAACCAGGATGCCCAGGCCCACGGAACCTTGTTGATTGGTGTTGCGTCCCAGGATCCATGAAACCAAATATCGTTCGCCCCAGGGTCAAGATGTCCACCGACGGTTTGGCGTTGCGTTTGGAGGATGCTATGGACGGATGGGTTCGTGGCGGCATTTGCGGGGTTGCTCGAACCCAGCGCGGAAGAGCTTCATTCCGCAGCCGAGCGCGGTTTGGTGCTCTATGCTTCGCAGGATGCTGGTTTGATCCCCACCTTGGGCAAATTAGACATGGCACCTTGGGGTGCGGATGAAGTGTTGGAATATCTGTTGGCTCGCCATCCATCGCAGGTGCGTGCATTGACATCTCATGTGTTCAGCGCAGAGCTCGCCAGTTTCTTGAGTGGCTGTCCCGAGTTGATTGCGGGGGTATTGGATCGATTGGCCGCTAATTCAGAGTTGCAAGATCCCAAGCAAGCCCTTCGAGAGTTCCTGTATGCCATGGTTCCGGGACCCGATTGCGCTCGATTCATTGGGGAGTTCTCCCTGCGCTTCTGGGACGGCGCCTGCGACAAGCAAATGGAAGCGGGTCTGAAGTCCGCGCCGTTCTTGACTAGCAGTCGCATGACATCGTTGCTTCGGCGAAAGATCGTGCGGACACTGTTGGCGGCCGACCGAGTGCTGACGGCGATCGAGGAAGGGGATTGGTCGACCTTGTAGGTCGTTGGCCTGCGCCTGGGATTGATTTGGGAGATCGCCTACCTGCTGGATCGACATCCCCATTCACAGGAACTCTTGCGACTTGGACTAGACGATCCCGAGTTCTTAAGCCTTGCCATTCCGGTGAGCATTTTGCATGCGACCAGCAACAGTTGGACGCCGGACCGCGACGAACCAGTCCTGTTGACTGGGGCCATTTTGCCAAAGGCGGATTGGCAGGACGCTCATTTGGATGACTCCACCTTGAGGAGGGTGAACCTGCGCGGCGCTAACCTACGCGGTGTGCACCTTGGTCGCGTGCATGGGCACTGTTCCGATCTGAGTGGGGCGGATCTTACGCAGGCTCAAGCGCACAAAGGTGGGTTTGGGGACGCATTTTTCCACCGGGCGGTGTTGGATGGTGCCAATTTTTCGAACGCCTTTTT
>JAAETM010000581.1 GCA_024228395.1 bacterium | reverse complement strand
GCCCTGCGGACTTGTTCCTATTCGTGCTGGCCATCAACCTCACCACCCACCCGATCGCCAGTTTCCTGATCCAACATCCCAATCTACCCCTTGGATTCTGGTCCGTGGAAGCCCTGGTCATCTGCGCCGAGTTCTTTCTTTACATGAAGTTCGCGGGTCTGAATTTTGGCCCCGCCGCGAAGCTAAGCGTGGCCTGCAATTCGGTCACTATCTTGCTTTCTCTATTGCTCTTGTGAACACGGATCACCCTGACGACGCGGTCTAAATGCGAGCCCCGCACTAGGGCGTCAATGGCACCCATTGGGATTGAGGCCCGAGATGGGCGCCGCCGACATACTGCACGCGCCCGACCGCAGGCCCGGCTGGTTTCGTTACACCCGCCGGACCGCCACCTGAATTTGGCTGTTTCAACCAAGCATATTCGCGCGCTCGGGTAGACTCTGGCCATGCCCGAGCCCGAATCCTTTCGAACCCCCGCTTGCGAGTTCCGCTATGAGCCGGAGAAGGTCAAGGGTTCGCGCTTCATTGCTGACGTGGCGCCCGTGCAGAGCGGCGAGGCAGCCGAGGCCTTCGTGCAGCGCATCCGCGAAGAGTTCCCCGATGCCTGCCACCACTGTTATGCCTGGCGCACTGGCATGGAGGGCAAGAACAACCGTGCCAATGACGATGGCGAACCCGGCGGTTCTGCGGGACGCCCGATCCTGGCCCAACTCGAAGGCCACGAAGTGACCCAGTTGGTGGTGGCGGTCACGCGCTACTTCGGCGGCACCAAGCTAGGGGTCGGCGGACTCATGCGAGCCTACGGGAGCGCGGCCGGCCAAGCCTTGGACCGGGCGGAGATCGAGACCAAAATCATCACGCAGGCGGTGGCTTTCGCGTATCCGTACGATTGCTCTGGCCCTGTGGAAAGCGTCCTACACGGCCACGAATTGAGCCTGGAAGACCCCGAGTATGGTGAGGAAGTTTCCGGAAGGGTGCTCGTGCCGCGCAATCAAGTGCACGCCTTCAAAGCCGAGCTGGTGGAGCGCACAGCGGGTCGATTGCGCTTCCTGGATGACTGAGGCGCGGCCACAGCACTCCCTGGTGGCTGTTCGACGGGACTGGCTGGGTTCTGTGTTGGCCACCTGGCATGGAGCTTCAACAAACCGGCCGGTAGCCCCCCATCCGGCGGCATTTGTTCTCAAAAACCCAAGCGAAGGCCCCCCCCTTGCATCCCCGCAATGGGCCCTCGCCCGGCCCGGTGAGAACAGCGGGCATTCCAGCGCGCTAGGATCAACACGTAGCCCCGCCAGCCCGTGGTGACCAGGACGCACCGACTCTAGAGCACCCATTCAGTATCATACAACCAGGTATACTACTCCCAAGGTTTCCTAATGCGGGGACGCACCCCTATCTCCCCGCCACCGCCAGTTCCCCTGTCCCCCACCGGACAGGCACACTAACCCCCTGGCTCTGGCCAGGTTTCGCCATGCGCACAGGGTGTTTTGAGGTCCAAGGCCGGAGCTCCCCTGCTCGGCGCGGTGAACCCTGCCAGCCATCAAGGGGAATCCAATGGATGCATTCGTAGGAAGGGATAGTGAACTCGGCGTGCTTCAAGAACTCGCGGACTCGGGCGAGCCGGAGCTGTTCGTGCTCTATGGACGACGCCGCGTGGGCAAAACCGAGCTGCTCCAGCAGTTGTGCGAGAAGCGCCGGGCGGTCTATTTCTTGGCGGCCCAGGTGCGTGAAAAGGACAACCTGCACGCGTTTCGGGATGCCCTTAAGGACACGCTGAACGACCCCTTGCTGGAGGGCATGGAATTCCCGGACTGGTCGACCGCCTTGGGTTTCGCGGCGGAACGCGCTGGCGACAAACGCCTGGTGCTCGTGCTCGACGAATTCCCCTACCTGTGCGAATCGAGCAAGGGCCTGACCTCACAAATCCAACGCTTTTGGGATACGCGCGGCAAGAAGAGCTCCCTGATGATCGTCCTGTGCGGCAGCCAGGTTTCGTTCATGGAGAACGAGGTGCTCGCGGAAAAATCGCCGCTCTTCGGAAGGCGCACGGGACAGAGGCGACTCGTGCCCCTGGAGCCCGAAGAGTCGATCAAATTCTTCCCGGGCTGGTCCGTGCAGGACAGCGTTACGGCCTATGGAATCCTGGGCGGCATGCCCGCCTACCTGCGCCGCTTCCGCACCGACCGCAGCATCCAGGAAAACCTGCTGCGCGAGGTGCTGCGGCCGGAGGGTTACCTGTTTGACGAAGTGCAATTCCTGTTGCGCTCCGAGCTGTCCAGCCCCGCCACCTACAACTCGATCCTGGCCGCGGTAGCCCGCGGCGCCACGAAAATTGGCGACATCGCCCTGGCCGTGGGCGTGGACTCCCCCACCGCCGGCAAGTACCTGCACGTCTTGCGCGAGCTGCGCCTGGTCGAACGCATCGTACCGATCACCGACCCCAACCCCCTGCGCTCCCGCCGGGGCCGCTACCACATCGCCGACCGCTTCGTGGCCTTCCACTTCCGCCACCTGCAGCCCAACGTGTCCCTGATCCACGCCGGCCGCGGCGAACGCGTCTACAGCGACAAGGTCGAACCCGACCTGGCACACCTCTTCGACGAAGCGCGCCTGGACTTCATCCTCGCCCACTTGCGTCGGAACGCGGCCGAGATCATCGAGGATGAAATCGTGGAAGCCGGTCGCTTCCATGGTCAATACGTGCGCGCCGTGGGGCGCACCTCCGGCGAACAAACCGTAGCCGCCATCGTCGTGCCCGACGGCACCCGCTTCACCAACCAACAAACCGCCGCCCTGCAAGGTGAGCTAGATGAGCTAGAACAGTGCTTCGGCGCCGAGCCGATCAAGCTCATCTACGGCATTACCTCGAACCCCAAACGCCCCCTTGAAGTGGAGCTCGTACCCACCGGGGAATTGATTTAGCAATCGATTGCCGCGCGGGCCGCACCCTGGCCGCGCCGCTCCAGTCGGGGTGGGGGGGAGGGTGGCGGGTTCGGCACCGCCTGGGTGAGACGCGCTGTACCGGGTCCAACGGAGGGTTGTCCGCCCACCCACGCTGCAAGGTGGGGGCTTCCTCCGCGCAGGATTGGTGGCCCATGCTAGAATGCCAGCACACGCGCCCATCTGCCCGGGCGTTTAACCCACAACGCAAAATGACAACCCTATTCCAACGCTGGAGGACGATCCTAAGCCGGTCCTTCGGAGCCCTGGCCATCGTGGCCGGCCTCATCACCAATCCGATGACCCCCCAACCGAGGAGAGCGCTGCTGGTCTACGACTTTGATCTGGGTCCTGTGCCAGCAAGCAATGTGGACCATGTCAGGAGCCTGGGTTTTGATGGCCTCGTGACGCGCTGCAGCGTCGCTAGCGACATACCGAAGCTCACCCAATACGCGAACCACGTCGCTTCGCTCAGCCGCTTCCAAATGCTCGCCTATGTGAACTACGACTTCAACCATCCGGACAGTCCGACGGTCTGGCGCGACGCGCTTCCGATCCTGGCCGCATTGGACGCTCCGCTCTGGGTCATCGTGAAGAATGCCGCCTCGACAGCGGAGGTGGATGACCTTCTCCTGCGGATGGCGCGGGGCTCTGCCGCCTTCGGCGTGCCCATGGTGATTTACCCCCACTGGAATACGAACATCGAGAACGCCGCCGAAGCGGCCATTCGCATCGCGCAGGTGGGGCATGCGAACATCCACACCTCGCTGCATACCTGCCACGAGATTCGAAGTGGGAACCAGTACGACCTGAGAACCGTTGTCGCAACCCATGTCCAGAATACGCGCCTCGTGACGATCGCAGGGGCCGACTCAAATGCCTATGCGGGCCCGCCCCCGCACACCTGGAGTGACGCCATCCGCCCCCTGGATCGCGGTGGATTTGACCTAACGCCATTCCTGCACGCCCTCCGAAAGTCACGCTACAAGGGCCCCGTGATCCTCCACACCTGGGGACTCGCCAACGACCCGGGACACCTGGCCCGCTCCATTCGCACGTACGCGAAGTACTAGGAAGTTCTCCTGAGCGATCGATACTGAGCACTGTCCCGCTCCAACGCCCAAATACATTTCCTCCCACCTCACCCGCGCTCCAATCACAAATGACAAGGTCTTGCGGGCATGGCATGAATATCGGGTGAAGTTGTCCCGCCAGGACCCTCCGGTGCCCCATTAAAGTCGTATCATTAGGGGCATGAGCTACCTCGATTATGCGGACAGACTGCGGTCCTCCCAGGAATTCTATGAGCGCACAATTTCATGCATTCAGGAAGAAGACGGCACCTTCCAACCCCACGAAACGGCGTTTAGCACCATCGCCCAGATAGCCCATACCGCCCAGACCGTGGACTGGTTCATGGAGGGCATCCAAGAGGGCCAAACCTTCAGTATGGACTTCGAAGGCCTGGAGAAGGAGCTGGACGAAACCAAGACCCTGCAGGCTGCCAAGGCCTGGTTCCACCGGGCCATGGCCCTCGCCATCCAGGCCGCTGAAGAGCAACCCGACACGTTCTGGAAATCGACCCTGCCCGACGGCCCCATGTTCGCGGGTTTGCCGCGCTCCTTCGCCCTCGGCGGCATCCTCGACCACAACGCCCACCACAGGGGCGCCCTCTCGGTCTATGCCCGCCTGTGCGGACACAAGCCCGCCATGCCCTACGGCGAGATCTAATTGAAACAAAGCTGGGCGACCAGCCAATAATTGCGTGACACGACTTCCGCGCGGGGCATGGGTCGGCATACTCTGGCCCCATGGCCCATGATCCGAAGCAAAAGCCCTCCCTAAAGGAACGGGCCATGGGCTCGCTTCGCACCGGTCGATTGGCGAAGTGGGTCCTGCTCTCCGGCGGACTTGGAGTCTTGGCTGGAGTCATTGGTTGGCTCTTCAAAGAACTCATCCACCTTTGCCGACATTGGTTCTTCGTGGTTCCCACCGGACTACACACCGAAGGCCTGGGCGACACGAGCTGGAGCCAATGGTGGATCGTGCTCATCCCCGCAGCGGGCGGCCTGCTGGTGGGCTACATCGCCTGCACGTTGGCTCCCGAGGCCGAAGGCCACGGTACCGACTCGGTCATCCGCGCCTTCCACCGCCAGAAGGGCATCATGCGCAAGCGCATCATCGCCCTCAAAGCCCTGACCAGCGCCATCACCATCGGCTCCGGCGGCTCGGCGGGTCAAGAGGGCCCCGTAGCCCAAGTGGGCGCAGGCCTTGGAAGCACCGTTTCAGAAGGTCTGGGCCTTTCCGATCGTGACCGCCGCCTGTTCATAATCGCCGGCGCCTCCGCCGGCATCGGCGCCATGTTCTCATCGCCCCTCGGCGGCGCACTCTTCATGCCCGAGGTGCTCTACCGCCGGGCCGAGTTCGAAGGCGAAGCGATCATCCCCTGCATCGTGGCGTCCACCTTCGCCTACGCCACCTTCACTTCGATCACCGGCCCCCATCGCGCCGTCGACCTCTCCCCCGAGCTGCTGCAATCGCTCACCTTCGAACCATCGCAGATCTGGATCTACCTGCTGCTCGGCGT
>JAAETM010000580.1 GCA_024228395.1 bacterium | reverse complement strand
GCCCTGCGGAGAAAGGTCGCTGATGGAATTGGAATTCATCGAACCATTCTTGGTAGCGCTCTCAGTTGCCGTCCACCATGGCGCAGGCTGAACCGACCCCGCAGGAGGCCAGGTAGCGCAAGAGCTCCAACGCGCTGCGTTAGCCTTCGGACGGGCGATAGTCCATGCGATCGGCGGGCACTTTTGTGGTCAGGTGGCGCACGATTTCAATTTCGCTCAGAAGGGAGCTGAGGAGGTCATTTTTATTGAGCATGGGAGCAGCTTAGCAAGCTCTGAAGAGACTGCCGCGCGCCTTCCCGCTTTATTCACTCCAACTATTGGCCCCGTACGAAATTCACCGATAGCAAGTACGTCACGCGTACTTTTCCTTCAACCGCAGGCAGTGTTTCTCAAGCAAATGCCAACTGAGCAGGGTCGCCGATATCGACACCGAAAAAGTCGCAAGTATGAATACGAACTGGCTCGGCAGACTCGATCCACCGAGGCCGGGGCCTGGCTGATAGAAGTGGCGCACTAATGCATCCGCTGGGCCGTGCCACAGGTAAAGGGAATAGCTGTACTTGCCCAGGAAGCGCATCACGCCCAAGCTGAAGAAGCGCTTGAGCCAGGAGTTGTCGGTGGAGGCCATGCACGTCCAAACTAGGGCCCCAGAAACCAGGGCCACGGCTGAGAATCGCAGCGACTGAATGGGCATATCCCTCCAGCCGGTGGGCCGCTGAGACATCAGATAAGCCAGCCCTATCAGTGCGATGATTCCCACTACCTGTACCAAGCGACGGAAACTCAAGCTCATGCGGAGATTGGTTTGAAATAAGATCGCAAGCAACGATCCCAATACCAATCCATCCATGCGCGCGGGAGGCAACACAAAACTCGTGACCCACGTCACGTCGGGTTGGGTGGCCAGCACCCAACGAAAAACAACCGCAGTCAAAAACAACAGACTGCACACAATCAACATGCGCGTGCGGCTGAATAGCAAGACCACCGCAGGCCAGATCAAATAGAACTGCTCCTCGATCGCCAGGGACCAAAACACATTGGGAATGTGCTCGTTGTACCAATCACCCCGCCAAGCAATGCGCAGGTTGCTCAGGTAGGTCCAATGCCAGATCGCGTCCGCCCTCGAATCCGAAAGGTACTCGGTAACAGCCGGAATCGCGAAGAGCGGCAGGACCACAAAGAAGACAGCCAACAACAAGTAGTACGCTGGGAAAATCCGCAGGGTTCGCCGCATATAGAAATTGCGGAAGTAATGGCACTGTCCCTTGGCTCGCCAGAGAATTCCTGTGATCAAGAACCCGGACAGCACGAAAAATAGGTCCACCCCCATCCAACACCGATTTGCCAAGGCGAAGACCACATCATCTGCCAAGAGCTGCCCTTTGGGCGTGCGCTGGAACATGTGCTGCACCATTACAAGTGCGATTGCCAAGCCACGAATTCCATCCAATGCCGGATAGTGGCGTTTGTGTTGGCATTGGGGTAGGTCGGTGAATGGCACAGGCGAAGTGGGAACTGGTCGAGATTGGGGCAAGGCAGTGCACCAAATCCGGGCGAACTGGGCATTTCATTCTAGGGAAATTCCCACGGCTTCAATCCTCCACTAGGATATTGCTCAATGCAGGACTCGGTACCGTTTCACCAAGGGCACGCAGGTGTGCCCAACCGATCGTGGATCTTGTGGGGCCTATTGATCCTGGTCGCGCTCGCTTTGCGCCTACCCGGCTTCACCGAGAGCGTCTGGATTGACGAACTTTACACTTCGCGCCTCTTCTGTGGGCACCCATTGGTGCTGGCAAAAACGCTCTACAGCGACATTCACCCACCGGCATACTTCGTCTTCATCCACTATTGGATTTCCATTTTCGGGGACTCGGTGATTTCCCTGCGCTTGCCCCCTCTGCTCTTCGGCCTGGGCAGCCTGATCTTGGTGCAGCGGCTTGGCCGCCTGTGGTTCAGCGAAAGAGCCGGCTGGTGGGCTGCTTGGGCCCTCGCAATTTCCCCCGTGCACATCTGGTACAGCCAGGAGGCGCGCCCCTATTCCGCAAACCTGTTCTTGGCCCTGGCGTGCTTCCTCTTGCACTCCCAAATGATTCGCAGCCGCCCACGCCTCCTGGCATGGTTGCTGTTCACGCTGGTGCTGAGCCTCACGACGCTCGGACACTATTACCTGGTCGTGCTGCCCGCATCCTTCGCCCTGGCGGAGATAGTCAAGCGCAGCGCCGGGTGGAAGTCTCGCCTGAGCGCCAGCGTCATCGCCCTGGGTTTGGTGGGGCTGGTGGTGGTCGGAAAACTCTACTTCTCAGAACTGCCTACGGAGAAAGGCTACCTGCGCCACTTCGATGCGTTGGAGGCTTGGAAGCTGCTGTTCGTTTGGTTCCCGAGTGGCTTGGCTCTAGCCCCTCGCGGCAGCACCGGAATGTGGGGAGCCACTTTGCATGGAATCCTGCCCTTCCTCTGGGCAGCTTTCTTCTCACTCGGCTGCTGGGCTGCCTGGCGCCCGCCGACCGGCCGAACACTGCAATCCCGCTGGGCCCTGGTTGGTTTCATCGCCCTACCCGCTCTATTGCTCGGACTGCCCTTGCTCGGATTCGGCAATACGTACATCGAGCGCAGCGCGCTTCCAGCCCTACCCTTTGTCGTTCTCCTCATGGCCGCCGGAGCCGACCGCGTCTTGCCGAACAAGGCCTGGAGCATCAGCCTGCCCCTGCTCCCCCTGCTGATCATTCTCGGCGCATTCTTCGCACGACGCGACCTTTGGACGGTCTACAAACCCAATCCAGCCTGGCAGCAAGCCGGCCAGTTCCTCGCCCAGGAATTGCAAGGGGATTCGGAGATCCGCATTTACTCGGACTACTTATCCCCTAGTGCGCTGACCTACTACGACGAACGCTTTCAGGAGGTCAAAAACTTCGACGTCAACGTGGGCAAAATTGAGAAGCTATTCGCTCGTCTTCAATCTCTACCCGGCTCCAATACCGGGTTCGGCCAGACGCTCTCCGCCCACCTGCAAGATATGCTCGGCGACTTCGAAGACCTGCGCCAACAAGCCATCAGGGGCACCCGCGCTTCCATCTTCGAACTGCGTGTGATCCAACCGGACCTGCAACAACCCGCGCCCCACGGGATTTGGCTCCTGGTTCATCACCAACCCAGCTCCCGGGCGGTCGCCCTGCTCGAAAGTCCAGGCCTCAAAGTCTTGCGCCAAAAGAACCTGCCCTCCTTACAGCTCTACGAACTAACCTGGTGATGCCCAAGGCCGATTCAGGGCCTTGGAAAGCTCACATTGAGCGATTCGCGTAAAGGTCGATAGAACCCCGCGCTTCTGGAGGGGTGGACGAAATCTAGCCTCAACGTTGAGATAATGGTTGTTACTAGGGAATAAGGGGGGGGGAAGAAACGTTTCCATTACTTTCCCCCCACCCCCGTCCTCAATGAATCGAAAGTGCCAAGTTCGTCTCGCTTCGCTGATAGTGCTATTTCTACTGGCTCTCTTGGGGCTTTGGTGGATCCAGAACGACTCCGAAGGGATGAAAGCCATGTCCGCTGATGGGCCGGACAATCCGGCTTCGGGGGCAGTGGGGGAGCGAACGGCGCTGGGACCGGAGCCCCAGGTAGAACCAAAGAAGGTAGCAACGGAGCCCGAGGATGAGCCCGGCCAACCCGGCAGCGGGCAAAAACTGAAGTCGCAGCGTAAAAGCAAGGGGCGGCGGAGGGCACGGCGCCCGAAGAAATCCGAGAAGCCGGTCGCACCCAAAGTGGAGGGTTGGATTGTCGTGAATGCCTATGGACAGGGTGTGTCCGAGCTCAAATTCAACCTCCATGCCACACGGGGCCGGTTGCCGTTCCTGTGGCAGGTGGAGAGTGATGCGATCGGGCGCTTTCAATTGCCGAAAGAAGCACTGCATGAAGAGATGCGCTTTCAAGCCATCACTTCAGAGGGCGAAGACCACACATTGGAAATTCTCGATCAAACGCTGAACATGGCCTTCCCAAAAAAGGGCGTTGTGCGTGTTCTTGAAAAAGGTGAGTTGCTCGTTTGGGTGATGGACAAGGAAGAACAGTTGTCCGACATGTCCTACTCCACGCTCCTATTCCCCCACCCGAAAAGTACGGAAACCTGGTATCCGCACCACGGGAGTTCACAGTCGGAAGGGGGTCAAACAGAAATGTCCTGTCCGCCCATGACCTACGAACTCGGGTTGGCGCCTGAGGGCAGTTCCTATCTGAGCGTTCGAGCTTCGATGCTCAAGCCGGCCCTTGTGCACATCCAATCCGGAAGGGAAACGCATCTGGTCATTTCAGAACCAGATTGGTTAGAGAACGAATGGAGTGTGAGAGGACAGGTGCAACGCTCGGCTGTGCAGTTGGTCGTAAAGGGCTCGACACCATCCCATTCGTCCATTCTCTCGATTGAGCAGGACATCGCCCCTCGCTGGCGGGTACCTTCCATTCCCAAATGGGTTTTTACGGTGGGTTTGGATCAGGGGGAACGACGTGTTCATTTCCATGAATTGTTCCTGTTGCCAGCAACCACGATCGCTCAAGTGGTTCAAGGCGGTAATGGGGAGGCAATTGGCTTCTTGAACACGGATGGGATCAGGGCCTGCGTACTTGGAGGTTCGGTCCTGCTGGGTCAGGGGCCGGGAAGTTTGCGGTCCATCGCACTCGACTCCTTGGCAGGGGTGGACGTCAAGACCACAGTCCGTTCTCTCACCAAGTTTCCAGGCCTCACGCCGGCGCCATTCTCCCTTCAGGAGGTCACACGTGCTACGATCAAACATCGCACGCCCGAGTGGCTGGAGATAAAGGCGGAGTACGCCAAGGATTTCGACTGGTTGCGCGCACAGGCCACAATTGTGCTGTCGCCGAATGGCGGCAAACTCAAATTGGCCCGTTTGATTTGCCCGACCACACTGGACTTGCGAGACCCGGAAACCGGTCGCGAGACCCCGCCCGCTTATCCTGGCCTGCGCTGGTCCTATGGATTTCCCTCTGGAGAGATGCGCCGCTTCCAGGTGGATCTGCTACCCAACGCTGATCTGCAATTTGCCATTCCCTTCCCACGCAATGCAGGGAACCACGAGGGCCTGCTCTCTTGGGTCCCACAATCAAAACCGGGTGTCTTCGCGATCGGCGAATGGGCCGTGCAACCGACCCACAGGCGTGATTACCCGACGCCCGGATTCCGCACATTCAACCTGCAATGCCTGAGTGAGACTGGAGAGGCAGTCCCCTTCGCCATGGTGCAGGCGAGCTCTGGCCTGGGAACCCTTTGGAAGGGATCTGCAGATGGGGAAGGCCGCCTACGCTTGGAAGTGCTTGGGCCCGGCCCATACTGGATTGACACGGCCTTGGTGCAGAACCCGGTGCAACTGCAGATCGATCACCGCAACACGCCCACCCACAAGTTTCAGCTTGTTGTACCCGTTCAAGACAACGAGATTCACCTGCGAGTAACTGGGAACCTCCCTCTTCACATTCTCAAAGCCCGGCTGTCCATTTGGAAGCCATCCCGGAAGGACCGTGAACGAATCTTCCCGGCCTTTGCAGAAGAGAATTTGGCTCCAGATGGACATCTGACCTTCCAAGGCCTAATCCCGGGCAAGTACAAGATTGAAGTGTTCGATCCCCGTCATGGTGGAGCTCAACACGTTCTACAAGTCGAAGTCACTGACCGAGATCGCGAACCGATTGCGGAACTGTATTGGCTACACGAAGAGGGCAAGTGATCCGACAATAAGACGATATTGAGCCGCGCACCCGGCCTCACTTTTTCAGCAACGAAAGCATCAGGCAATATCGCAACCCAATGGGCAGCGATCCGGTCCAGATGGCATGCCAGGAGACTCGGAGAAGATGAGCCCAACACCAGGCACCACGGTATCAACCGCGGAATCGCATGGGGAGTCCCCATAGAAAACCGCCCGGATGGGCGACACCGTATATTCATTGTAATTGGGACGTATCAAGCCAGGACAGCCCTAGTTCGACCCCCCACGTGGACCTCTCTCCGCATACCGTAGGGTCGCGCATTTCCGTCATGCGCCTCTCCACGCCTGGAGCCCCGTGCTTCGTATCCGACCCGACTGGAATTCAATGCCGACCCCCAAACTAGCAACCTTCGTATCCACCTTCCTCTGTGTCTCCCTACTGCCGCTCTTCGCGCAAGAGTCCGAGACTGCTGCGGGGCTCGAGCTACCTTCCGGATGGGAAGAGAGTTTGCAGTGGCGCTCGATTGGTCCCGCCACCATGGGGGGCCGCATCACCGATATTGCTGTGCACCCAGGTGACTCGAGTACCTGGTGGGTGTCAACCGCTAGCGGTGGTCTTTTGAAGACCACGAACGATGGCAACACCTTCGAGCATCAGTTCACGAAGCAAGACTGCTCGTCGATTGGATCTCTGGCGGTGGCGTCCTCGGACCCCGAAGTGCTTTGGGTTGGGACCGGGGAACGCAATCCGCGCAACAGCGTCTCATGGGGCAAAGGCGTCTACAAGTCGGTTGACGGGGGCGAGAACTGGCAGAAGATGGGGCTCGAGAACAGCTTCCAAGTTGGCTCCATCGTGATCGATCCGACCGATGCGAACATCGTCTACATCGGTGCCCTGGGGCGCCTTTGGGGCGAAAGTGATGAGCGCGGCCTCTACAAGACAGTCGATGGCGGGGAGAGCTGGGATCGTATCCTGGAGCTCGATGCCAACACAGGTGTGGTCGACATCGTGATGCATCCTGATGATCCGAACACTCTTCTCGTCGCCAGCTACGAGCGCGAGCGCGACGCCTTTTGCACCAATGACCCCGCCAAGAAGTGGGGCGTGGGCAGTGGGCTCTGGCGTACGACGGATGGCGGACAGAATTTTGAAGCGATCCGGAGCGGCCTTCCCGAGGGCAAGCTCGGCCGTATTGGCCTCAACTGGTACCCGAAGGATGGCAATGTTGTCTTCATGGTGCTCGAAACCGAACGCATCTCACAGGAACCGGAGAATGCTGCCTTTGCTGGACTCAGTGGGGAAGACGCGGACGCCGGCGCACGCTTGACGGAAGTCACCGCGGATGGCCCTGCGGCAGAGGCAGGTCTGATGAAAGGCGATGTCGTGCTGTCCATCGATGGCAAGTTGATCCACTCGTGGGGCGACTTCCTCGACAATACTCGCCAGCACCTCGCTGGAGATACGGTCACCGTGGTCGCATCGCGTGAGCGCGAGGGCGTCGAGTGCGAGCTGACCTTCAGCACACGCCCGGGTGAGAAAGAGGACGAGGCAAAGAAAGAGGGTGAGACTAAGAAGGAAGGCAAGTCTGATAAAGAGGGCGAGGCCAAGAAGGAGGACAAGAAGCCGGAAGTTTGGAAGTCACCCTACCCCGATCCGGGCCCCTTCCGGGGAACGCTCGGAGGACAGACCGCAAACGCTCAGCTGCAGCAAGGCCCGGACGGACATCAGTACGGTGGCATCTACAAGTCGATCGATGCAGGACTGAGCTGGACGCGTATCAACTCGCTAAATCCGCGCCCGATGTACTACTCGGAAGTCCGTGTGGATCCCAGTGACGATCAACGCTTGTACGTGCTGGGCACACGTCTGCATCGCTCCTCAGATGGCGGCGAGAGTTTCACCTCCGACGGGCATGGATACGAGGTCCACGTCGATCACCACGCCCTCTGGATCGATCCTGAGGACGGCAGGCACATGATCCTCGGCAACGATGGCGGCATCTACGTGACCCACGACCGGATGAAGAACTGGGACCATCACAACCACGTCGCCATAGGTCAGTTCTATCACGTTACGGCCGATTCGAAACGCAACTACAACGTCTACGGCGGCATGCAGGACAACGGCAGCTGGGGTGGTCCCTCGCGCACCGCAACTCGGACAGGCCCGGTCAACAGTGACTGGAAGAGCATAGGCGGAGGAGATGGTTTCGTCTGCCGCGTCGATCCCGAAGATCCGGATCAAATCTACTACGAGAGTCAAAACGGAGGCATCGGAAGTCGAAACCTGCGCACTGGAGACCGCGGCTACATGCGCCCGCGTTCACCCAAGGGCACCCGTTATCGCTTCAACTGGATGACCCCCTTCCAGCTCTCGAACCACAACTCGCAGATTTACTACACCGCAGGCAACTACGTCTTCCGTTCGCTCAAGAAGGGTTCGAACCTTCAGCGCATTTCGCCGGAGATCACACGCACCATCCGCGGCAGCGCAACTGCTTTCAGCGAGTCCCCGCGCAATGAGAATGTTCTTTGGGTCGGTACCGACGACGGCTCGCTTTGGTCGACGCACGATGGCGGCCAAACCTGGAAAGACCACTTCGAAGGGCGAGTCATCGAGGAACAGGTTCCGAAAATGCAGTCGGATCCCTCTTCAATCGTTGCCAGCGAAGAAACCCAGCAAGCACACGTGATTGCCAGCGGGGCGTTGCCTAAAGCTGAAACCGTCCAGTTGACTGAGGCGACAGTCAGTGAAGCTCAAGATGTACCGGCTGAGCCCGCCCCCGACACGACTTGCGATCAGCCTGAGTCTTGCAGGGTGCATCACCCTCTAGCCGGTAGCTGGAGCGGAAAGGTTGTCGGCGCTGATCTGAAAGCTGGTGAGGGCGACTTCGAGCTGGATTTCGATCTGGATGAAAACGGCAAGCTGACTGCCAAGCTGCGAGCCGTCGTCGGCGAGGGCGCCTTCAAGAAGGTTGCTTACAATGCGAAGAAAGGCCGCGTGACGGGCACTTATGAGGCCGACAACATGCGCCTCAAGTTCAACGCGCTGCTGGTGGATGGCAGCTTGAAAGGAAGCATCAACCTCGCTGGCAGCAAGATGAAGCTCAAGTTCACTGCCGAGCCGAGCGAGCTCTTGCAAGAAGCCGCCAGTGGCGAAGCGATTCCCACAGCGAATGCGGTATCCAGCAAGCCCGAGGAGACCGCGGCAAGTGAGGTACAGGCTGCAGACCCCCTCGCCAAAGAAGGCGAGAATCCCAAAAAAGCCAAGAAAGCGGGGGGGCCGAGCCTGGCCGAGTTAGTCCCCGTCCCCCACCGTGTCTCTAGCATTATGAGCTCGCGTCACAAGTCCAAACGTGTGTACATCGCCTTTGATGGCCACCGCACCAATGACGACCTGCCGCACATTTTTGCTTCGCAAGACGGCGGCATAAACTGGGATTCCATTCGTGGCGACCTTCCGGACGAGGCAGGATCCGTTCGCGCGATCGAAGAGGATCGAGTTAATGCGAACCTGCTCTACGTCGGCTGCGAGTTTGGGCTCTACGCGAGCCTCGACCGCGGTGTCCACTGGACGCGCCTGCACTCCAACCTGCCTACCGTTCCGGTACACGCGATCGCACAGCCCGAGTCCGCGCCCGAGATCGTGGCCGGTACGCACGGCCGTTCACTCTGGATCCTCGATGTCTCGGCGCTGCGCCAGATGACAGCCAAGAATCTCAAACAGGACGCTGTTCTCTTCCAACCGTCAGAAGCCATCCGCTGGCGCAGTGACGTCTCCCGCGGATCGAGCGGCACGCGCCGCTTCGTTGGCCAAAACCCTGCTTCCGGTGCTCGCATCGATTACTTGCTCGGCAAGGGTGTGAAGAGCGTCTCCCTTAGTGTGACCGGCGTCGGTGGCGAGGTCATTCGCGAGTTCAAGCCCAAGGCGGAAGCCGGCTTGCATCACATCGCATGGGACTTGCGCAAAGCACCGCCCGCCGGCTCCAACCGCCGCTGGCGCCGCGGTCCGATCGTAAGCCCCGGTAGCTACCAGGTCGAACTCACCGTCAACGGAAACACCCAACGCGCCGACCTCGATGTCATTATAGATCCCGATCACCAGGATGTGACCTGGCTCCAGTTCGAGGACTTTGAGGAGGTCATCGAGGAGGACTCGGAGGAGACTCTCGAGAGGAGCGTTCACTGAAATACGGATACGGTGTATCCTCCCTAAACACTGTATCCCCCCTAAACACTGTATCCCCCCTGACTCAATCCAGGCGGCGGCCTGCGTGCGCGTTACCCGGCACTCGTCCATTGCCGCGCAAGTCGCGGCCCATGTAGAAGGCCGGGGTGGTGTTTTCGGATTCGACTCGTACTCCGCCGTGGCCTTCCTTGGTTCCTCCAAGCGAGACGATTCGATCACCGTCCTTGTTGAAGAGGTCGATCGCGGCATGTCCAAGCAGGGTTGTGCCGATAAACAGAGAGTCGTGTTTATCATCGGCATGCATGACGATTTGTGATTGTCCTGTTTCGTTTACTCCGAGCGTGATAAGCGCTGTGCCCACGGCATCGACAATGGTGAGCTCTCGAAGTTTGAGGGTCTGATCATCTTGCTGGAGTGCGGTCGACAGCAGAAAGACCGTTAGGGTTGTAGCAAGGCCGAGGATGGAATGGTGCTGGCGACGGACGGTGCGATGTAGATCGGCGAGTTGTTGGTTCATATTGTTCATGACGCGGCTTCGGAGGACGGGGTAGTATGGGACGAGCACTCCTTTGACAGATTCTAAGTGGATAGGAGTTTAAAAGGGGCCGCTTCGGGGGAGAAGTGGGAAGCGCTGTTGAAGGCTGGTTTATCATATGAGGACATGGTAAGGGTTTTTCGGCTCTTCCCGGAATTTAGTGGCTTTCCCCCTTGGGCCGCAATTCCAGCTTTCCGCAGAAGAATAGGATCCGCGTCCTGTAGTTGGCAAAGTTTCGGATTCCCCGGGCTGCGGCTTTCACTGATTGGATTCGACTGTTGAAGCCTTCGGCGGGCGCGTAGCTGATCCGGTATTGGAAACCGGTGAGGATATTACCCAACCGATCTCGGATCATGCGTGCCTTCTTGCGTATCGGATCCAGCTGGCATCGTGATGCCCAGCTGTACCACTGCTTGAAGAATCTGTGCGCCCATCCCGCGTGTGTGTATCCCCTATCCCCACCCTGGCAGTACCCTCCAGGTTGCGTACTCTCAGACCTCGCTCCACCGCTCGCTCAAGGATACGATGTATGGCGTCCCAGCTGATATGCAAGAGACTACGAGCGCCATCCACACTCGAAGCCACCTGGAGGACACGGATCGCG